>NZ_JARVSO010000059.1:0-7813 GCF_030209155.1 Pseudomonas sp. fls2-241-TYG-175 | reverse complement strand
CCAGTTTCTTCAGTAAGTTATAGGTTGTTTGATAAGAGGCGGCTTGCCGGCGATGCAGTCGACGCGGTATGTCAGGAAAATCGCGTCATCGTTCATCGCCGACAAGCCGCCTCCCACGGTCCGGTGTTTGCTGCAAGACCGCGCCGTATCAAAGACATCGGGGCATCTTAAACAGCCCGGTGTCTGCTGCACTTTTTGATGAGAGTGAACGATGAATACCCACCACCTGCTCGACCCGGCCTACAAGGCTTTCCTCGACGAGCCTTCCAGCGTCTGGACGCTCGATAACCTGCCCGCGATCAGACGCCGTGTAGACGATGCCTGGAAACAGCCAAACGAGGCGAGGAACGAGCAGTACTGGACACAGAAGGATCAGATCAGGCTGTGCATCTATCGCCCGGAACACAGCCTCAAGCCTGCGCAAAAACTCGCCACGCTGCTTTACATCCATGGCGGCGGTTTCGTGCTGGGCCGTCCCGAGATGGCTGACGATTATCTTGCCGATCTGGCCAACGAGCTGAATGTCCTGATCGTGGCCGTCGACTATCGACTTGCGCCCGAACACCCCTTCCCCATCCCGCTTGAAGATTGCTACGCGGCGTTGGCCTGGATCTTCAACGAAGGGCTGGCACTCGGCGTGGATACGCAAAAGGTAATGGTGATGGGCCACAGCGCAGGCGGTGGTCTGGCTGCTGCCGTGTCGATCATGGCGCGGGACAGAAACGAGTATCGGCTGGCCGGGCTGCTGATGGTCTATCCGATGCTGGACCACCGCACCGGCTCGACCACTTCGTCAGCGGACAACCCCACCACCGGAACCCTGAGCTGGACTCGCGAAGCGAACCGGTTCTGCTGGGAATGCCTGCAAGGTGCATACGCACTGGACGATGATCGGGCAGCGCTGTTTTCACCCGCACTGGCCAATGACCTGTCCGGGCTGCCGCCAAGCTTCATCAGCGTCGGTGCGCTCGACCTGTTTCTAGAAGAAGACGTAGCCTTCGCGCTCGCGCTTTCCAGATCCGGCGTGCCGGTGGAATTGCACGTGTACCCCGGCGTGCCGCACATGTTCGATCAGTATCCGGGCCTTCAGACCGAACAGCTCAAACAGGACATCACCCGCGCCCTCGCCTGCCTGTGCGCAGACAAGGGCACGCTGTAACCACTAGACCAGCGCTTCAGCCGGACCGAAGAACTCGTAATGACTCTGCTCGTCCGGGATACCCAGATCGTGCAGCGCCCGCTTGATGAACGCCATGAACGGCTTGGGACCGAGGAAGTAAGCTTCGACGTCCCGGTTCGCAGGCAACCACTGTTGCAGATGCGCCACCGCAGGCAGGCCGACAATGTTGGGTTGGGCAGGATCAGCAACCGTGTCGTTATAGACAACATGGGCACGAAACTGCGGATAGCGTGCCTGCCAATCCTTGAGCACTGCCTGAAATGCATGCGCCCCGGCATGCCGCGCGTAGTGGATGAACACCACGTCCCGACCGCCAGCCTCCAAAGCGGCTTCGGCCATCGCCAGGGTTGGCGTGATGCCGACACCGCCACTGACCAACACCAGCGGCTTGCTGCCTTCGATCAGGGTGAACTCGCCGGACGGTGGAAACAGCTCCAGCTCATCACCCGCTTCAACCTGTTCATGCAGGTAATTCGAAACCACCCCGCCCACTTCTTTCTTGACGCTGATGCGATAGCCGATGCCTGTCGATGCAGCTGACAGCGAGTAATTACGACGGATTTCCTGCCCCTTCACTGTCAGACGCAGGCCAATGTACTGACCGGCCTTGTGCGCAATGACCGGCTGACCGTCCACAGGCTCGAGATAGAACGAGGTGATCTCGTCGCTTTCCGGTGTCTTGGCTTTAACCTTGAACATACGCCCGCCACGCCAGCCGCCTGGAGCGGCGGCGATGTTTTCGTACACCTCATGTTCGGCGCCGATGAGGATGTCAGCCAGTTGCTGATACGCCTCGCCCCAGGCAGCAATCACCTCGTCAGTCGCCGTTTCGGCACCCAACACTTCGCGGATCGCCTGCAGCAGGCACGTTCCGACGATAGGGTAATGCTCGGGCAGGATCTGCAACGCCACGTGCTTGTTGACGATCTGGCTGGCAAGCGGACCGAGGTTCTCCAGACGATCAATGTTGCGGGCGTACATCAGCACCGCATTGGCCAGAGCACGAGGCTGAGCACCGTTGGCCTGATTGGCCTGATTGAACAGCGGCCGAACCTCAGGGTAGTCGCGCAGCATGATCTGGTAGAAGTGCGTGGTCAGCGCTTCGCCACCCACCTCCAGAATCGGGACGGTTGCCTTGACGATGTCACGTTGAATGTCGGTCAGCATGGGTCAGCTCCAGAACGTTTCGATACCTGGATAGAGCAACCCACGTGCCAACTGAAAAACCCAATAAAATCAGGAGCAAAGCGATCATGACAGTCAAAATGACAGAGTCATAATGACTCTATTCAAGGCGAACAGGTCATTCGGACCCGACGTTATCCGGACTGCTTGCGCGAATGACTGAAGCTCCTGATGCAGATCTGAACACACTCACCCTTGCAATGCAGACGGTTCAACGCAGGTAAGCCGCCCAGGCAGACACCAGCAGCAACACCGCCATGCTCCTGTTCAGCCACTGCAGGGCGCGCGCGGACTTGAGCAAACGTGCGGACCCTGCGCCCAACAGCGCCCAGCAGGCCAGACACGGCAGCGACACGAGGAAGAACGCGAGCGCCAAGTGGGCCACGGTTCCCTGGCTGAACACACTGACGACAGCCAGCGCCATCATCCAGGTCTTGGGGTTGACCACTTGCAGACCCGCCGCGCCGACGAATCCGAGGCGTGGACGGCTGTCATCGGGGCTCACGGGGTCAGCCGGGCTGTTGAAAATTTTCCACGCCAGCCAGGTCAGCCAGCCGACGCCGATGGCAGCCATTACGGGCTGTACGGCAGGCACTTGCATCAACGAACGACCGACGCCGGTGCCCACCAGCAGCACCAGCCCTGCGGCGCCCATGCAGGCACCGAGAATGATCGGCAGACTGGCTTTCAGACCGTAACGGGCGCTGTTGCTCAGCACCAGCAGATTGGTGGGGCCGGGGGTGATTGAGGCGACGAACGCGAACAGCAGAAACGAAAGCATGACCGGACTCCTGAATGACAGGCCGTCATGCTCGCGCAATGAACGATGTCAGTCTGGAAGGTCTGTGCAGCGTGTGCGATACGCCGCAGGCGTCAGGCCGTAGGCGCGCAGAAACCAGCGGCCCAGATGACTCTGATCGGCAAACCCCAGATCGCTGGCGACCTCCACAGGCTGCGCGCCACGGGCCAGAAGCCTGCGCGCCATGGACAGCCGCAACTGCACCAGGTAAGCGTGGGGTGGCAGACCAAAGGCAGCCTTGAAGGCGCGGGTCAGCCTGAAACGGTCCACGCCACAGGCCAGCGCGAGTTCGTCCAGCCCCAGATCACGCCGAAAATGGGCATGCAGATAATCCCGGGCACGCAGGGCGACCAAGGGCAATCGAGGGTCATGTTCCTGTCTCGCCCGCCAGTGCACATGGGCGGTCAGCCGTTCCAGCAAACCGTCCAGCGCACTCTGCCGGATGATGCGCGACTCCTGGCCATGCAGCGCCGAAAAGGCAAACAGGATGGACTGGGCCAGCCGCGGGTCACGCACCAGCGTGCTGGCAAAACCTGGCTGGAAGCCCTGCGGTGCGTCTTCGAATAACGACGTCAGTTCACGGCCGATCCAGTGTGGGTCCAGATACAGCATGCGGTAGGTAAAACCATCGGCATTCGGCGCGTCGCCGTCGTGGACCTCACCGGGTTCAAGCATGAACACCTGGCCCGAGGTGCTGGCATGCCGTTGTCTGCGACAGTGAAACTGCTGCACGCCCTGCTCCGTGACGCCGACCAGATAACTGTCATGCCAGTGCGGATCGTAGGCGTGCCCACGAAAATGGGCGCGCAACGTCTCGATCCCGGTATCCCGGTCCTGAGCGAGGTCGATCCAGTTGGCTGACTTCATGAGTGGCTTGAGTGGGCAGATGAGCGTGTCTGCTTTTATCGCGCGGCAGAGGCGCAAAGTCTAGAAGGTTTGTGCGCAGGCCCGGGGTCGTCTATATTTGCGCCCGGCGCCTCCACGCCTCCATCCGCGGAAAGGGCTGCGCCCAGGACACTGCATCACCCTCTTGTCATTACGACTCCCGACCTTCAAGCGGACAAGGTTTGTACAAGGAGCTCGTATGTCCATCAATACCGATTTCCGTTCCCAGGACGGCCGCATCAACCTTGAGCAACAGCGCAAGCGCGCAAAGGAACTGTTGCAGCGCCTGAAGCAGGGCAATGCCCCCGATCAGCTCGCACTGCTAGGCACGTCCGGCCGAGCGCTTGCCCCCGCACTTTGCGACGCACAGTGGCTGATTGCGCGCCAGCTGGGTTTCAGCAGCTGGCCCAAGCTGAAGGCCCATGTCGACGCCGTTGCCTTTGCCGCGCAGCACCCTGACTTCCACGCCAGCGACGAGCCACGGACCGTGCACTGGCGGTGCGGCAACGACATCGCCCACAGCCTGCAACTGGCCGGTTTCAAAGGCTCGTTCCACATGCTCAGCGACCCGCTGTGCATGGGGCCGGTTCAGGACATGCCGGACGCAGAATTTCGAGCGCAGCGCAGTGACTTCATCAGCGCAACCTTTGATATGAATCGCGCCGATGTCGCACGCAGGACAGACGAGGAATATGGACGTCTCGAACAGTTGGGCAGCGATCAACACAATGTCCTGTGGTGCGAGGCCGATGCTTACGACCAGCTCTTTCTGATCAAGACCCTCGCTAGCCTGGAGCGACTGCCGCCACGGCTTGAACTCATCGAAGTGGACCGGGTGCCGGGAATTCAGCGTTTCATCGGCATTGGGCAGCTGGCACCCGACGTTCTTGCCTGGCTGTGGCCACAGCGCAAGCCGGTGACTCAGGACATGCTGGACTGCGCTCGCAAGGCATGGCGAGCCTATTGCGATGCCTCGCCTGTTGCACTGGCCGCTCTGGCTCATGACCCGAAACTGCCTCTGCGACTGCTGGCTCCAGCGTTGTTGCGACAGCTTCAAGAGCTGCCGGGCAGCGACGACGGGCTGTCGCTCACCGAGCGCCTTTCATTGCAGTATCTTCAGGAAGCAGGCCCGACCACTTTTGGTGGCGTCTTCGCTGAACTGATGGACAAGCGCGACCCGTTGCCTTTTTTAGGTGACATGATGTTTCAAGCGCTGCTGCGTCCGCTGATCGACTCGGAGGCTCCTTTGCTGAAAGAAACAGAAACGCTCCTGAAATGGCCGCAGCGGACTTTGGCACTGACCGCCTTGGGTGAGCGAGTACTCGACGGGGGCGCTTATTGGCTGGACCACGCGCAGCACCTGCGTTGGGTGGGTGGCGTGTGCATCGTTCCAGGTCGGCCTCACTGGACGATCAACCTTGAAAACCGTCCGGTATGGCGCGTTTGAGGACGTAAACAGTGCGATTGGATGAAGGAACATACTGCTGGGCCAGATGACTTTTCGGTGAAGATTTTGTGACAAAGATGACAAATATAATTGGAAAATAATTTCCATTAACTGTATGAAGTGAACGGATTCTGCGCCCGAAACACAATGGCATCGGGCGCTGAATTCGCCCCCTTATCGACAGTTAACAAGCCTGAGGCTTTTTATGAATTCGTCCTTGTCACGCCGCAAGATTCTTCAGGGTGCCTGCTGCCTTCCGGCCGCCGCCGCACTGATGCAAATGCCTTCCATTGCTCACGCCGCTTCGCCCACCTCGCCTCGCACCAACATGACTGCCGACCAGGCATTGAAAGCATTGCGCGACGGCAATGATGCGTTCATGAAAGACACCACCATCAAAACGGAAGGCAACCGTGATCGCCGTCTGGAAATAGCCAAGGGCCAGACGCCGTTCTGCATCCTGATTTCCTGCTCGGATTCGCGCGTTCCGCCGGAACTGCTGTTCGGCCGTGGGCTGGGTGAACTGTTCATCGTGCGTAACGCCGGCAACACGGTCGACACCACCGCACTGGGCTCGATCGAATACGGTGTCAGCCAGCTCGGCGTTCCGCTGGTCGTGGTCATGGGTCACGAAAAATGCGGTGCCGTGGCTGCTGCCGTTTCGGTGGTCGAAGACGGCACGGTCTTTCAAGGCGCTATCGGTCAGATGATCGAGCCGATCATTCCTGCGGTCCTGACAGCCAAGGGCAAGAAAAGCAAAGACCTTCTGGAAGATTCCGTCAAAAGCAACATCCAGCGTACCGTGACCCGTCTGCGCTCCGCTTCCGAGCCAGCCCTGATGAACCCGATCAAGGCTGGCACCGTCAAGGTCGTCGGAGCGTATTACAGCCTGGAAAACGGCAAGGTCGATTTCTTCGACGTCTGATACGAATCGCCGTATGAGATAAAAAAGTCGGATAGATTCAAGCGCACGGATTGCGCCACCCTCCTTGATGTGGCATTGAGAATCATCGCCAGAAGGAGTGTCGCGTGAGCAAGGATTATCTGGCGTTTTTCAGCGCTCTGTTTCTGTCGCGACTGGCCGATCAGATTCTTCTTTTCATCGTGCCACTGGTCGTCTTTAAGACCACCAACAGCGCGTCATGGGCCGGGCTGGCGTTCTTTGCCGAGTCACTGCCACGCTTTCTGGCGTTTCCGATCTGCGGAGCGCTGTGCGATAAATTCTCTCCGATCCGAATCCTTCACATCAGTCAGGTGTACCGGGCACTTCTGTGCCTGCTGGCGATGCTGCTGTACATCGTTTTCGGCGGACTTGTCTGGCTGGTCCTGCTGTCGGCGTTATGCGGCGTGCTGACCACTCAGGGCGTGATGGCGCGTGAAGTGCTGATGCCGCACGTATTCCCGCGCTACAGCTATGCACGCACGCTCTCCTACTCTCAGATTGCCGATCAGACAGGGCTGGTGCTTGGTCCGTTGGTGGCCGTGCTGTTGCTGAACGAGTGGGCATGGCACTGGGTGGTGCTGGCTTGCGCGGCTCTGTTTCTGCTGGCGGACCTGGCCACGCTCATCTGGCAACGCACTCGCCGCCTGAACCCCGAGGTATTCGAGCAGAAGCACGACAGCGCCTGGCAATCATTAAGCATTGCGGTCGGGCATATTCGGCGCCTCACCGAACTGAAGAAACTCATCACCCTGGCGGCCGGAGTGAACCTGATCGTCGGCGTGACACTGGCGACCTCCGCTGCCATGGTCATCGGTGAATACGGCAGTGATCAGGAACGCTATGCGGGACTGCAGATGGCGGGCGCAGCGACGACCATTCTGATCCTGTTTTTCCTGGCACGGGTGGTGATACCGATGCGGGCGCTCGGTATGGTGTCGTACGTGATGATTACCAGCGGGGCCTTGATCTGCGCCTTGAGTCCAGCCCTTAGTGGCTACGCGGCGGGCTTTCTGCTGATCGTCGGGTTCGACAAGATGTTCAACGTCTACATGCGCAGCATCCGCCAACAGGTCATACCCCGGCAAGATTTCGGCAAGACCGTGGGCGTCATGACGCTGTTGAACAATCTGTCACAGCCGTTTGCCGGCCTGCTGGTCGCGCTGCTGGCCGGGCCGCTGGGCATTCGCGTGATCATCGTGACAATGGGGCTGCTGACCGCCCTGCTCGGCGGGCTGGCGCTTCGGTTGTTTGCAAGTCGTACTGATTTGCGGTGAGCGATGCTCATGCCGCGTTCCACAGCACACAGTGGAATGTGGGAAGCGCCACCACGTCTTCGACGTAGCGCTGTCGCGCAGCAAACACCGGGCGTCGTGG
>NZ_JARVSO010000045.1:0-8617 GCF_030209155.1 Pseudomonas sp. fls2-241-TYG-175 | reverse complement strand
CTGATCAGGTGATGGGCCAGCGCGTTGGCACGCAGGTTCAGCTCGCCGTAATTCAGACGACGCTCGCCGACCTGTGCCGCAACGCTTTCGGGCGCGCTGGCTGCACGGGCTTCGATAATGGCGTGCACCGTCTGCTCGTTATCCACCGCCACGGCAGTCGCATTGAGCGTTTCCAACAGGTAACGCCGCTCCTGCTCGCCGACCAGAGCAACGCGATCAAGCCGCGTGTGCTCATGAGTCGCCAGCGTTTCAAGGATCTGCACGAAGTAGTTCAGATACCGCTGCGCCGTCGCTTCGTCGAACAGCGCCGTGGCGTAGTCCAGCGAGCCGACCAGGGTTTCGCCCTGCTCGCTCAGGCTCAGCGACAGGTCGAACTTGGACACCTGACTGACCTGTTCGACAGGCGCCACCACCAGACCGCCAAGCGGTACGGCAACGTGCTTACCCGGCATCCAGTTCAGTGTGGTCTGGAACAATGGAGCATGGGCCAGGCTGCGTGTCGGGCGAACCACTTCCACGACCTGCTCGAACGGCAGGTCCTGATGGTCCTGCGCCTCAAGTACACGCGCCTTGACCTGCGCCAGCAGCGCCTCACCGCTCGGACTGCCCGAGGTGTCGATGCGCACGGCCAGGGTGTTGACGAACAGGCCGACCAGGTCTTCCAGTTCGGTACGACCGCGTCCCGCCACCGGGCTGCCGATCACCACTTCGGCCTGACCGGAGAGACGTGTGAGCGTCGTGGCCCAGGCGGCCATCAGTGCCATGTACAACGTGACGCCCTGGCGTTGCGCCAGTTTGCGCAGATCGGCCGCAAGCCTTGTATCCAGCTGCAACGCGAGGCTGGCGCCTGCAAAGTCCTGTTGCGCAGGACGCGGACGGTCGGTCGGCAAGGTGAGCAGTGTCGGCGCGCCTTCCAACACTTGGCGCCAGTAGGCGGCCTGGTGTTGCAGACGCTCACCGGTCAGCCAGCGACGTTGCCACACAGCATAATCGGCGTACTGGATCGCCAGCGGTGGCAGCGGGTCAGGCTGTTCCTGACAGAACGCCGGGTACAGCGCGAGCAGTTCCTGTGTCAGTACGCCCATCGACCAGCCATCAGCGACGATGTGGTGCACGGTCAGCAGCAGCACATGACGCTCATCCGCAACCTGCAGCAGATGGGCGCGGATCAGCGGGCCGTGGGCCAGGTCGAACGGGGCGACTGCCTCGGCACGCAGACACGCCTCCAGGCTCAGGGGAGCGTGACGAATGTCCTCGACCAACAGCCTGGCGTCGGCGGGCGTGGGCACGAACAGCACTTGCGCACTGTCGCCGCTGGCCACGAACCGGCTGCGCAAGGTTTCGTGGCGTTCGACGATACGCGCCAGGGCTCGCGTCAGTGCAGTGACGTCGAGCGCGCCTTCAAGGCTCAGTGCCATCGGGATGTTATAGGCCTCGTTGCCGCCGTCCATCTGTGCCAGGAACCACAGCCGTTGCTGGGCGAAGGACAATGGCATTGGCTGGTCGCGCTTCACCGGCAGAATCGAAGGCAATTCGCTGCGGGCCACGCCAGACAACGCGGCCGCCACAGCGGCCAGCTCACCGAGGGCAAACAACTCACCCAGCGGCAGTTCCACGCCCAGTTGCTGGCGAACCTGAGACACCATGCGCATGGCCAGCAGCGAATGCCCGCCCAGATCGAAGAAATGGTCGTGACGGCCAACTCGCTCGACCTGCAGCACCTCGGCCCAGATCTCGGCCAGTGCCACTTCGAACTCGCCTTCAGGCGCTTCGTAATTCACCCCGAACAATGCCGAACGCTCGGGCTTGGGCAGCGCACGACGATCCAGCTTGCCGTTGGCTGTCAGGGGCAGCGTCTTCAGCTCGATGAACGCCGTCGGCACCATGTAGTCCGGCAGGCTGGCCTGCAAGTGCGCGCGCATCTGTTCCGGGGCAAGCAGCGTGTCTTCTTCATGGCTGGTGTAATAGGCCACGAGCCGCACGTTGCCCGGTTCGTCTTCGCGAGCCAGTACCACGGTTTCGCCAATGCCCGGCAACTGGTGCAGGCAGCTGACGATTTCACCCAACTCGATACGGAAGCCACGGATCTTGACCTGATCGTCGTTGCGTCCCAGGCATTCCAGCTGACCGTCTTCCATCCAGCGACCGAGGTCGCCGGTGCGGTACATCATGGCGCCTGGTTCATCGCTGAACGGGTCGACAAGGAATTTCTCGACGCTCAGCTCCGGGCGATTCAGGTAGCCCAGCGCCACGCCGTCGCCACCGATGTACAGCTCGCCCGTCACCCCTTTGGGCGCCAGACGTTGGTGGGCATCCAGCACATAAATACTCGTGTTGCCGATAGGACGGCCAATCGGCACGCTCTCGTCGCCCTCGCAAATCGCACTCACTTCGCATACAGCGGCAAACGTGGTGGTTTCGGTCGGCCCGTAGCCATTGAACAGGCGCAGGCCCTGCGCCTGGCTCAGCAGCGCCCGATAACTGGCAGGGTCTGCGCGTTCGCCGCCAGAAAGCAGCAGCCTCAGGCCTTGCAGGGCTTGCGGAATCTGTTGCACGTACTGGTTGAACAGCGCCGTGGTAATGAACAGCACGCTGATTCGGGCATCGATCAGCAAGGCGCTGAAGCGAACCGGATCGACCAGCGTTTCATGGTCAACCACACACAGCTGCCCGCCATTGAGCAAGGCACCCCACACTTCCATGGTGCTGGCATCGAACGCCGGGTTGGACGCAAAGGCGATGCGGTCATGTTCGTTGAAATCGGCATAGCCATTGTTCAGCACCAGACGGGCGATACCGCGATGCGGCACACGCACCCCTTTGGGCGCGCCGGTGGAGCCAGAGGTGTACATGACGTAGGCCGCCGTGTCCGAACCCTGCGCCAGCTCCGGGTCATGGCTCGGCAGGCCTTTCAGATCAAGGCTGTCCAGATCGATACGGCGCGTTGCCGCGTTGATGGTCGCCGTGCTGCGAGTCAGCACGCAGACGGCCTGGCAGTCATCCAGCATGTAGCTCTGGCGTTCCGCAGGTGCATTGACATCCAGCGGAACGAAGGTCGCGGCGCATTTGCTCACAGCCAGTTGGCCGATCAGCAGTTCCAGTGAACGCGGAAGGACGATAGCGACATGATCGTCGGGCGCAACGCCCTGTTCGATCAGGTAATGAGCGAGTCGGTTGGCCTGCGCGTTCAGTTCACCGTAGGTCATCGAACGCTGGCCATGCTCGGCGGCCACACGATCAGGATGCCGGGCGGCACGCTGTTCGAACAGACGGTGCACAGGCTGTTTGCGTGGGTAATCACGGCGGGTATCGTTGAACACGCTGAGCAGTTCCTGACGCTCGGCAGCAGGCAAAATGGCCAGTTGCGTCATGTCCGTGTCCGGCTGCTGCTCAAGCGCCAGAATCACGTGCGTCAGCGCTTCGTGCAGGTAATCGCAGATCCGTTGCGGTTCGATGCCCGGCGTGGCCTGCGCCGTGAAACTGAAACCTTCGCCCAGATCATCGACGCTCAGGGTCAGTGGATAGTTGCTGCGTTCCTCGGCGTTCAGCACCTCGATACCTTGCCAGGCCTGCACAGTCGCGTTGTCAGCGGCTTTGTGTGCCGCGCTGTGACGGTAGTTGAGCAAGGTGTTGAACAGCGGAGCGCCCGCGGGCAGTGCGCTGCAGCGCTGGGCCAGCGCCAGTTGCGCATGCTCGTGGGCCAGCAGACCGGTCAGCCTGCGGTGAGTGTCGAGCACAGCATCGCGCACCGACTGGCTGCCCAGTTCGATGCGCAGCGGCAAGGTGTTGATGAACACACCCAGCGCCCGTTCCACACCTTCGGTGCCGTGCAGGCGGCCCAGCAGTACCGTGCCGAAGACCACGCTTTCGCGTCCCGACAAGTGCCCGAGCACCTGGGCCCAGGCCAGGTGCATCAGACTGGCGGCGCTGACACCCAGCAGACGCGACTGATCGCGCACCTTGTGGCATAGGGCGTCGTCCAGCACCAGACGTGCCTCGTGGGGAATGTCTTCCTGGGAGGCGAAGGCAAGGCCATACGGCAGCGTCGGCTCATCGATGTCGCCCAGTTGTTCGCGGAAAAACGCTTCGTGGGCGGCATCGTCCGGGCCTTGCAGCACCTGAGCGATGTAGTTGCGGTACGGAACAGGCTCGGCCAGCTGCGCGTGGTCGCCCAGCAGGATGCTTTGCAGCTCCTGGCCCAGTACATCGAGTGCCACATGGTCCATGACCACGTGATGGAAACGCAGCGCCGCAGCGATCAGCCCCGTGGCCGGATCATGAGCGTGTACCAGATGCAGCAGCGGTGCCTGGGTCAGGTCCATGCGCGGAGCGTCGTCCAGATCCTGCAGTTCAACCGCATCCACACGCAGTGTCGCCTTGCGCCACACGACCTGCACCGGAGCTTGCAAGCCTTCCCAGAACAGCGCCGTGCGCAGGATTTCGTGACGCTCGATCACCTGTTGCAACGCGCCGCAGAACGCGTCCAGACGTGTCTCATCAGCAAAGGTGAATCGAGGTTGCAGCAGGTACGGGTCGCTGTCGCCAGCGGCCAGGTGGTGATAAAGGATGCCGGCCTGCAACGGCCCGGCCGGGTAGATGTCCTGCACATTGGCAGCACCGCCAGGCACATGGGCGACGATCCGGTCGATGGCCTCCTGATCCAGCTGCACCAGCGGCAACAGGTCCGGTGTGATGTAACGGCAATCCGCATCGATCCGGTTCGCCGGAATCTGCAGCGCGTTGTCAGTGCCGACTGCGCTGGCCAGCGCAGCCAGGGTTGGCTGGGCGAACAGCACGCGAATGTCGGCGCTCATGCCCAGCTTGCGCATGCGTGCGATCAGCGTGACGGCGAGCAGCGAATGGCCGCCCAGTTCGAAGAAGTGATCCTGACGCCCTACTCGGGCGACGTTCAGCAGCTCGGCCCAGAGTTCGGCGAGAAGTGCTTCGGTTTCGCACAGCGGCGCTTCGTAGTGGCGGCTCAGCACTGCGCTTGCGTCCGGTTCCGGCAGCGCTGCGCGGTCCAGCTTACCGTTGAGGCTCAGAGGTAAGGCCGACAGCGCGACATAGGCGGTCGGCACCATGTAATCCGGCAGTTGCGCCATCACATGAGCGCGCAAGGCTTCGATGCCAGGTGCCGAATGACCTTCGCGACAGCTGAACCAGGCCACCAGACGTTCGCCATGCAGCAGCACAGCCACTTCACGCAGCGCTGGATGGGCGCTAAGACGCGCTTCGATCTCGCCCAGTTCGATGCGCAGGCCATGCAGCTTGACCTGGAAGTCGTTGCGGCCGAGAAATTCCAGTTGGCCATCTGCCCGCTGGCGAACCAGATCGCCGCTGCGATACAGGCGGTCACCGGGTACGAACGGGCTGTCGATGAAGCGTTCGGCCTGCATGTCAGGCAGATTCAGGTAGCCACGGGTGACACCCGCGCCACCAATGTGCAACTGACCCACCACGCCTTGCGGCACCGGCTGGTCATAGTCGTCCAGCACATACAGTCGCGTGTTGCTGATTGCGCGACCGATTGGCAAGGCCGATTCCGGAGCCGGGTCATGAGGCTCCAGGGTCCAGACGCTGCAGTCCACCGTGGCTTCGGTCGGACCATAGACATTGTGCAGACGGACCTGTGGCAGACGCAGGCGGACCTGTGCCGCCATGGCTGCGGTCAGTTCGCCGCCGCCACAGACGATGTCGGTCAGGCTGACGCAACGGGCGCTTTCATCGAGATCGACGAACTGTTGCAGCAACGCGGGCACGAACTGCACCACGCCGACCTGACGGTCCTGAATTTCCTGGACCAGATACGCCGGGTCGCGCTGACCATCGGGACGCGCCAATACCAGACGCATGCCCGCACACAGGGGCCAGAACAGTTCCCAGACCGAGGCATCGAAACTCACCGGCGTCTTGTGCAGCAGCGCACCGTTCGGCACCGGCGGACACAATTGCGAACTCCACTGCACCAGATTGCACAGGCCGCGATGTTCGACCATTACGCCCTTGGGCGCTCCGGTAGAGCCCGAGGTGTAGATCACGTAAGCCAGATGGCCCGCGCCCAACCCCTGAACAACCGGATTCTCTGGCGATTGTGCGTTCCAGGTGCAACTGTCCAGATTGACCTGCGGCAGCGGGCGATCGGCAAAACGCGCCTGCGTCGTGCCATCGACCAGCAGCGCCACGGCTTCGCTGTCGCCGAGCATGTAGGCCAGACGATCCATCGGGTAGCCCGGATCCAGCGGCACATAGGCACCGCCGGCCTTGAGCACAGCCAGCAGGCCGACCACCAGCTGCGGACCACGCTGCAGGCACACCGCGACGCGGCTTTCAGTCTGCACGCCCTGCCCGATCAGATGATGAGCCAGACGATTCGCAGCCTCGTTGAGCTGGCGATAGCTCAGGCAGACACCGGCCGACTCCAGCGCAACGGCATCCGGCGTTCGGGCGACCTGAGCCTCGAACAGTGCCTGCAGAGGCTGATCGAGTTGGAAATCCTGCTCGCTGGCATTGAACTCGACCAACAGACGGCGGCGTTCCTGAGGCCCCAGCAATCCGGCTCTGGCAGGCACGGCGTGCGCGTTGCCGACCATCGTCCATAGCAACTGCTCTAGGTAACCCACATAACGTACAACGGTCGACTCGTCGAACAGTGCCGTGGCGTAATCCACCACACCACCGAACCCTTCATCCGTCTCACCCATGCTCAGGGTCAGATCGAACTTGGCAAAGGTCGGTTGATCAGACAACGGTTGCAGGTGCAGGTCGCCCAGTTGCAGCCCAAGCCCCTGGCTTCCGTCCCAGGCCAGCGAGGCCTGAAACAGCGGGCTGTGGGCCAGACTGCGTGGCGGCCGCAAGCGCTCCACCACCTGCTCGAACGGCAGGTCCTGATGTTCCTGAGCCTGGATCACCTGAGACTTGATGTGCGCCAGCAAGGTGCTGGCGTCGGGCTCGCCGGACGTGTCGATGCGCACGGCAAGGGTGTTGACGAACAGGCCGATCAGTTCTTCGACTTCGCTGCGCCGGCGGTTGGCCACCGGCATGCCGATCACCACCTCGGACTGTCCTGACAAGCGAGCCAGCAGCACGGCCCAGGCGCCCATGAACAGCATGAACGGTGTCACGGCATGAAGCTGGCAGAAGGTTTTCAGGTCATCGCACAGGCGCGGATCAAGACGCACGGCAACGCTCGCCCCCGAGTAGTCCTGACGCGCCGGGCGTGGCCGGTCGGTGGGCAGGGTCAACAGCGCTGGCGCGCCGCTCAGCGCCTGATGCCAATAATCGCTCTGATGGCTCATGCGCTCACCGTCCAGCCAGTCGCGCTGCCACAGTGTGTAATCGGCGTACTGCAAGGCCAGCGGCGGCAGCGGATCGTCCAGCCCCTGACTGAAAGCCCGGTACAGCGCGGTGAGTTCACGGGTGAATACGCCCAGCGACCAACCATCGGCGACGATGTGGTGCAGGGTCAGCAACAGCACGTGCCGGTCTTCGGCCAGGCACAGCAGACGCCCACGAATCGGCAGGTCATCCAGCAGATCGAACGGCTGTGCGGCTTCTTCGCGAACCACACGTTGCAGCGCCTGTTCGTCCTGACCGCGCAGGTCCTGCCAGAGCAGATCGGGGACGACTGACGCCGCTGCGGCCTCAACACGAGCCTCGCCTTCCTGCTGTATGAAACGACTGCGCAGGCTGTCGTGGCGGACCACGATGCGCTCAAGGGCGCGTTTCAGTGCGCGGGTATCCAACTGGCCGTTCAGTTGCAGACCCAGCGGAATGTTGTAGGCACTGTTGGCGTCTTCCATTTGCGCCAGAAACCACAATCGTTGCTGGGCAAAGGACAGCGGCACCGGCCCTTCATGGCGGATGACCTGGATGGCAGGCAGCTCACTGCGCCCGGTGCTGCCCAGGCAGCGCGCAACGGCTGCCAGTGCGCTGTCGGCAAACAGATCGCCCAGTGCAAGCTCCAGCGAGAGGCGCTGACGCACCTGGGACACCATACGCATGGCCAGCAGTGAGTGGCCGCCCAGTTCAAAGAATCGGTCGTGACGCCCTACCCGCTCGACCTGCAGCAATTCGCTCCAGATCGCCGCCAAGGCAATTTCCAGCTCGCCTTGCGGCGCCTGGTATTCGCCGGTGTTCAATGCGTCACGATCCGGTACGGGCAAGGCACGACGGTCGACCTTGCCATTGGCCGTCAAGGGCCAGGCGTCCAGACGGACCAGTGCGCTGGGCACCATATAGCCCGGCAGCGTAGCCAGCAAGGCCGTGCGCAGTTCGCCCACGTTCAAGGTGGCGACGTCTGCCTGTTCGGTGAAGTAACCCACCAGCCTCGGCTGGCCCGGCTCGTCTTCACGGGCAACGATCAAGGCTTCCTCGATGCCCGGCAACTGGCTCAGCTGGGCTTCGATCTCGCCCAGCTCAATGCGCACGCCACGGATCTTCACCTGGTCGTCGTTACGGCCGAGGTATTCCAGCGTGCCATCGGCGTTCCATCGTGCCAGGTCACCGGTGCGGTACATACGTACTTCTGGATTGTTGTGGAACGGATCACGCAGGAATCGCTCTGCGGTCATTTCCGGACGATTCAAGTAGCCGCGCGCCACGCTGTCACCGGCGACAT
>NZ_JARVSO010000055.1:0-9061 GCF_030209155.1 Pseudomonas sp. fls2-241-TYG-175 | reverse complement strand
GCAATCGGCGGTGTCCGCACTATCGCGCAAAAAAGCACGGCAGTGCGCTGTCTCACTGTATAGCCAGATGACTTGTGTATAACGATGAGAGGGCGAAGGTCCGGTCACACGGAGAGGTGCAACATCCGGTCTCCCTGCAGGGCCTCACCCGGTCTGCGCTTGTTGACGGCCAGTTCGCCGATTCGGATCAACCGGGTGCGTGTCACATTGCGTGTCAGGCCTAGCAGGCTGGCGGTGTGCACCTGATTGTGATGGCAGAACCGATACGCTGCTCTGAGCAGCGCGTCTTCGACCTTCTCATGCAGGGCGCCGGCCTGTTCTTCGAACAGCGTCTGGAATGCCCGGTTCAGCAACTGTTCCGGGGTCTCTTCCTGCTGAGTGTAATCATCCTGGCGCTCGATACGCAGGTTGGACATGCGCAGGTCGTCGCGCTGGATCACCCCGTCACGGCAAACCAGCAGGGTGTGGTGAATCACGTTTTCCAGCTCGCGGATATTGCCGGGCCAGCTGTAGGTTTTCAGCTTGTGCTCGGCTTCCGGGCTGACCCTGACCGGGCCGTTCCTGAGACGCTGGCTGTAGACCTGAATGAAATGCAGCGCCAGCGGCAGGATGTCGCCCGGTCGGTCCCGCAGCGGGCTCAGTTCCAGATTGACCACGTCCAGCCGGTAGTAGAGGTCCTCACGGAAGTGTCCGGCGTTGATGGCTTTCTCTAGCTGCACGTTGGTGGCCGCCAGCACCCGCACATCGATCGGAATGCTCTTGCGCGAACCCAGACGCACCACTTCGCGCTCCTGAAGCACTCGCAGCAATTTGACCTGCAGGCTCATGGGCAGATCGCCGATCTCGTCGAGAAACAGCGTGCCGCCATTGGCCTCTTCGAACCAGCCTGCCTTGGCGCCGATAGCACCGGTAAAGGCACCTTTCTCGTGACCGAACAGCTCGGCCTCGATCAGATTTTCGGAAAAGGCTCCGCAGTTGACCGCCACGAATGGCTTGTCGCGGCGGGCGCTGAGGGCATGGACATGACGGGCTACCAGTTCCTTGCCCGTGCCGGTTTCGCCAATGATCAACACACTGGCGTCGCTGGGTGCCACCTGCCTGACGTGCTCCAGCAGGGCTCTGGATTTCGGGTCTTCGAACACCTGCGCCGTGGCCCTGATCGAGGTGGCCAGTGCAGGCGAGTGAGGTAGGGTCAGCAGTTGCACCGACATCACTTGGCCTGCGGCGGCAGGTCGTTGGCGATCATCTCGCCGAACGGGCCGGTCAGGTTGGTGATGCCGCGTCCCGCCAGGCTGGCGTAAGGCTCCGGTAGCAGCGGGAACACCAGTTCGGCAAAGCGATAGGCTTCTTCCAGATGCGGGTAGCCGGAGAAGATGAAGCTCTCGATGCCCAGGTCCGCGTATTCCTTGATGCGCGCCGCCACTTCTTCGGGGTTGCCCACCAGTGCAGTGCCAGCGCCGCCGCGCACCAGACCGACGCCTGCCCACAGGTTCGGTGCGATCTCCAGGTTGTCTCGACGCCCGTCGTGCAGGGCAGCCATGCGGCGCTGTCCTTCGGAGTCGAAACGCGAGAAGGATTTCTGCGCTGCGGCGATGGTGTCGTCACTGATGTGTTCGATCAGCGTGCTCGCGGCCTTCCAGGCTTCTTCGCTGGTCTCGCGGACGATGACGTGCAGGCGAATTCCGAACTTCACGGTCCGGCCCTTGCGTGCCGCGCGTTCCCGCACATCAGCCAGCTTCTGGGCGACGGCGGCTGGAGGCTCGCCCCAGGTCAGGTAAACGTCAACCTGATCGGCAGCCAGGTCGTGGGCCGCGTCGGAAGAACCACCGAAATACAACGGAGGATAGGGTTTCTGGATCGGCGGGTAGAGCGCCTTGGCGTTTTGCACGCGCAGGTGCTTGCCTTCGAAGTCCACAGCTTCGCCTTGCAGGACCCGACGCCAGATTTTCAGGAACTCGTCGGTCACTTCATAGCGTTCACTATGATCGAGGAAGCTGCCATCGCCCCGATTCTCGTCCGGGTCGCCGCCGGTGACGACATTGATCAACAAGCGGCCGCCGGACAGTCGATCCAGCGTTGCCGCCATGCGCGCCGACACGGTTGGAGAAATGATGCCCGGACGAATCGCCACCAGGTACTTGAGCTTTTCAGTGAGCGGCACCAGCGCCGAGGCGATTACCCACGAGTCTTCGCATGAACGCCCGGTGGGAATCAGTACGCCGTAGTAACCCAGATCATCAGCCGCCTGCGCCACCTGCTTGAGGTAATTGAGCGTGACCGGGCGCGCGCCCTTGGTCGTACCCAGATAATGGCCATCGCCGTGAGTCGGAAGAAACCAGAAAACGTTCATGAAAAATCCTTGAGTGGTCGGCCGGGTCAGAGTCGTTGAAGGCAACTGTTGGATCCCGGACAGCAGGTCGACAGCGCCTCGGAGTGACGCCATTTATAGACACTCAGATTTATTCCGTAAAAGAACGTTAATCCATATTTTTAGACTCTTAGGTTATATAAATAAAAGTCAGACCTTCGGGTGCCTCGCTTACACCGCTCTGGCGCTCGTCTGCCGGCCGAAACTTTGCCCACCCCGGCCTGTCACCTTTTTAAGTTCAGAGGGAGTCAGGCAATGGCAAGGGCAATCTGGAAGGGCGCGATCAGTTTCGGGCTGGTGCATATACCGGTGGCACTGATTTCGGCGACATCATCGAAAGGTGTCGATTTTGACTGGCTCGACAAGCGCAGCATGGATCCGGTGGGCTACAAGCGCATCAACAAGGTCACCGGCAAGGAAGTGTCCAGCGAGAACATCGTCAAGGGCGTCGAGTACGAGAAAGACCGTTACGTGGTGCTCAGCGAGCAGGAGATCCGTGCTGCGCATCCCAAGTCCACGCAAACCATCGATATCTTCGGCTTCGTCGACAGCCAGCAGATTCCCTTGCAGAACATCGACACCCCTTACTTTCTGACCCCCGACAAGCGCGGCGAAAAGGTCTACGCCCTGCTGCGCGAGACGTTGCACGACACCAAAAAAGTAGCGCTGGCCAATGTGGTGCTGCACACCAAGGAGCATCTGGCTGCCGTCATGCCGCTGGCTTCAGCGCTGGTCATGGTGATCCTGCGCTGGCCCGCCGATGTGCGCGAGCTCGATGATCTGGACCTGAGCGATGCGGTCACCGACGTGCAGTTGAACAAGAGCGAGCGCGATATGGCCAAGCGTCTGGTCAAGGACATGAGTGCCGACTGGACGCCGGAAGACTACCGCGACACCTTTCAGGACAAAATCATGCAACTGGTCGAGACCAAGGCAAAAGAGGGCAAGATCCAGGACCTTGAAACCGATCAGGGCGAGGAAGAGCGCAAGAGCGCCGATGTCATCGATCTGACCGACCTGTTGCGCCGCAGCCTGGCGGGCAAGGGCGGCGCCAGCAAGAGCAAGGCGAGCAAACCTGCGACCAAGGCCAAGGCGTCCGCCAGCGAATCCGCCAAGTCCAAGGCGCCCGACACCAAAGAACCCGCCAAGCGCCGTGCGCCGGCTCGCAAGAAAACCAGCAAGGCCTCCTGAGCCGTACGGAGACATTGACCATGGCCAAGCCTGTCAGCGAATACACGCGCAAACGCAACTTCGACATCACCTCGGAGCCTGCCGAGGCGGGCAGTAAAATGCGCTCGGCAAAGGCTCATGCGTTGAGCTTCGTCATTCAGAAGCACGACGCGAGCCACCTGCATTACGATTTCCGTCTTGAGCTGGACGGCACGCTCAAAAGCTGGGCGGTGCCCAAGGGGCCGAGCCTTGATCCGACCCAGAAACGCCTGGCGGTGCATGTCGAGGATCACCCGCTGGGTTACGCCAGTTTCGAAGGCAGCATTCCCAAGGGGCAGTATGGCGGTGGCGACGTCATTGTCTGGGACCGTGGCGTCTGGGAGCCGCATGGCGACCCGCGCAAGACCTACGCTGAGGGCAAACTCAAGTTCACGCTGATCGGCGAAAAGCTCACCGGTGACTGGGCACTGGTGCGTACCCGGCTCAAGGGCAGCGGCAGCAAGGAGCAGTGGCTGCTGATCAAGGAAAAGGATTCGGTCGCCCGGCCTGCCGACGAATACGACATCATCGAGCAACAGCCGCAGAGCGTGATCAGCGGTGCGCATGTCGGCGTCGGACGGGTTCCGGCATCGAAGGCCAAACCCCGGTCGACAAAGACCAAAACCGATACGGCACCGGCCAAACCTTCCCGCATGTCTTCCCGCACCAAGGCAAAGGCCGCGCTTCCCGAATTGCTTACCCCGCAACTCGCTACATTGGTGGACGCGCCCCCTGCGGGTGAATGGCTGTACGAAATCAAGTTCGACGGCTATCGCATCCTGACGCGTATTCAGGGCGATGACGTGCGGCTTTTTACCCGCAACGGCCACGACTGGACCGAGCGGCTGCCCGAGCTGGCCAAGGCGATCAAGGCGCTGAAACTGCAGGACACCTGGTTCGATGGCGAAGTCGTGGTGCTCAACGACCAGGGGCTGCCGGATTTTCAGGCGTTGCAGAATGCCTTTGAAATCGGTCGCAGCAAGGACATTCTCTATTACCTGTTCGACATGCCGTATCTGACTGGTGAGGACCTGCGTGAGGTGCCCATCGAGCAGCGCCGCGATGCGCTCAAACAGGTGCTCGGTAAACAGCGCAGTCGTCTGTTGCGTTTCTCCGATGCGTTTCGCTCGGGGCACAAGGACATCGTCGAAAGCGCCAGCGCGATGGGGCTGGAGGGCGTGATCGGCAAGCGGGCCGGCAGTCTGTATGTCAGCAAGCGCAACGCCGACTGGATCAAGCTCAAATGTCGGCTGCGTCAGGAGTTCGTGATCGTCGGTTACACCGCGCCGCAGGGCAGTCGCTCGGCGTTCGGCGCCTTGCTGCTGGCGGTCAATGATGATGACGGTCTGGTCTATGCAGGGCGGGTCGGCACCGGTTTCACCAGTCAGACCCTCAAACAGTTGCACGATCAGTTGCAGCCGCTGGAGCGCGATACCTCGCCGCTCGACAAGAAGCTCACCTCGGCACAGGCGCGGGGTGTGCAGTGGGTAGAACCGCGACTGATCTGCGAGGCCGAATTCGCGGAGTGGACGCGGGAAGGCATTCTGCGTCAGGCAGCTTTCGTAGGATTGCGCAGCGACAAACCCGCCAGTGAGGTGGTGCGTGAGTACCCTCAGCCAGCCGACATTGCCAGCCGCCCCAAAGCTGCCAAGGGTGCTAAAGCGAAGGCTGCGCAGACTCCAGTTGCGAGCAAGACGGCGCGAGGCAAGGTCAATGTCGCGAGTGTCGGCATCAGCCATTCGGATCGAGTGATCGACAGCAAGAGCGGCACGCAGAAGATCGAACTGGCCCAGTTTTATGAATCGATTGCCGACTGGATCCTGCCGTATCTGAACAATCGCCCCGTCGCGCTGCTGCGCTGCCCCGAGGGTATCGACGGCGAGCAATTCTTTCAGAAACACTCCGAGCGCCTGGCGATTCCCCATATCCGGCAACTGGATCGCAAGCTTGATCCGGGCCACGCCGCGCTGATGGAAATCGACACGGTTCAGGCCCTGGTCGGTGCCGCGCAAATGGGCGCCATCGAGTTTCATACCTGGGGGTCGACCAGCGATCGCATCGAAACGCCTGACCACCTGGTGCTCGACCTTGACCCGGATCCGGCCTTGCCCTGGCGCAGCATGATCGAGGCCACACAAATGGTGCTGGCGGTGCTTGAAGAGCTTGGGCTTGACGCCTTTCTGAAAACCAGCGGCGGCAAAGGCATGCACATTATCGTGCCGCTCGCCCGGCATGCCGACTGGGATACGGTCAAAGGCTTCGCCAAAGCCATCGCCGAGTTCGTGACCCAACAGCTGCCCGAGCGTTTCACCGCCACCATGGGCCCGAAAAACCGCGTCGGCCGCATTTTCGTCGACTACCTGCGTAACAGCCGCGGCGGCAGTACGGTCACCGCCTATTCGGTTCGTGCCCGGCCCGGGCTTCCCGTTTCGGTGCCGATAGCGCTCGATGAGCTGGCGGGGCTAACGTCCTCGGCTCAATGGGACGTCACCAATCTGGAGCAACGTCTGCGTGAATTGAAAGGCGATCCGTGGGCGGGTTACCGTAATCGGCAGAAAATCACGCAAAAGATGTGGAAGCAGTTGGGGGCCAAGCGGTCCTGAACACTCAAAATGAAGCACGTGCAGGACAGATAAGGAGAACGTCATGACGCCACCCCATCACCTGACCCGCAGAAGACTGCTCACCCTGGCGGCAGGTGTCGGCGCCGCACTGGTGTTCGACACTGCTGCCGGTGACCAGAAACCGCCGACGCTGCCATCGCCGTCCGACCCTTCATCACTTCCCTCAAAACTGACATCCGGAGGCAAGACCATGCAGACCCGAGCGATTCCCTCCAGCAATGAACCGCTGCCTGTCGTTGGCCTTGGCACTTATCGCGGTTTTGATGTGGCCACTTCCAGCCCGGCCTACAAGCAGCTGCGCCCGGTTCTCGACGCGTTGTTCGCGGCAGGCGGCAGTGTGGTCGACAGCTCGCCCATGTACGGGCGCGCCGAGCAGACCACCGGGGAATTACTGTCGATTCATGAGCCGCGATCTCCTGCGTTTCTGGCAACCAAGGTCTGGACGCGGGGACGTAGCGAAGGCATCGCGCAGATGGAGGAGTCGTTCAAGCTGCTGCAGACTGACCGGATCGACCTGATGCAGATTCATAACCTGCTGGACTGGAAGACCCATCTGCCGACATTACGCGAGTGGAAGGAGCAGGGCCGCATCCGCTACATCGGGATCAGCCACTACACCTCGAGCGCTTATGCTGACGTGGAAGCGGTGCTCAAGAGCGAGCCACTGGATTTTCTACAGATCAACTATGCTCTTGACGACCGTGACGTCGAGAAACGGATCCTGCCGCTGTGCAGGGAACGCGGTGTGGCGGTCATCTGCAATCGGCCGTTTGGTGGCGGCGGACTGTTGTCGCGGCTCAAGGACAAGCCTTTACCGGGCTGGGCTGCGCAGGTCGAAGTGAACAGCTGGCCGCAACTGGCGCTTAAATTTCTGCTGGCCAATCCCGCTGTTACCTGTGTGATTCCAGGCACCGGGAACCCGCGTTACATGGCCGAAAACGTCGGCGCCGGGTTTGGCCCGACCCTGACCGATGCGCAGCGTCAGCAGTTGATTGCCCTGGCGGGTTAATCGCAACGGTGTCCGCGAACAACATCGCGAACACCGTCTTGTGCCGTCAGCGTCTTCTACAGAATCCGGTACAGCAGACGCTCGACCCTGACACGACTCACGCGGCGCAAAAACTTGCGCACGCCTTCGGGGTAATTCGCCAGCGTGTCCAGCTCGTCGTATTGGCTGACGCGCTGGGTGTTGCGCATCAGGTGGGTGATCTCTGCTTGTCGCGGCGCAGTCCACTGACCTTGCGGATCATCGATCAGCAGTCCGTTTTCCAGGTCGAGGTTGAACGCGCGCGGGTTCAGGTTGTTGCCGGTCAGCAGGGTATAACGCTGATCGACCCAGATGCCCTTGAGGTGAAAGGTGTTGTCGCCATGCTTCCACAAGTGCACGTTCAAACGGTGCTGGGCAATGGCCTTGCGGTGCTTCTGGGTGAAACGTCGCAGGCTGATCTCATACAGATAGGGCAGGGCAGAGATCACCTTGAACGGTTCGTCCGGGTGGATGAAAAAGTCGTTGGCGGTCTTGTCGCCGATGATGATATCGACATTTACACCGCGCTTGAGCGCCCGGTTGATTTCGCGGGTCACGGCCACCGGCAGATTGAAGTAGGGCGTACAGATGGTCAGCTGGATCTTGCTGGAAGCGATCAGGTCGCAGATGGTGCGGTTCAGACCGTTGCGCGGACCGACGCCCAGCAGCGGCACGACGCGAAACTCACCGCTTTCCTTTTCGCCCGAGGAGGTGTCGTAGGCCGCACGTTTGAGGTTGCTGCGAAAGGCACGAATCTCGCCGCGCAGGCTGCGTGAACTGGGCGGAGACTGCAGGTCCAGGCGATGCACGGCCGGTGAAGGCAGTATTTCGCGCTGCACCAGATCCACGAAGCTGTCTGCCAGCGGTGCGCTCTCGATCAGGTGATAGCGGTCCAGCCGGTACTTGTCGAGCTTGTGCAGGTAGACGTTATTGATGCTGGCGCCACTGTAGATAACGCAGTCATCGATCACGCTGCCCTTGAGGTGCAACACGCCGAAGAGCTCGCGGGTCTGGACCGGTACGCCGTAGATCGGCACTTCCTGGTCGTACTCAAGATTCTGCGCCTGATACCAGGTCGAATTGCCCGGCTGGCGTCCGGCACCGATCAGGCCGCGCTGAGCCCGAAACCAATCGACCAGCACCACCACTTCCAGCTCCGGGCGGGCAGTTTTGGCAGCGTAAAGGGCATCGAGGATTTCCTGGCCCGCTTCATCCTGCTGAAGGTACAGCGCGATGATGTAGATGCGGCGGGTCGCCGAAGCGATCCTTTCCAGCAGGCAGCGCCGGTAGTCGGCGGCAGAGGGGACGATGGAGATTGCATCGCCCGGCAGGGCAAAACCGCGGAGCGCCGCCAGGGTCGAGCGTCGGAAGTTGGACTGCATAGGCCTCTCGATGGGATAACCAACAGCGGCTGAGCTTACACCACACAACGCATCAGGTCGCCGCCAGTGTCCTGTTTCATCTTGTGACCATGCGTTTCAAGGCGTTTCCTGGTCTCGTCGGGTTCTCCGAAACGATGGCGCAAATTGAGCGTTCGACGGACTGCCCCGCATCCTGTGCCATTTGTGACGCAGAGCGTCACGGGCTGCATGCCGACGCAGAGCATCGGCACGATCAGCGTCCTTGAGATCTCTGATCGTTCCCACGGTCCAGCGTGGTAACGCCGCTCAGGACGCTCCGCGTCCGGCCGTGATGTGGCGCAGAGCACTCATCGTTATACACAAGTCACCTGGCTATCCAGCGAAGCTGCGGCACTGATGCGCTTTTGTAGCGCGGTAGCATGAACACCGCAGAACGCGACGTGGGTGAAGGCTGAGTCCTGGCGCTGATTCG
>NZ_JARVSO010000040.1:0-10960 GCF_030209155.1 Pseudomonas sp. fls2-241-TYG-175 | reverse complement strand
GCCCACGCGGAGCGATGGGCACGATCAGTGTTGAGGCGGATTTGTGTATAACGATCAGGACGGAGCGTGGGGCGATATCCGGCCTCTAACGTTGCACACTGCCGCTGATCTGCCCCAGAAACTTCTGTGCGAAAAGCACTCGCTGCTCCGGAGTATCAGCAGCGCCGCCTCGAGCCAGTTCTCTGATGCGAGCCTCCACACCCTCGGCTCGATAGGCCAGGCCACATTCGTTGGCGATCTGTGCACTCAGGTCGGGTCGGGCGTTGATTTCAATAACCAGAGGCCCGAGATTTTGATCCAGCATCATGTCCACTTCGATGTAACCCAGCCCGCAAAGCTCGTGGCACCTGGCAGCAAGCTTCATGAAGTCGTTCCAGGCCGGCAGCCGGAAGCCTTCGATGACATCAGTCTTGTCCAGAGGCTTTCCAATATCCTTGAGCCAGGTACCTCGCAAGGTCATGCCAGACGCGATGTCGATCCCGACACCGATGGCGTCCGGTTGCCGACTGGTCCAGCCGGCCGATTGCCGCGTGGGAATACGCAGCATGGCCATCACCGGGTAGCCCATCAACACGGTAACGCGAATGTCCGGAACTCCGTCACCGCTGAAGCCTTGAAAGACGTCGTCCGGAATAACCCGATACTCGACCAGCGCACGATCCTTGTCGCCCCGCGAATAGGCTCCGCTGAGGATGTCTGAAACATGGTCCTCAATGTCCGCGTGGGTGACGATCTGCCCGGACAGCGTTCGATAACGGTCTTCGAAGCGTTCGGTGATAACCATAATGCCTTTTCCGCCCGTGCCTCGGGCAGGTTTGATGACAAAGTCACTGTGCCCGTCGACAATCTGGCCGAGCTTTCTGATCTCTCTTTCAATGGCAATGACGCCATAGGTCTGCGGCGCTTCAAGGCCCGCCTGCGTCGCCCGTTCCTTGGTGAGGATCTTGTCATCGGCCAGCTTGCTGAGCCTGCGCTTGTTGTACGTGAGCTCATAATCGAGATCGCGCCGATTGATGCCCGGTATGCCCCATGCGTTCAGGGCCTTGCGGATTTTCCACAGGCCGGTCATTAGGCTTTTCTCTCCACGAACGCTTTCAGCTCGACCAGCTCTGTCAGGCGATAGCCGCGATAGCGACCCATCGCCAGCATAAAGCCGGTCAGGACCAGCAGCACGGCCGGGAAGGTAAAGACGAAGTAGACCAGCTCCGGCACGCTCATGATGATGTGCGCCAGCGACGCGGCGAAGAGGGTGCCGATTGCGACTTTCAGGGCGTGCCCGCCGCCGCTTTCTTCCCAGGTAATGGACAGGCGCTCGATGGTCATCGTCAAAATCACCATCGGAAACAGAGCCACCGAAAGCCCGCGCTCCAGCCCCAGCTTGTGGCTGAGCAGACTGACCGCGGCAATCAATATCACGACGAAGGTCAGCACTACGGACAGGCGAGGCAGCATCTGCAGTTTCAGGTGTTCAAGATAAGAGCGAAGCATCAGGCCCAATGCGGTGATGCCCGTGAACAGCAGAATGCCAACGTCGAGTTGGGTTTCCCTGAACGCCAGCGCGATGAGCACGGGAGTGAACGTGCCCAGTGTCTGAAGACCGATCAGGTTGCGCAGCAGCAAAATCACCAGCACGCCGACCGGGATCACAATCATGATCATGAATGTTTTCTGAGTCTCCAGCGGCAGACCGTACAACGAATAGGACAGAAAACTTTTTTCTGCGCTTGCGTCCGCCAGCTTGGCCAACTGCATGGCGTTCATTTCGCTGTTGTTCAGGCTGAAGCTTACCGTTGCGTTCTTTCCGCCATCGACAGTGATCAGGTCTTCGTTACCGATCCACCACAACAGCCTGTCATCCGGTAACCCGGCCTGGCCTGTGTCCGGGTTGAAGTACAGCCACTTCTTGCCATTGAAACTGCGCAGCCAGAGTTCGGGCGTTTGCGGCTGATCGGCTACCAGCCGGATCGTGTGGACTCTTTCCATCGGAACATGTGCGAGTGAGAGCAGCAACTCAGTGATCTGCGCTTTTTTCTCTACCGACGTATTGCCAGCCAGCAGGAACCTCGCGTCATCGTTACCCGTATCGTTGACGCGCTTGATGGCCTCGCTCATGAAGGTTTCGACGTCGGCGGAATGCCGGCGGATCGGTGCCACCAGAGCCTCTGCCGCGATTTTCTCTGCACCCGCAACCGGCAGACTGTCGCGATAGATCGGTCCTTTTTCCTTGGGCTTCTCTCCACGATATCGCTCGGTCAGCACCAGCCGGTAATACAGCTCCTGAGTCCCTTTGGCCCGACGCGATGACCAGGTCGCCTTGCGATTGCCGTCCACCACATTGACGCTCACGCCATAGTTCCTGGAAATGAAGCTTTCGTTGAGGTTTACGTAGTCCGATGCCAGCGAAGGCAAGAACATCTGAACCTTGATCGCGTCCCCGACATTGGCCTGAAACTCGACCTTGGCATCAATGTTCCAGAGATGATCGGTTTCATTCTGAGTCATCGGGATGCCGAGAACGGCAATCTGATAGGCCGTAACCCCGATCCCCAACAGGGTCAGAATTGCGATCAGAAATTTCAGGTGGAGTGAGGTGGCGCGCATGGCTTTACTCTGCGTTGAGCGATAACGAGGTGAGTGTTGATATCGAGGTACTACGTCCGTGTGAGCAGACCATCATCTTCAGCATCGTGTGCGGATGGCCAGACAAGCAATCGCGTGCTGACATCCCAGGCAGGATTGGCCGGATAGTTAAAAAGCCAGTTTCCGCTGCCGACATCTGCAAAGAACGTTTTGATCGTTGCAAAGCGGGATGGCACGCTCTTGACGCGTACAGATCAGGACAGGCACGACCCTGATCTGAGTCTGAAAGGAAGGGCTGATCACGCCTGACGGGGCCATGCATCCGACAATCAGCGGAGGCGCCTTCAGGCAGAGTAGTGGTGGGGGCTTTAACGTCCAGCATGCATTGAATTCCATCCATTGAATAAGCATGACTCGGAAATTTGATTCCTTCGTGTCGGGTAGCATATTGCTATTTCCGCAGGCTTGGATACCTCTATCTGCTGGTGATGGAGGCGATTTTAGCGTGGGCCTCTGGAGGAGGATCAGTACGGGGGAAGCGCCTTAATCGCTTAACCGTACATGTGCAGCAGATCCTCGATCGGCTTGAGCTCATGTACCGCGAGCGGTGTTATTACTTGCCCAGCCATTGCCTGATGCCTTATATTTTTTCGAAAAAACTTCCGTTCCGATGTTGATCCTAAAAGATTTCGCAGCAGAGAAATCGGGGAGCTTGAGCCGGTAATTCAATGCTGAATTAGGGTGAAAGAATTATCTTATTTTGCAAAAAGGCTTCTGATGAGTGCAATGTATTGATCCGGGCTCAATACATCCGCGAATCCATAAAATCACAGCCTTGAGGTAAGATTTTAAAGTAGCGTTATTGTTGTATTTGGCTGAGGTTTTTTGTTGAGCTTGATCTATAGGTTGCCTGCCAGTAAAGCTTGATCTCAGTGTGGCGCAGATTCATTATCTTGTCTTAGGGTTTAATGTTGAGTGCTTAAGTAAACCTCTAAAACAGTTTTTATATTGTTTTGAGATCCGTCCGATGCTGGCTGATCTTTTAAAGGTTCAATAACATACTTTATTTTGATTTTTGCTCCGGGTTTATAAAGAGCCTTGTCACTCTTCTTGTTTGCGTACATACCCTCTATAGCTGTTTTTTTGTTGTCGCACAAGATTTCTATCGTGTTGTATTGTTCAGTGTTGTCTTGTCCTGTGCGATAGATCTTCGTAATTACTCCTTCGATTTCTTCTTGAGGTGTAACTTTGTTTTTTATATTGTCCCACCATTGTGTTGAACCAAAAAGTCCAAATACGCCTTTTAGGCCTAAAAAAGGTTTTGCTTCGTTGAGGGTCAATGCTTGGATTTTCTTTGCGTACTCAGGATTTTCTTCAAGCATTACTGATAAGTCATATATTTTTTTCATTTTACGATCTCCGGTTTATTAAAGCTCTTCGAATTTTATAATGTTCTTGTTAAAGCTCTTTAATGCTTCTCCCTTGCCTAGCCCAGTGTTGACCACGCCATTACCACTATTTATATGCGGCTTCCTTTTTCCCTCGAGTTTGAAAAGAGCGTTATAGAGCTTCCAGCCTTTTTTGGCCTGGTCCATGTCCGGGAATAATGGCGCAGTTCCGCTATTGGCTGTGACTCCGATTTTCTTAAGCTCTTCCATGGTTCCTGGCTTTGTAGTAAATCTTATAAGTTTTCCACTGTATGCAGATGAGTATGCTTGTGATGGCGATATAAATGTTTCACTAGTGGGCGGAATTTCACCGTTAGCTTTAAGTTCATTTAAGTGTTCGGGGCTCAATGTTCGATAATAGATTTCATTTCCATGTGCGTCTGTTTCTAACGAAGGACTTAGAGGGTTGTTTGAAGTTTTTGTTGGTGTCCCAACTGGGCTTTCAGATGAGGACAATGAGCCGGGACATGATCCTTTCCCTGATGTCCATCCCAACGGATCCACCCATCCCGTCGGGTTAGGCACATACTGATAGTTGTTCAACCCACCCGCAAGTTTGATCGGGTCCGGTGTCAGGAACCGTCCAGTGCCGGGATTGTAATAGCGATGGCGGTTGTAGTGTAGGCCTGTCTCGGCATCGAAGTACTGACCCTGGAAGCGCAGCGGGTTGTCGATTTCGGCGATGTCGAGGGTGGCGAGGTTGCCGTAAGCTCGGTATTTGGCCGACCACATGATCTCGCCGCTGTAATCGGTGAGTTCCTGTGGGGTGCCGAGGTGGTCAAGCTGGTAGTAGAACGGCTGGGCCTTCAGCGGACCTTCGCCATCGAGCATTGCCAAGGGACGGAAGGTGCCCGGCTCGTAGATGTAGGTGCGATACCGGTTGGTTGCGCTTTCGGCTATGAGCCGCTCGCCTTGCCACAGAAATTCGGTGGTGTGGCCATCGACGGTCTTTTCGATGCGGCGGCCAAAAGCGTCGTACTTGTAGGACGCGGTACTGCCGCCCGGCAGGCTGACGCCGATCAGGCGGTGCTGGCAGTCGTAGCGGTATTCGGTGACAAGCTTCTGACCGGTGCCGCGTCGCTCGCTGATCTGGTTGCCGTAGGCGTCGTAGTCGTAGTGCCGGTCGCCTTGCATGAGCAGGCGGTTGCCTTTGACGTTGGCCAGGTTGGCGACGGGTAGGTCGTTCTGGGCGAGCAGGTTGCCGGCCGGGTCATGGGCGAAGCTTTCCGGCGTGCTGCCGCGCACGCTGATCAGGCGATCCAGCGGGTCGTAGTGGAAGCTGCGGTTGCCTTTTCGACTGTCGTTGACGCCTGCCAGATTGCCATTGGCGTCGTACGCGTAGTGGCGGTGGAACAGGTTGCGGTCCTGCTGGCTGACACTGTGGGCCTGAAGGCGGCCCTGGTCATCGTACTGATACTGGCTGAGCAACAGACCCTGCTGGCGTTGCTGCTCGCGACCGGCGCTGAACTGGTGTGTGGTCAGGCGCGAGCCGTTGAGGTCAATGCTGCCGAGCTGGCCGCCGCGCTGGTGGTGGTAATCGAGTTTGCTGCCGTCAGGCAGGCGGCAATGGCTCAACTGGCCAAGCGCGTCGTACTCGTAACGCGTGGTGCCCCAGCCCTGATGCTCGGTAATCAGGCGATCCTGCAGGTCGTATTCGTAAGCGAGCGGCCAGTGACCGTCGTCGACGCTGACCAGGCGGCCGAGAGCGTCGTAGCGGTAGTGGATGGTGCTGCCATCGGCCAGGGTTTTGACCAGCAGGCGGCCAGCGCTGTCACGCTGATACTCGGTGACGAGTTCGCTGCCGTCGTCGCCGAACTCGGTTTTCTTGAGCAGCTGGCCGTTGAGGTCGTATTCATAGGCCGTGCTGCGGCCATCGAAGCCGGTTTCCCGCTGGATCAGGCCATTGCTGTAGTAGTCGAGATGATAGTGCTCGCCACGCTCGTTTTCGATCTCGGTGAGTAGCAGGCGGGCATTGTCGTAGCGATAACGCAGTTGGCTGCCATCCGGGTTGATGCGGCGGCTGACCAGATGCAGGTTGTCGGCATATTCATAGCGGGTGATGCGGCCCAGCTCATCGCGTTCGGCAGTGACTTTGCCATAGGCGTTGTAGGTGAACGCGCGGGTGGCGCCGCCGGGCAGGGTGATTTGTGCCAGACGGTTGGCCGCGTCCCACTGGTAATGGGTGATGGCACCGGTTTCTTCCTGACGGGTGATCTGCCGACCCAAGGCGTCGTAACGGTATTTGCGCTGACCGCCATCAGGCAGGCGCTCTTCAAGCAACTGGCCAAGGCCGTTCCAGCCCAGCGTGTGGCGACTGCCGTCGGGGTGACGGATTTCCAGCAGGCGACCGTGCAGGTCGTAGCTGTAATGGGTTTCGTTGCCGTCCGGATCGATCTGGACGGTAATGTCGCCTTGACGATTGCGGTCGTATTTCCATCGCGCATCGCCGCGTTGAACCTCAACGAGCTGACCATCGAAGTAATTGTAGTGCGTTGCTTCTTCGTCGGCTGGTACGACGGACATCAAGCGTCCGGCATTGTTGTAATGATATTCGGTGATAGCACCGAGCGCGTCTTTCTCCGCTATCAGGCGGCCTTCGTCATCATAAGCTCTTTGCGTTTCTGCGCCGTCAGGCGCAGTTTCACTGATCAGTCGTGCATTCTCATCATGCACGTAGACCTGCTCACTGCCGTCGGTGTTGAGAACTGTAACGGTGCCTTTATCGTCCCAGATGTAGCGTGCTTCCATTTGCGCATAGTTGGCCCAGTGACGAACGCATCGTGATAGTTTGCCTTCACGCTCCCATTCCCAAAAGAAACTTGCACCACCCGCTAGCTGTCGCTCAAGGATAACGTGCTGTTCGTTGTAGCGATAATGCTCCACCTCACCGGCGGCATTGGTCGCTGACAGAAGTTGGTTTTTTTCGTTGTATTGATAGGTAACCAGCGTCTGAATGGTCAACCAAGGGTCTTGTCGCTCACCACGATCATCATATTCTGAACGCTGTTGCTGATAATCCACTGCTGTAATATGACGGTCTTCATAGCGCAGTAATAAGGCCCGCCCTGCACCGTTGTCGACGCGCTGAACCCGGTCAACCAGGTCATAGCTTATGTGTATCCGGTTGCCATAAGCATCGCTGACAGCTATCAGGCGGTTTGCTCGAAAATGGTAAAAGCGGTCGCCTTGTTCTGCTTGGTTAAGGACTAGCTCACCTGGCGTATCGCCGAGGTAGATGGCCGATTTCGACAAGCTATTGGTTATGGCTGGGCGTCGCTCGGTGGGCATTGGAAAGCGGGTTTGACGGTTCTCATTGTCCGTCCACAGAACTCCTTCATCGTCCAGTTGAAGGCGATGGGAAAGAGAGTGGCTCCAGCCGTAGCCCAAGCGATTATCAGTTTCTACTGCACTGGTTCGGTAAAAGCGAGTCCATGGCAGCCGTAACAAACCATCCAACTCTCCGTCGGTCAGCGTTAACAGTTCCTCCCCCGTGACCATTGAAACGGGCTCACCATTTGTGCATGTATTATTGGCACACTGCGCAGGTTGATCAGCCGGGTTCTTCGACTGTGCAGGTGCGTCGTCGACGTGCTCTTTCTGTTCGACCTTTGTCGCGTTCTTCTTCTTGCCCCGTGCCTGAACCTGCGCGTCCGGTTCCACCGTGCCGGAAATGGGCTGTTTTTTCTTCGGAGCTGTAGCCGTGACAGCCGGTTTTGGTGGCGCGATGGCGACATCCGTCTTGCGCGCAGGGTTCAGCTTTGCCTCCGCATTCAGCAGCAGGGGCTTGGCGGTTTCGGCGTGAGCCTGTGCGTTTTTCCGGCTGAGCTTCATCAACATTGAGGTGAAGTCTTCAATCAGCGCCATGACTTTGCCGCTGTTTTGCGTCGCCTTGAGTGCCTTGGTGGCAACCCTTACAGTCAGGCCGATACCACCGGTCAGCACGACACCGATCAAGATGTTCATCAGCACTTCGGTGGTTAGTTCGGCGAGCACTTCAGTGCAGGTCTGCGGCGGCAGCATCTTGACCCACGCTACAATCGCAGCCACATAGATCCACATCAGCGGCTCGTCGCTGGCAATCAGCAACGCCGTGTGGATGGCTTCTTTGGACGCGTTGTAGATGCGTTTGATTTCTTCCTCGGTGAAGAACTTTTTCAGCTTTTCGTAGTTTTCCCGGGGATGGGCGACCAGGTTGTAGAGACTTTTTATATCCCCCCACAAACCCATGATTGCTTTGAGAAAACCTTTCCAGGCCGAATCCAGCTGCTGCATGGCTCGCCCGGTCATGGACGCGTTGCTATGCGCCTGCCAGAGCGGCAGAAAGTCAGTACTCCACTGGGTGGTCAGCCAGCCGCTAAGCTCACCTATGACACCCTGGTATGAGTTGAACAGGCTGTCGATCTGTGCGGGCGTCGGGTTGGGGAAAAAAGTGATCTTGTATTGCTGGTTAGGCTTGAGCCCCGTGACTTCTTTGATGCCGCTGGGGCCAATGGTCACGTTGATAGGACCGCCAGCCTCATTCTTGCCCATGAATAAACCGTCGACCACAGGCACAAGTCGCACAGGCGTGTTGCCGATCGGTACAAAACGCGCGGACTCGAAGCTGTGCACCAGCTTGAGTTTGCCGTTGGCCGGGCATGTCGCATACAGGTCAGCGCTGCTCTTGCTGTCCTTGTCCTGGGTGCCGACTTCATCGCCTACCTGAAACTGCTGTTCCGCATCCAGAATACCGCCATACCAGGCCTCGGCATGTTTGCGGTAGTCCGCGAGGCACTTCTTGAAATCCTTGATGATGACCTGAGCATCGGGTTGCTCGGCTGTCAGGTTGCCGACGATAGAACCCATGGAAATGTTCATACGGTCACCTCATTCTCCAAGTGGGCTTTCAAGAGCCCGGTATAGTTTTCTTCCGTGAGCGAGGTACGCTTTACGAAACGCGCCACTTTCTGCCGCAGATTGGATTCGGGAAACGAGAAGTACAGTTCGGCTTCATTTTCTTGCAGCCACTGCATCATGTTGTCGATGACAGTGTTGGGGTCGTCGCCCGCAAGCTTTTTGATCAGTGCCTCCGGCACGCTCCACCAAGGGAACGGCATCGGATCACCGACGACCCCCTGACCGGTTGTCAAAGCTCGTCCGTTGATCAGATAACGATCAAAAACCGGAACCACCTCAGACGCTTCTGCGCCGAGTTCGCTCAGAATCGGATAAATATGCCGCCCATCCCAAAACCGGAAAAACACCTCGGCCCCGTCCGGCATCTTCACTTGGGTCAGGCTGCGGAGATGCTCGAATACCACCTGCGGTGGATGCGTTGAAACGGCCAGCCAGCCCCAGTCCTCGGCATCGGTTTCAGCTACCCAGGTCAGGAAGGCTGATCGAGGCTTGAGTTCGCTCAGGTAGGGCATCACCGGTTGCCAGGTGTCATAAGGCGTGCCGCCCCAGAGAGGGATAAATCCGGCGTCTGGCTCAGTCATGTGCAGGGTTTTAAGCGCGTCGGCATCACTGGCGGCGCTGACGACCACGTACAGGTGTTCGTTCTTGCGCAACGGTTGTTGCGTCAGCCAGTCTCGTGGCGTGAGGCGGTCAGATTGCACAGGCACCGTCCTTGCACTTCTCGCATTCTTCACAGAACGGTGCATTGCGTTTGAGGGTGTTGATCTGCGCCGGGGTCAGTACCGCACCGGCCTTGTCGGCATCGGCCTGCTGTAGCGGACCCGGCATCAGCGGGGCTGACGGAGTGCCGCTGCCGGGACTGCCGCCTGTATTGACGTTGATCACCGGACCGCTCAGGGTGACGCCGCTGGCGTCGATTTTGATGAAGCTGCCGCCCGCTTTAAGGGTCAGTTCGCTACCGGCCTCAAGCACGACCTTCATGCCGCTGCTCAGGTGGATTTCCTGACCGGCTTCGATGAACTGGCCTGTGCCGATCTTCACGTGCTGATTGACCGCCACGGTCAGGTGATCGTCGGCACGGGCTTCGACCTTGCGGTCGGCGTAGACGGTGTGGTGTTCCTCGGCCTTGAATTCGCTGTAACTGTTCTGTTCGACAGTATCGTGGCGCTCGTTGCCGACGCGGATCTTCTGGTCGTGCTCGACGTTCTCGTCCCAGTCGCGCTGGGCGTGCAGGTAGATCTGCTCCTGTCCCTTGCGGTCCTCGATGCGCAGTTCGTTATAACCGCCGCCGCCCGGTGAGCTGAGGGTCTTGAACGTGCTACGGGTCTTGTTTGCCGGCAGGTCGTACGGAACGACATTTTCCTTGTGGTACAGGCAGCCAGTGATCAGCGGCTGATCGGGGTCGCCTTCCAGGAAGGTCACCAGCACTTCCATGCCGATACGCGGAATGGCGATGCCACCGTACATCGCGCCAGCCCAGGCGGATGAGACCCGCAGCCAGCAACTGGTCTTGTCGTCGGCCTGGCCTTCGCGATCCCAATGAAACTGCACTTTGACGCGGCCGTACTGATCGCAGTGAATCTCTTCACCCTGAGGGCCTGTGACCACGGCGCTCTGGCTGCCGAGAATGCGTGGCTTGGGATGGTCCAGCGGCGGCCGGTTCGGCACGTCCCACGGGGTGGCTTGGAAACGGTTGCGGTAGCCCTGATGGAAGTCATCCTTCAGGTCAGTGGTGTCGCTGGTGACCGACTCTTCCAGCACTTGCGGCTGTTTGCCTTCGTGCAGGATTTCGGTGAGCAGCCACAGGTCGTTCCATTTGGTCTTGGGGTGTTGGGTCATGGCCAGGAAATGGCCACTGACCAGCAACGGCTGATCGCTCTTGCCTTCGACCAACTGGTAGTCGCTGCGATGACGCTCCAGCGCTCGCTTGGCGAGGTGCTTGCCCCGGTCACGGTCGACAAAGCGGCCGGGGTAGTCGTAGTCCTCGAGGTCAGGCAGTGCGTCGCCACGGTTTTCGCTTTCCAGCGTCATGCGCG
>NZ_JARVSO010000034.1:0-11590 GCF_030209155.1 Pseudomonas sp. fls2-241-TYG-175 | reverse complement strand
CCTTCACCCACGTCGCAATCGGCGGTGTCCGCACTATCGCGCAAAAAAGCACGGCGGCGCCGCTGTCTCACTGGATCGCCAGATGACTTGTGTATAACGATGAGCACGGAGCGATGGGCACGATCAAATAACTAACCCCCTGGTGCGCAGTACAGGCCAAAGACCTGCCCGAGGCGTGGGGGCTATTCTTGAAGCGAACGCTAGCACGGCCCCATTGGCTGATCAAATTTGATCAATTCCGCCGCATAAGTGAGGCACAGCGGCCTTCTTGTGTCGAACTATCAGGCTGAGCTAGCCTGGACATTAATCACTTCGAGCGTTCAATTCTCGCCACGCCGCTTTTGTAACCGACGCAGACCAGCTGCCCTCACTCCAGATCCCGACGCATGCCGATGTGCGGGATGTCGTCTTCCAGGTAGACCTCGCCCACCGGGTTGAAGCCATAACGGCTGTAGTAGCCCTGCAGGTGCGCCTGCGCCGACAGGTAGATGGGCTGGTCGGGCCATTTGCGTTCGGCGTGTTCCAGTGCCTGAACCATCAGTTCGTGGCCGATGCCTTTGCTGCGAATCGAGGGTGCCGTGACCACGCGGCCGATGGTCACGTCGCCGCCCTGCTGGATGGGGTCGAGCAAGCGCAGGTACGCGACCAGTTGGTCTTCCTGCCATGCCATCAGGTGGCAGGTGTCACCTGTCAGGTCCTGTCCGTCGACGTCCAGGTACACACATTGCTGTTCCACCACGAACACCTCGGCGCGCAGTTTCAGCACGGCGTAAAGCTGTTGGACGTTCAGCTCGGTGTGGTGTTTGCAGATCCATTTGATAGACATGTTGCCGACTCGCAGAGAAACCAGAAGCGAAGTCTAAACGCATCTGGCGTCATTCCCAATAAACGCTGACACTGGGATGAATATCGTCCAGGGAGCATCGCAACAACGGCCAGCGTCATCGTCCGCAAACAGGCCGGTCCGTTGTGGGGAAGAACCAGACTCTGCTGCACGCTTTTGACTTGTTTATTGGCTGTTTTGGGTCTTCACTCAGGCTCAGCGTCATCCTTATGGAGGGTGGCCTCGCCGTTGTCAGGTGTTGACCCGGCAAGCGTCCTTTCAGGAATCCAGGCATGCCGTATCTGCTTCGAGCGTTGGGGTTGCTGGTGGTGTTGGCGATGGCATCTGCCAATGCCGCTGAAAGGCTGCGTCTTGTTGCCGACCCGTGGCCACCTTTCACCGACGCCTTGCTGCAAAATGGCGGGCTTGCGACCGACATTGTCAGCACCGCACTCAAGCGTGCCGGTTACACGGTCGAGTATCAGCAGGTGCCTTGGGCCAGAGCCCTGCTGGCCCTGAGCGAGGGGCGTCAGGATGTGCTGGTGAATGCCTGGTTCAGTGAGGACAGAAATCTGATCGGGCAGTTTTCCCAGCCTTATCTGGTCAACCGCATACGCCTGCTCAAGCGCAAGGACTCGCCCATCGCGCCGCAGACTCATCAGCAACTGCATGCCTACATGATCGCCATCGTGCGCGGCTATGCCTACTCGCCTGAATTCGACAACGACTCGCTTCTGCAAAAGATACCGGTGCAGAGTTTCTCCATGGCGATTCGCATGCTGGCGGCCGAGCGCGTGGACCTTGCAATCGAGGACGAATACGTGGCCCGCTATAACCTGTCGCTGGAAGCAGAGGACGTACGTGAGCGGGTAGAATTTCTGCCCGGCTCAGTGAGCGAGAACGGCCTGCATATTCTGGTCAGCCTGAAGCATCCGAAGCATGCCGAGATCGTCGCGGATTTCGATCGGGAAATTGCCGCCATGAAAGCTGACGGCAGTTACGACGAGCTGTTCAGACGGCATGGTCTGGGACCGCCTGCGGCGCTTTGATCAAATGAGCCGCCAGGGTTCGTAGTGGGGCGAGCTGGCGACAGATCAACGCGAGCTGGGTCTGCACCAGTCGCTGGCTTTCATCCATCTCTTCCGGGATCTGCTCAAGCTGCGCGGCCAGTGCCTCTTCTTCATCGCTCTGCACGGCGACGCTTTGTTTCTCGGCCAGACCACGGGCAATTTCGTCGATGCTGGCGGCGAGTCTGGCGCCTGCGCCGTCGATCAAGTGCTCGTGAACATCGCTGGGCAGCTGTGTATCCCGGTGTGCACCCAGACCCGACAAATAGCTCAGCAAAGTGTGCGACAGCACCAGAAAACGGAACCCGACGTCGGCTTCCTTGCGGAAGTGTCCGGGCTCCATGAGCATGTTGGCCAGCGTCGTCGACAGCGCTGCATCGGCATTGTGGGCGTTGCGCCGCGCCAGTCGATATGCCAGATCGTCGCTCTTGCCCTTGGCGTACTGCTGCATGATCTGACGCAGGTAGGTGCTGTTGCAGGTCAGGGTATTGGCCAGCACCTTGTTCAGGCGCCGCCCCTGCCAGTCCGGCAGGAACAGGAACACGGCAAGACCCGCGATCAGGCTGCCCAGCAGCGTATCGAACAACCGTGGCAGGAACAGCCCGTAGCCGTCGCCCACCTGGTTGAAACAGAACAGCACCATGACCGTGATCGCGGCCGTCGACAGCGTGTAGCGCGTGGTCCGGTTGACGAAGAACACCACGCCGGCCAGCACTGCGCACATCGATTGCAGAATCGGGCTGGTGACCAGATCGAACAACACCCAACCGACCGTCAGGCCGATGGCCGTGCCGATGATCCGCTGTCCGAGTTTGCGCCGGGTCGCGCCGTAGCTCGGCTGGCAGACGAAGACCGTGGTCAGAATGATCCAGTAGCCTTGCGAGGGGTGAATCAGATGCACCATCGCATAACCGATCGTCAGGGCCAGCGGCAGGCGCAGCGCGTGTCGAAACAGCAGCGAGGTCGGGGTCATCTGCAGGCGCAGGCGCGTCCAGACATCCTTGAGGTTGCGCGGCGAACGGTCCAGCAGACTGCTGTCAGTCGCATCGGCCAAGGCGTCCGGGTTGCTGGCGTCGCTGATCAACCGGTCCAGGGTGGTGAGGTTGGCGGCCAGGGCGCGCAGCGAGCGCAACAGTCCGCGCCAGGCCGGATTGCTCTGAATACGCAGGTGTTCCAGCGAGGCATGCAGGTCTTCCATGGCCTCGGCAAAATTGGGGTCGTAGACGAATGGCTGACGCAACTGGATGGATTCCGACAACGCCTGGCACGCACTGCCTTGCTGGCGCAGCAGACGCTGGCAGCGGAACAGCACGTCGCTGTGGAAGAACGCGTCGGTCAGCGAGTTGTAGGGGTAGTGCGACGAGCTGGCGCGCTCGTGAATGTCCTGAGCGATGAAATACAGCTTCAGGTAGCGGCTGACTTTCGAGCCGGGCCGACCGCTGCCGACCCGGTGCAGAATGATTTCCTTGGTCGCGTTCAGTGCAGCGACCACCTTGCCGTTCTGCTGAGCCAGTTCAAGACGCCGGGCTTCCACGTTCAGGGTGCGGATGGGTTCGAACAGCGTCGATTTGAGCTTCAGGTATTGCCCCAGCTCGCGAAACAGGCGGGCAAGCGCTTGCTGCACGGGCTGGTTGGAAAACAGCATCTGCCACACCACCGACAGCAGGCCGTACCACGCGGCACCGGCGACCAGCAGCATCGGTTCATGCCAGAAATCCAGCACTTCACCGCCCCGCTGATCCACTCCGATCATGGTGTAGACCGACAGAATCAGCGTGCCATAGGCAATCGCGCCGTAGCGTTCGCCCAGCGCGCCGAGCATGGTCAGGCAGAAGCTGGCCAGCGCCAGCGAGCAGACGAACAGCCAAGGGTAGGGAAACAGTAATTCGACGGCGAGGGCGGCGATGCTGAAACACACCAGCGTCACGGCTAACGCATTGAGGCGGCCTTGCCAGCTGTCGTCGGTCTCGGCCAGGGCGCTGGCGATAATCCCCAGGAACAGCGGGATCAGCAACGCCATCTCGTTCTGATACCAGCACAGCGCCATGCTGCCGGTCAGGGCAATGAAGACTCGAACGCTATAACTGAATTTATCCAGCGCCCACAAACGACGGAAAGTATGACGAAGCGATTTCGATGCCATGAATAAGCTGACGGCCTTGTGCTCAATTAATCGATCCTGCAGGAGGATATGTACAGACCAAACGGCTGGCTGTACATCCGACTCGCAAAATTTATACCGGCATTCAGTGTTGCGTCACACGTATTGCGCTGCAGCGTAGGCCGATGCCCACGCCCATTGGAAATTGAAGCCGCCCAGGTGGCCGCTGACGTCCAGCACTTCGCCGACAAAATACAGACCGGGCGATTTCAGCGACTCCATGGTCTTGGAAGACACTTCACGTGTGTCGATCCCACCCAGCGTGACCTCGGCGGTGCGGTAACCTTCGGTGCCCGCCGGAATGACCTGCCAGCTCGCCAGCTTCTCGGCGATGTCGGCAAGCTCGGCGTGGGTGTACTGCTTCATCGGTTTGGAGACGAACCAGTGCTCGGCGATCAGGTTGGCCATCTTCTTGGTGAAGATCTCGCCCAGCAGCGTCTTCAGCTCACTGTTGGGGCGTTCGGCCTGTTGCTGCGCCAGCCAGGCTGGCACGTCATGATCGGGCAGCAGGTTGATTTCCACGGTGTCGCCAGGCAACCAGAACGAGGAAATCTGCAAAATCGCCGGGCCGCTGAGGCCACGGTGAGTGAACAGAATGTTCTCGCGGAAGCTGGTGTCGTTGCAGCTCACCAGACAATCCACCGAGGTGCCCGACAACTCGGTACACAGCGTTTTGAGCTGATCGGTGATGGTGAACGGCACGAGGCCTGCGCGCGTCGGCAGCAGCGTGTGGCCGAATTGCTTGCCGACCTGATAGCCGAAGCCGGTCGCGCCCAGTGTCGGAATCGACAGCCCGCCGGTAGCGATCACCAGTGACTGGCAATCCAGCGTGCCGAGCGTCGTTTGCAGGCGGTAGCCCGAGTCGGTCTTTTCGATCTGCTGCACCGAGGTGTCCATGTGCAGGCTGGCACCGGCCTGTCGGCATTCCTCCAGCAGCATTTCCAGAATGTCGCTGGACTTGTTGTCGCAGAACAGCTGGCCGAGCTTTTTCTCGTGATAGGGCACGCCGTGTCTGGCGACCATCTCGATGAAATCCCACTGGGTATAGCGTGCCAGCGCCGACTTGCAGAAGTGCGCATTCTGCGAGAGGAAGTTGGCAGGCTCGGTGTACATGTTGGTGAAGTTGCAGCGCCCGCCACCGGACATGAGGATCTTCTTGCCGGGTTTGTTGGCGTGATCGATCAGCATAACCTTGCGCCCGCGACTGGCAGCGGTAAAAGCACACATCAAACCTGCGGCGCCAGCGCCAATGATTACAACGTCAGTAACGGGCACAGCATGGTCCTCGGGAATCGCCTGCATGGACGCTGCGCGTCCGCTTCTTGAAATGACGCTGAGCGCCACGGGCTGCGTACCCACGTTTGCCGTGGGCACGATCATCGTCGGTAAAGGTTACAGAATCCGTACGCGCAGCGACTTGCCTTTGATCTTGCCGTTGTTCAGGCGCTCCAGCGCCTGTTTGGCCATGCTGCGCTCGACCGCCACATAGGCCTGGAAGTCGAAGATCGCGATCTTGCCGACCTGAGTGCCCGGAATGCCGGCTTCGCCTGTCAGCGCACCGAGGATGTCGCCTGGACGCAGCTTGTCCTTGCGACCCGAGCCGATGCACAGCGTGGTCATGGCGGGCAGCAGCTTGCCGCCTTCCTTGATGCTCAGCTGGTCGTATTGCTGCCAGTTCAAGGGTGCTTTCTGCAGCTCTTCGATGGCACGGGCGCGCTGGCTTTCCGACGGCGCCACGAGGCTGACCGCGATGCCTTTCTCGCCTGCACGACCGGTCCGGCCGACGCGGTGGATGTGGATTTCCGAATCGCGTGCCAGTTCGACGTTGATCACCATGTCCAGCGCATCGATGTCCAGACCGCGTGCCGCCACGTCAGTCGCGACCAGCACCGAGGTGCTGCGGTTGGCGAACATCGCCAGCACCTGATCACGGTCGCGCTGCTCCAGATCGCCGTGCAGGCCGACGGCGGACATGCCTTTGGCGGTCAGGTGGTCGACGACTTCCTGAACCTGCTGCTTGGTGAAGCAGAATGCGACGCAGGAGGTCGGGCGGAAATGACCCAGTACCTTGACCACCGCTTCCAGACGCTGCTCGGGGGAGATTTCGTAGAAAATCTGTTCGATCTGGCTGTCGGCGTGCAGCGCCTCGACCTTCACGGTCTGCGGATCGCGCATGAACTTCGACGACAGCTGTTTGATGCCGGCCGGGTAGGTGGCCGAGAACAGCAGGGTCTGGCGACGCTGCGGGGTCTGCTCGATGATGTCGGCGATGGCGTCGTAGAAACCCATGTCCAGCATGCGGTCGGCTTCGTCGAGGATCAGCGTGTTCAGGCCGTCCAGCACCAGCGAGCCTTTACGCAAGTGCTGCTGAATACGGCCCGGCGTGCCGACGATGATGTGCGCGCCGTGCTCCAGCGAGCCGATCTGCGGGCCGAACGACACGCCGCCACACAGGGTCAGCACCTTGATGTTGTCTTCCGAACGCGCCAGACGACGGATTTCCTTGGCCACCTGATCGGCAAGCTCACGGGTCGGGCACATGACCAGTGCCTGACAGCCGAAAAAGCGCGGGTTGATCGGGTTCAGCAGACCGATGCCGAAGGCGGCGGTCTTGCCGCTGCCGGTCTTGGCCTGAGCGATCAGGTCCATGCCCTTGAGGATCACCGGCAGGCTCTGCGCCTGAATCGGTGTCATTTCGGCATAACCAAGCGACTCCAGGTTAGCCAGCATGGCAGCGGACAGAGGCAGAGTATTGAAAGCGGTGTTTGTCACGACGATGGACCTGCAAAACAAAAATGTCGCGCAGTGTATCAGGTCCGGGGGACGGCTCAGATGGCGATGTCGATAAATGGCTTATCGGCGTGCTGTTCAGTGCCCGGTGATGATCGTTCCCTCCGTCCGTGGTCGCGGCAAGACTCGGGTATAACGCTGAGCACAAACATGGGCATGATCGGCGTGCTTGAGATCACGCTGATCGTTCCTACGCTCCGCGTGGGAATGCCTCCCAGGACGCTCCGCGTCCGATTCCGGACGCGGAGCGGATCCACTCATACCACTTTCTTGCGCCCCTCGTTCGCAGGCAGTTGCAGGAAAATTCCCGCTGCGAACATCGCCAGTATGCCGACGCTCAGGAAGGTCATGTGGAAAGCCCCCAGCACGTCGCTGACCTCGCCTGTCGCCACCTCGTCACTGAATCCGCCCAGCAGGGCAGCGGCGCTGGCCACCCCCAGGCTCAGCGACAGTTGCGCCACCACCGACAGCAGGCTGTTGCCGCTGGCGGCGCTGGCGTCATTCAGGTCGATCAGGGTCACGGTGTTCATGGCGGTGAATTGCAACGAGTTCACCGCACCCAGAAGCCCCAGATGCACCAGCAACACCCAGTACGGCGTGTCCACCTCCACCAGTGCGAAACTCGCCAGCAGCAAGCCCAGCAGCAGCGTGTTGCTGGTCAGAAGGGTGCGATAGCCCAGGTGCTCGATCAGCCAGCGCGCCACGGTCTTGGCGAACATCCCGGCAGCGGCCAGCGGCAGCATGCTCATGCCTGCCTCGGACGGCGAGTAGCCCAGCGCGACCTGCAGCAGCAGGGGCACCAGAAACGGCAGCGCGCCGCTGCCGAGTCGCGCGAACAGGTTGCCCATGATGCCGACCGCGAACGTGCGCGTACGAAACAGTGAGGGCGCAAACAGCGGCGCGTCGATGTGCCCGGCCCGCAGCCAGTAAGCCGCCAGACAGCCCATGCCGGCGAACAGCAACAGCACCACGCGCATGTGCGGCAGGTGCAGTTCGCCCAGGCCTTCCAATGCAATGGTGATCAGCACCATGGCCGCGCCGAACAGCACGAACCCGACCCCGTCGAAGCGGGTGCGACCGCCGCCGGGAATGTCCGGGATGAAATGCTTGACCGCATAGCAGCCAATGATCCCGACCGGAATGTTCAGCAGGAAAATCCAGTGCCAGCTCAGGTATTCGACCATCCAGCCGCCCATCGTCGGACCGAGCAACGGACCGATAAGCCCCGGCACTGTGATGAACCCCATGATCCTTACCAGCTCAGAGCGTGGGTAAACCCGCAGCACGATCAGCCGCCCGATGGGCACCATCAACGCGCCGCCCAGCCCCTGGATCACCCGCGCACCCACCAGCATGCTCAGCGAGTTGGACAGTGCACACAGCAGCGAGCCGAAGCTGAACAGCAGGATGGCGCTGAAGAAGATCCGCTTGATCCCGAACCGGTCGGCAATCCAGCCCGAGGCCGGGATCAGCAGCGCAATGGTCAGCATGTAGGCGATGACCACCGACTGCATGCGCAGTGGATCTTCGGCCAGTGAGTTGGCCATGGACGGCAGAGCGGTGTTGAGAATCGTGCCGTCCAGGCTTTGCATGAAGAACGCGATGGCGATGACCCAGGGCATCCAGCGCAGGGTCTTGTCGTCCATGACGTGCGTGGCAGAGTTGGCCATAAGCTCCTTGTTATAACGTGAGGGTCAGTCGGCTGATCAAAGCACCCGGCAATTGAATGGATCCTGTCTGGCGCTGACTGTAGGTGCTCGATTGCAGAATGAGTTCCCTTTCATGCGTCAGATCTTCCAGTGCGCTGCCCAGCAGGCTGTAAGCACTGTCGTCGAAACGCATGGTGCTGACCGGCGCGACGATTTTGCCATCCTCGACCCAAAAGGTCGCAAAACGCGTCATGCCGGTCAGACGGCCTGCAGCCTGATCGGAAAAGTTCAGGTACCAGAGGTTGCTGATGTACAGCCCTGTGCCCAGCTTTTGCAGCACCTGATCCAGCTCCAGCGAACCGCCGGCAATGGCCAGTGCGCTGGGCCATTCGCCGTAGTCGGCACCGTTGGCCTGCAAGTCGTATTCGGCGGCGCTGCTGGAATCCACCAGTTGCTCGCCCGCCTTGCCGTCCGCGACTAGGGTCAGATCCTTGCGCGGATAGCCTTCGCGGGAGAACGCAGGCGACAAAGAGCCGCTGACCTTCTCCTCGATGCTGACCAAGGGACTGAACTGCGCGTCGCCGTTGTACAGGCGCTGCAACGGGCTGCGCTTGCTGGCAATCGCCTGTGCGGAAAACCCGCCCCAGCTCAGCATGCCGATGACTTCGTCCAGCGCTGCCGGAGCGAGATAGGCGCGATACTGTCCGGGTTCGAGGGTATGCAGCGGGCGACTCAGATAATCCAGCTGCTCGCGGGCCTGCTCGAAGCGGCGCGTGAACGCCTCGTTGTCCCAGTCGTGACCGGCATAGTTGGCTTTCACGGCCTGACCGTTTTCGTGAAACAGGCTCCAGTCGAAGTTGAAGCTGTTGGCCTGATGCCAGCCCAGCGCTCCCCATGAACTGGCGAAACCCCGGTACAGCGGGCCAGATGCGTAGAAACCGACCAGATCCAGCCCTTGAGCCAGTTCGCTGATCCGCTCCACAACCTGCCCGCTGTCAGGCAGCGGATTTTCCTGCACATTGTTGCTCTGCCAGGATTGGGTGTTGGGCAACAGATACGGGTCCTTCGACAGCAGTGGCAGCGTTTCGCGCAGTTGCTGCAGGGCATCGGTCAAACGTTGCGCATCGGTGTCGGTGTCTCCGGACAGCGTCACTTCCAGATTGGCATGACGGCCGTCATCGATCAGCTTCAAGCTCAAAATGGCTTGCTGTACTTGCCCTGCCTGGCGCACCTGGCCATGGTTGAAGCGGATGAAGTCCGACGCCTCGGCGTCATAGGCCAGGGTGAACTGTTCGGTCGGGCGGATGGCCGCCTTGAGCAAGGCGACCAGTGCTTCGAATTGCTGTTGCTGAGCCATCAGGCATCTCCTCCAAACACATCCACCTGGCTGAAGACACACGCGGGCGTCGCGTGGCCGACCCGGATCACCTGGTTAGGCTCACCCTTGCCGCAGTTCGGCGTGCCCAGCACTTTGAAGGTGCTGGCATCGCCCACGGCGCTGAGGCTTTTCCAAAAGCGTGCAGAGATCGCCCGATAGTTGGGGTTCTTCACCACGCCTTTGAGTTCGCCGTTCTCGATCAACTGGCCCCATTCGCAGCCGAACTGAAATTTGTTGCGCGCGTCGTCGATGGACCACGAACGGTTGCTCGACATCAGAATGCCGTGCTCAATGTTGCCGATCAGTTTGTCCATCGATTGATCGCCCGGCTCGATGTTCAGGTTGGCCATGCGATCGATGGGCGGACGGTTCCAGTTGCTGGCGCGGCTGTTGGCCACGCCATCCAGGCCGCTGCGGTATTGCGACAGTGCGCCACCCAGCGGACGTTGAAGCAGGCCGTCGCGGATCAGGAATTGCTTGCTGGCTGCCGTGCCTTCGTCGTCATGGCCGTAACTGGCGAGCTGCTCTGGGATGTCCGGGTCGAACGTCACGTTGAGCAGGTTGGAGCCGTACTGCAGGGTGCCGAAGTCCGACATTTTGACGAAGCTGGTGCCTGCGTAATTGCGCTCATCGCCCAGGATCCGGTCCAGCTCCAGCGGGTGGCCGATGGACTCGTGAATCTGCAGCACCATCTGGTCCGGCATCAACAGCAGGTCGCGCGGGCCTGACGGTGTGTTGGGCGCCAGAATCAACTGCAACGCTTGATCGGCGACTGTCGCTGCCGCGCCGATCAAACCGCAGTTGCTCAGCACCTCAACGCCGCCCTGCTGACCGAAATTCTGACCGCCCAGGCTGCGGGTCTGGCTGTCGCTTCCGTCGTAGGCCGTAACACTCATCCCCGGAAAGACAAAGCGCTGTGCCTGACGCAGCTCGGCACCGGCGGTGTTGAAGTAGATCTGCTCGACGGTCTCCAGCCCCAGCTCTGCCTGCCAGTTGACCAGCCGCTCGTCTTTCGGGACGGCCGTGGACTCGCTCATCAGCAGGCCGATGCAGTCGCTCAGCGGCGGAAACGCCTGGTTGAAGTTTGGCGAGAAGTAGTCGGCCTTTGCGGTGGAGACGGGTTGTGCACTCAGGTCCAGCAGCGCATGCGGCGCCAGACGGCGGGCCATGGCCTCGGCCTGATGCAGGGCAGCCTGCAGGCCGTTCTGAGATATGTCGTGGGTTGCGGCGTAGGTTTCAACGCCATTGAGGCGAACCGTCAGCATCGCGCCTTCATCGGTGAACAGCGAAGGCGGCTCGGCCACGTTCTTGCGCACAGACAGACGCTGGCCGTTTCGACGGACATAACGCACGGAAAAGAATTGTGCATCGCTCTTGAGGGCAGCAAACCGCTGCTTGAGCTGAGCGGAGAAATCGAACATGCAGACAAGCTCCTTCTTGAGGGCGGTCGGTGAAGTCCGGACGGTCTTGTGGACCGATTGCCTTGAAGACGGAGATTAACCCGAGGACGGGCCGTGCTGCACCCGTTGGGTTGAGATAGACGCTTGCGTGATCCTGGTGTGGAGCCCTGCGTCTGCTCCCGAATGGGACGCGGAGCGTCCCGGGCTACGTGCCCACGCAGAGCACTCATCGTTATACACAAGTCAGCCTCGACACTGATCGTGCCTACGCTCTGCGTGGGTATGCCGCCCGTGACGCTCCGCGTCACAAATGGCACAGACT
>NZ_JARVSO010000044.1:0-12878 GCF_030209155.1 Pseudomonas sp. fls2-241-TYG-175 | reverse complement strand
ACGCTCCGCGTCCGCTCTCGAATGTGGCGCAGATGTGTGCCCAAGCTCCAGCGTTATCCACGCGGAGCGATGGGCACGATCAGTATCAGAAAGGGCCATGCGCTGACGCGTCATGGCCCCTTTTTCCTACGCAGTGAGAAGTGTCTGACTTACGGTCCGGCCATCCATCTCGCCAAACTGTGTCGGCCACTGACGCCAAGCTTGGCGGTTGCGCGTTTCAGGTAGGTTTCCACCGAACTGTTCTTGAGGTTCAGTCTTTGTGCCATCTCTGCAACCGAGCCACCGGTCAGCAGGCCGATGCAGACTTCCTGCTCGCGCGCCGACAGCGTGATTGCGTCCTGCGCCAGACGCCCGCTGAACGCTTCATCGATCGAGCCAGGCTCGGATTCGATCTTTTCCGCAGCAGATTGCACCAGCAGCTGTGAGTGGTGCTCGACCAGCGGCAATAGGGTGTCGGAGAGACTCTTGAGCAATGACAACTCGGTCAGCGAGAAAGCTTTGGAACCGGCCAGTCGATAAAAGCAGATGATGCGGCGCAGTTCGCCGCTGCTGGACACCAGGCTGCAGACCTGAATGTCACGACGTGCCGATTTCTGTCCAACAGGCACTCGGGTCTGAACCAGCAGAGAGGCGTCCATGTGCACGATGCTCTGCAGCAACGATTGCTGAAGGGTTTCAGATGCGCAGATATCGTGCTGAACGCCCGCACCACCCAGGCGGGTCACGCGCTCGACACCTGACTGAGCCGCATCAAGCGCCCACTCGCACAGAACAATCCCCTGGACCGAGACCAGCGTGTCGACCAGTTGCAACATTTGCCCGGCAAATGACGAGCTGCCAGTGCTGGAAACCAGTTGGCCGAGTTCCTGATAGAAACGCGGGTCGTGGCTGGCATTCGGCGAGCGTGTCGATTTCATCTTTTAGCCTCCTTGACTCTGTCCGTGCATGAGCGCCGCCCTGACATTGACCTTCGACAGGGTGACGGCAGATACAGCGGATGATTCGGCGTATTCAACCGAAGGATCCATCCGACGTCTGTAGCAGAAAACAGGGACAGGCCTGCCACCCCATTTCGCACGCTGGACAGGCAAGGACAGAGATCGGTGGATGCAGCAGCATCCCGTGCAGGGGCCGAGGCGTCTAGGTCGGACAATTGAGTAATGGCTATGAGCCAGCGTCCGGGTTAAGCGGGACATACAGTGTCAACATGCCAGTGCTTCAATTCCTGACTAAATTTCCAGGAAGGACTTTGAGACATGTCGGCCACTGATTTGTTCCCCCTGACCGCTGCCCAGCGTGACATCTGGCTGGACCAGATCAGCCATGGCGACTCGCCTCTGTATAACGTCGGCGGCTACGTAAAGCTGGTCGGTCATGTCGATCTGGACCTGTTGCACCGTGCATTCGAGCAACTGGTGGCCGCACATGATGCCCTGCGCACGGTCCTGTTGCCGGGGGCAGGTGCCGACGGTTTGCCGATGCAGCGCTACGCCGATTTCTTCCCGGTGTCCATGCCGCTTCACGATCTGCGTGACCACCCCGAGCGAATCAGTGCCGCTCAGGCTTTGATTCGCGAGCAGATGCAGCGTCCTTATGCCTTGGATGGCAGCCCGCTGTTCCGGTTCTGCCTGGTGCGCGCGGATGAGGATCAATACTGGCTGGGCATTCAGGCCCATCACCTGATTCTCGATGGCTGGGGCTTCGGACAATTGCTCAAGTCACTGGCCGAGCAGTACACCGCGCTTTGCGAAGGCGACAGCCTTGATCTTCAAGGGCCGTCCTACGGCGACTTCATCACCGATGATACGCGTTATCACGACTCGCCTCGTTATGCGCGGGACAAAGCCTACTGGCTGGACAAATATCGGGATCTGCCGGAGCCGCTGCTGGTGTCCCGCTACCACAACCGCAGGTCCACCGACCCGGCGCCGTCCCATAGCTGTGTACTGGCGTTCCCGGCCGCATTGCACATGCGCATGAATCAGTTCGCCGAGCGCTGCGGCGCCTCGGCGTTTCACGTTCTGCTGGCTGCGCTGCACGTTTACTTCACCCGTACGGCACAGCGCGACGACTGGGTGGTCGGCTTGCCATTGCTCAACCGCACGGGCGCACGCTTTAAGGCGACACTGGGGCATTTCGCTCAGGTCAGCGCGGTGCGCATGGCCTTCGCGCAGGAGTTGGATTTCACTGCGCTGGTCACCGAAGTGCGTGACAGCCTCAAGCGCGACTTCCGTCACCAGCGCTTTCCGTTGAGCGAGCTCAACCGCACCCTGGGCGTGTCCCGTGAAGACCGGGCGCAGTTGTTCGAGGTCTCGGTCTCTTACGAGCAAGACAATTACGACTACCGTTTTGGCGACATTCAGGCGCAGGCCGTGAAAGTCTCCAATGGCTATGAGCCGACGCCTCTGGCCTTGCACATGCGCACCAACAGGTTCAGCGATCAGGCGTCGTTGCACGTGGTCCATCACCGCGCCTGGTTCGATGATGCGCAAGCCCAGTCGATCGGCGAGCGGCTGCTGCAGGTCATCGAGCAGGCGCTGGAAAACCCTGCATTGCAGGTCAGCGCGTTCGATGTGCTGACACCTGCCGAACGCAGACAAATGAGCCGTTGGAACGACACCGAAACAGTGTCAGCCAGTCAGCTGTTGATTCATCAGCGTATCGAGCAGCATGCCCGTCATTGTCCGGAAGCCGTGGCAGCGATTTTCGATGGTCAGAGCCTGACCTACAGCCAGCTTGACCGCAGTGCCAACAGCATGGCACGACGACTGATCGAGTCGGGCATTGTGCCGGACGACCGCGTTGCGGTGGTCTCACGCCGAGGGCTGGACACGCTGGTCAGCCTGCTGGCCATTCTGAAGGCCGGTGCCGCTTACGTACCGGTTGACCCCGCGCATCCACGCGAGCGGCTGGCTTATCTGCTGAACGACAGCGCGCCGTCGGTGGTGCTGACGCGTGCAAACCTGCGTGAGCGTCTACCGGAACTGAGCCAGCCGGTGATCGAGCTGGACCACTGCCATGAAGACCGTGGCTCCGACATCAAGCCCAACATTGTCTCGTTGCGCAGCAGCCATCTGGCGTACGTGATTTACACCTCAGGCTCTACCGGCCAGCCCAAGGGCGTCATGGTGGAGCACAGAATGCTGGCCAATCTGGTGGACTGGCACTGTGAGGCGTTCAAGCTGAGTGCAGGCGGGCATGCGTCCTGTCTGGCAGGCTTCGGTTTCGACGCGATGGCCTGGGAGATCTGGCCGACCCTGTGCGCAGGCGCAACGCTGCATCTGGCCCCGGTTCAGGAAAATGGCGATGACGTCGATGCGATGTTGCGCTGGTGGCTGAAGCAGCCGCTGGACGTCAGTTTCCTGCCGACACCGGTTGCCGAATACGCGTTCAGCCTCGATGAGGATCACCCGACGCTACGCACCCTGTTGATCGGCGGCGACCGTCTTCGTCAGTTCGCCGAAGACCGCCGCTATGCCGTCGTCAACAACTATGGCCCCACCGAAACCACGGTGGTTGCGACCTCCGGCCTGGTGCAGGCCGGTGCATCGCTGCACATTGGCGGTCCGATCGCCAATACCCGGGTCTACGTACTGGACGCGCAACTGCAAAAGTTGCCGGTCGGGGTGACGGGTGAGCTGTACATCGGTGGTTCGGGTGTAGCGCGTGGCTATCTCAACCGCCCTGCAATGACCGAAGAACGCTTTCTGGCCGATCCCTTCAGCCTGGCCCCGCAGGCGCGCATGTACCGCAGCGGCGATCTGGTGCGCTGGAATGCCGACGGCACGCTGGATTACCAGGGCCGCAACGATGATCAGGTCAAGATTCGTGGCATGCGCATCGAACCCGGCGAAATCGAAGCGGTGATCGCCAGCCAGACCGGCGTCAAGGAAGCCGTGGTGCTGGTGCGCGACGAGCAATTGCTGGCGTGGTTTACCGAAACCTCGTGCGTGGACACCGACGAACTGCGCCAGGCCCTGCGCGCCCGATTGCCGGCGTACATGGTGCCGCGCGCGTTTACCCGTCTGGACGTCCTGCCGCTGACCGGCAACGGCAAGCTTGACCGCCGAGCGTTGCCGAATCCTGACCCTGCCAGTCTGCTGGGCCAGGCGTACGAAGCACCGGAAGGCGAAGCCGAAATCGCCATGGCAGCTGTCTGGGCACAGGCGCTGGGCGTTGAACGGGTAGGGCGGCATGACAACTTCTTCGAACTGGGTGGCCATTCGCTGCTCGCGATCAAGCTGGTAGAGCGCCTGCGTGCTGCCGGGCTCAAGGCTGATGTGCATGTGTTGTTGTCACAGCCAACCGTAGCTGCACTGGCGGCGAGCAGGGCGGATATCCACGAACAGGCTGTACCGCCCAACGCCGTGCCACCGGGTTGCGAACGCATCACCCCGCAGATGCTGAGCCTGACCTGTCTCGATCAGGCCGCGATAGACCGCATCGTTGGCAGCGTTCCGGGCGGCGCTGCCAATGTGCAGGAAATCTACCCGCTGGCACCGCTGCAGGAAGGCATTCTCTATCACCACCTGTCTGCCGAACAGGGCGACCCCTATCTGCTGCAATGGCGTCTGGCGTTCGACAGCCCGGAGCGCCTGAACGCGTGGGCCGATGCCTTGCAACAGGTCATCGATCGTCACGACATTCTGCGCACCGCTGTGGCCTGGAAAGGGCTTGAGAGCGCCCAACAGGTGGTCTGGCGCAAGGCCGATCTGCTGGTCCAGCAGGTCAACCTCAACAGCGCTGCCGATGAGCACGCTGCCGACTCCGTGATGGATCATCTGCACCAGCAGTTCGACGCCCGTCATCATCGTATGGACCTTTCCCAGGCGCCGTTGATGCGTCTGGTTCATACCCATGATCCGGTCAACGGTGAAGTCGCTGCCGTTCTGTTGTTCCACCATCTGGTGCTCGACAACGCCGCGATGGAAATCGTCACTCGGGAAATGGAAGCACTGCTGCTCGAACCACAAACCCGTCTCGCTGCGCCGGTGCCATACCGTAACTATGTGGCCCATGTGCGCATGGCCAATGATGACGCGCGACACGAAGCGTTTTTCAGCGACATGCTGGGGGATGTAGACGAGCCGACCCTGCCGTTCGGGGTGCAGGACGTGCGTTCCGACGGCGGTGATGTCGAGCAGGCCCGACGGGTACTCGACAACGATCTGGCACTGCGTCTGCGCGAGCAGGCCCGCCAGCAAGGTGTCAGCGCAGCCAGCCTGATGCACGCCGCCTGGGCCCGCGTGCTCGGGGTCATCGCCAACCGTCGTGATGTGGTCTTCGGCACGGTGCTGCTGGGTCGCATGCAAGGCGGCGAGGGCGCAGACCGGGCGCTGGGTGTGTTCATCAATACCTTGCCGCTGCGGGTTGATACCACACGCAACGCCCGTCATGCCGTGAAGGCCGTGCATTCAAGGCTGTCGGCCCTGATTGCCCATGAACAGGCATCGCTGGTGCTGGCTCAACGCTGCAGCGGCGTGGCTTCCGGCGCGCCGCTGTTCAGCGCCTTGCTCAACTACCGCCACAGCGCCGAAGTCCGGCCTCGCGACGGCGAAGGTGTGTGGCAGGGCGTACGCGTTCTGGGCGGCGAAGTGCGCAGCAATTACCCGCTGACTCTGAGTGTGGACGATCTGGGCGAAGGGTTCGACCTGCATGTGCTTGCGCGGCATGGCATGGGGGCCGAGCGCATCGCCGGCTGGATGAACAACGCTGTGACGCAACTGGTGCAGGCGCTGGAACAGGGCTTGCCCGAGCCGCTGGAAAGCCTGTCGATTCTGGAAACGGCCGAGCGGGAACGCGTGTTGACGGCCTTCAATGCCAGTGCACGCAGCTTTGCCGAAGGTCTGACGGTGCACGCGCAGGTCGAGTCCTGCGCCGCAAGCGATCCGCAGGCTCAGGCGGTCGTACAGGGTGACGAAATACTGACGTACGCCGAACTGAACCAGCGAGCCAACCGCCTTGCACACCACTTGATCAGCCTGGGCGTGAAACCGGATGAGCGTGTTGCGCTGTGTCTGCGTCGCGGTGCAGGCCGTGTGGTCGGCATGCTGGCCATTCTCAAGGCTGGGGCCGCCTACGTTCCGATAGACCCGGCGTACCCGGCAGAACGTATCGCCTGGCTGCTGGAAGACAGCGCACCGCGCGCCGTCTTGACCGAAGACTCGACGGCCAGTCTGGTGGGCAACGTAAGTCAGGTGAATCTGGACCTTGGCGTCCGGCACGAAGCAGCCGACAGCAATCCGCAGGTGGCAGGCCTCAATGACCGTCATCTGGCCTATGTCATTTACACCTCCGGCTCTACCGGCCAGCCCAAGGGCGTGATGGTCGAACACCGCACCTTGAACAATCTGGTGCATTGGCACTGCCAGGCATTCGACCTGCACGCAGGCAGCCACACCAGCACCGTTGCCGGTTTCGGCTTCGACGCCATGGCCTGGGAAGTCTGGCCAGCGCTCTGTGCAGGTGCCGTGCTGCATGTGCCGCCTGCCGAAGTCGCCAATGAGCACGTCGACGAACTGCTCGACTGGTGGCTGGAGCAACCGCTTCAGGTCAGCTTTCTGCCAACGCCGGTGGCCGAGCAGGCGTTCGGCCGTGCACGTCAGCATCCGACCCTGCGCACACTGTTGATCGGCGGCGACCGCCTGCGCCAGTTCGACAAGGACCCCGGTTTTGCGGTCATCAACAACTACGGCCCGACGGAGACCACCGTGGTCGCGACGTCGGGGCAGGTGATTCCGGGCGCGCAATTGCACATTGGCGGCCCGGTAGCCAACACCCGCCTGTATGTGCTGGACGAGCAACAGCAACCGGTGCCGGTCGGTGTGATCGGCGAGCTTTATATCGCGGGCGCGGGCGTTGCCCGTGGCTACCTGAATCGCCCGGACCTGACCGAAGAACGATTCCTCGCCGATCCGTTCTGTGCTGATACCCAGGCACGTATGTATCGCAGCGGCGATCTGGTGCGCTGGAACAGCGATGGCACGCTGGATTACGTGGGTCGCAACGACGATCAGGTCAAGATTCGCGGCATGCGAATCGAACTGGGCGAGATCGAGACGGCACTCGCCAGTCAGCCCGGCGTGAAAGACGCCGTGGTGCTGGTGCGCAACGAGCGTCTGCTGGCCTGGTTCACCGAGACGGCAGAGGTGGACACCGATGCGCTGCGTCTGGCACTGCTGGACCGGTTGCCGGGTTACATGGTGCCATTGGCGTTCATGCTTCTGGCGGCCTTGCCCCTGACCAGCCACGGCAAACTCGACCGCCGGGCCTTGCCGGACCCTGAGCTCGCCGATCTGACGGCGACTGTCTACGAAGCGCCGCAAGGTGAAAATGAGGTCATCATCGCCGGGCTCTGGGAGCAGGTGCTGGGCCTGGAGCGCGTCGGGCGCCATGACAACTTCTTCGAACTGGGCGGGCATTCGCTGCTGGCCGTGAGTCTGGTCGAGCGGATGCGCAATGCCGGCCTGAGTGCCGATGTGCGCGTTCTACTCGGTCAGCCGACCGTCGCAGCACTGGCCGCATCGGTCGGCAACGGTCGTGAGATCGTGGTGCCGGACAACCACGTGCCCACCGGCTGCACACGCATCACGCCGGACATGCTGAGCCTGACGCGCCTGGATCAGGCCGCCATCGAGCGCATCGTTTCGACGGTGCCGGGCGGCGCTGCCAATGTGCAGGAAATCTACCCGCTGGCGCCGCTTCAGGAAGGCATCCTGTACCACAACCTGACGGCTGAGCAGGATGATCCTTACCTGCTGCAATTGCGTTTGAACTTCGACAGCATGGCTCGCCTGCAGAGCGTTGTCGCAGGCTTGCGCAAAGTCATCGCCCGCCACGACAGCCTGCGCACCGCCGTGATCTGGGAAGGCCTGGAAGCGCCGCAGCAAGTGGTATGGCGGCATGCCGAACTGTCGGTCGAGGAAGTCTTCGACCTGACACATCCGGCCCCCATGGACCTGGGCCGTGCGCCGCTGATACGGCTGGATTACAACCGTAACCCGGCGCGCGAAAGCATTTCTGCCACGCTGCTGTTTCATCACATTGTGGTCGACGCGACAGCACTTGAAGTGATGCGCGAGGAATTGCTCACGCATCTGCGCGGCGAGCCTGAAACCACGCTGCCTGCCGTTCCTTATCGCAACTACGTGGCGCAGGCACGTCTGGGCGTCAGCGAGGCCGAGCACGAGGCGTATTTCCGCGAGCAACTGGGCGACATCGACGAACCGACCCTGCCGTTCGGGTTGCGTGATGTGCAAGGCAATGTGCAGGGCGATGGTCGCTGCATCGAAGAACACCAGCACACACTGCCCGACGAACTGATGCACCGCCTGCGCAGCCATGCACGGCAGCTGGGCGTCAGTGTCGCCAGCCTGTTCCACCTTGCCTGGGGCCGGGTTCTGGGTGCCGCGACCGGCAATGACCGCGTGGTGTTCGGCACGGTATTGCTGGGTCGTCTGCAAGGCGGTGCCGGTGCAGACCGTGGCATGGGCATGTTCATCAACACCTTGCCCGTGCGGGTGGATCTGGATGAGGTCAGTGTGCGTGATGGCGCACGCGCCACTCATGCGCGTCTTGCCACATTGCTGGGGCATGAGCACGCGTCTCTGGCTCAGGCTCAGCGTTTCAGCGGCGTGGGCACAGCGTCACCCTTGTTCAGCGCCATCCTCAATTATCGCCACAGCGCAGGTCAGGCAAGACAGGATGCCCAGCGCGACAGCTGGCAAGGCCTTGAGATTCTGGCCAGTGAAAAACACACCAACTACCCGTTGAGCCTCAATGTCGACGACCTGGGCGAGTCCCTGCGGCTGTCTGTCACTGTCGCGCCCAAAGTGGGTGCTCAACGCATCTGTGGCTACATACAGCAGGCGCTGACCGGGCTGGTCGATGCGCTGGACAACGAGCCTGATCTGCCTGTGCTGGAGTTGCCGGTACTTGACGCACGTGAGCGCCAGCAATTGCTGGTCGGGTTCAACGCGACGGCCACCGCCCATGACCCGGAACAGACGCTTCTTGACCTGTTCAAGGCTCAGGTTGCCCGCACACCGGAGGCCATCGCCGTACTGGCGGAAAATGCGCAGTTGAGCTGGCAACAGCTCAACGAGCAGGCCAACGCCCTGGCTCATCACCTGATCGATCTGGGCGTGCAACCTGATGATCGGGTTGCGATCTGTGTCGAGCGCGGTACGCCGATGGTGATCGGCCTGCTGGCCATTCTCAAGGCGGGCGGTGCCTACGTGCCGCTCGATCCGGGTTATCCCCGCGAGCGGCTGCATTACATGCTTGAAGACAGCGCGCCGAAAGTGCTGCTGGTGCAGGCCTCGACCCGCAAGCTGCTGGAAAACGAGCAGGTGTTGCGCGTTGATATGGACGCACCGGACTGGAGCCACGAACGTCTTCATGACCCTGAAGTCGCCAGTCTCACTGCCCGTCACCTGGCCTATGTGATCTACACCTCGGGTTCCACCGGCACACCGAAGGGCGTGATGGTCGAGCATCGCAACCTGGCGAATCTTGTGCGCTGGGGCTCACTGCTGTGCCCGGCGACGCCGCACGGCAGACTGTTGCACAAGACGCCGATCAGTTTCGACGCGTCGGTCTGGGAGATTTTCTGGCCACTGTGCAGCGGGCTGCCGCTGGTGCTGGCCCGTCCGGACGGGCAGCGTGATCCGGCCTATCTGTCCCGTTTGATCCGCGAACGGCAGGTCAGCGTGGTGCAGTTCGTGCCGGTGCTGCTTCAGCAGTTCCTCGAGCTGCCGGACAGCAGCCAGTGTCACAGCCTGACCGACATCGTCTGCGGCGGCGGTGAATTGACGGCTGCGCTGGCCGAGCAGGTGCGCCTGCGGCTGCCGTGGGTGCGTCTGCACAACGTATACGGACCCACGGAAACCACCGTCGATTGCAGCTTCTGGACGCTTGACCCGCAGATGCCGCTGCCGGAGACCACGCTGCCGATTGGCCGTCCGGTCAGCAACACGCGTCTGTACGTGCTCGACACGCATGATCAGCCGGTGCCGCAAGGCGTCATCGGTCAATTGCACATCGGCGGTGCAGGGGTCACCCGCGGTTATCTGAACCTGCCGGAACAGCAGGCCGAGCGCTTCATTGACAGTCCTTTCGTTGAGGGCGATCGCCTGTATCGCAGCGGCGATCTGGTGCGCCAGCAGGCCGATGGCAATCTGGAGTTTCTCGGTCGCAATGACGATCAGGTAAAAATCAACGGACTGCGGATCGAGCCGGGCGACATTCAGGCCTGCCTGATTCGTCACCCCGGTATCGAGCAGGCGGTGGTCATGGTGCGCAACGAGCAGCCGGGCGGTCAGCGGCTGGTGGGGTACTACACCGGTGCGCCGCAGTCAGTCGAGGCTCTGCGCGATGCACTCCGCAAGGATCTGCCGGATTACATGGTGCCGGCCCTTTACGTGCACCTCGATACCTTGCCGCTGAGCCCCAACGGCAAACTGGATCGTCACGCGCTCCCGGTGCCGGGCGCCGACGCGGTGCTGTCCAGACCTTATGAAGCGCCGGAAGGCGAGATGGAAAACCTGCTGGCCGAACTCTGGAGCGAACTGCTCGGAGTCCATAACGTGGGTCGACACGACAACTTCTTCGAGCTGGGCGGCCATTCGCTGCTGGCGGTCAGCCTGACCGCGCGCCTGCGTCAGGAAGGCCTTGAGGCCGACGTCCGCGCACTGTTCGAGCACCCAACGCTGGCGGGCTACGCAGCCATCACAGAGAACATGGAGATTATCCTGTGAGCATCAACGAACTTCTGGCGACGCTGAAAGCCAACGACATCCACCTGACGGTCAAGGACGGTCAACTGGTGGTGCAGGGCAATCGCCGCGCACTGACGGATAAAGGCCTGCTGGACAGCCTGCGTGAACACAAACCGGCGCTGATCGAGCGCCTCGAACAAGGTGATGCGCTGACCACCCGACGTGGCACGCAGAACTTCCCGGAAAACGCCATTCCGAGCGGCTGTACCCACATCACCCCCGACATGCTGACGCTGGTAGTACTCGACCAGCCAGCCATCGATCAACTGGTCCAGGCCATACCGGGCGGTGCTGCCAACATCCAGGATCTGTATCCGTTGGCGCCGTTGCAGCAGGGCATTCTGTATCACCACGTTACGGCGACCCATGGCGATCCGTATGTGATGCAGGTGGAGTTCGCCTTTGCCGACCGTGAGCGTCTCGATGCCTTTGCACTGGCGTTGCAAACGGTGATCGCACGCCACGACATTCTGCGCACTTCGGTGCACTGGGACGGTCTGGATACGCCGGTGCAGGTGGTCTGGCGTCATGCGGAACTGGTCGTCGATACATTGCAGAGCACGGCAGGCATCCTGCTGGATTTGGGACAGGCACCGTTGATCCGCCTGATCTGCAACCCGAACACCGACGACGGCGTCAAGGCGACCCTGGTGTTTCACCACATCGCCATGGACCACAGCGCGCTGGAGGTGGTACGCCACGAAATTCAGGCGTGTCTGTCCGGACAGGCCGAAGCACTGGGCACCCCGGTGCCGTTCCGCAACTACGTGGCGCAGGCACTGCTGGGCGTCAGCGAAGCTGAGCATGAAGCGTTCTTCCGCAGCATGCTGGCCGACCTGGATGAACCGACACTGGCGTACGACCTGCAGGACCTCAGTGGAGAGGGCGGCGACATCGGCGAATTCACGCTGGCGCTGGACCCGTTGCTGTGCCAGCGGCTGCGCAATCAGGCACGCACGCTGGGCGTCAGCGTCGCCAGCCTGTTCCACCTGGGCTGGGCGCGTGTACTGGCTGGCCTGACAGGGCGTCAGCGCGTGGTTTTCGGTACCGTGCTGATGGGTCGTCTGCTGGGGGCCGAGGCCACCGAACGGGCGCTGGGGATCTTCATCAATACCCTGCCGTTGCGTCTGGATCTGGGCGATCAGGACCTGCGAACCGCGATTCGCGCCACGCATCAGCGCCTGACCACGCTGATGCGTCATGAGCATGCGCCACTGGCGCTGGCCCAGCGTTGCAGCGGTGTTGCAGCACCTACACCGTTATTCAATGCCTTGCTTAACTATCGCCACAGCGCGCCTGCCGAGGCGGGCAGCGAGACCTGGCAGGGCATCCAGGTATTGCATGCACAGGAACGCAGCAACTACCCGCTGGTGGTCAGCGTCGATGACCTGGGTGAAGCGTTCAGCCTCACGGCCCAGACATCACCGCAAATTGACCCGCAGCGCATTTGCGCTTATTTGCAACGTGCGATGGAACATCTGCTGGAAGCGCTGGATCAATCGCCTCTGACCTTGGCCGAACAGCTCGACATTTTGCCGCTCGAAGAGCGCACGCACCTGCTGCAGCACTTCAATCCGCAGCCGTCTGACTTCGCTGGCAGCCTGACGCTGCAGCAGCGTATCGAACAGCACCCGCCTGAATCGGTTGCCGCACAGGTAGGCGAGCAATCGTTGAATTACGGCGAGCTGAACCTGCGTGCCAACGCGCTGGCCCATCACCTGATCAGCCTCGGCGTGCGCACCGACGACCGCGTGGCCGTCATGGCCCGTCGCGGCCTCGATACGCTGGTGGCCATGCTCGCGGTGCTCAAGTCGGGGGCCGGTTACGTGCCGGTGGATCCGTCGCACCCTGACGAGCGCATCGCTTATCTGCTGAGCGACAGCGCACCGAAAGTGGTGCTGACCCAACAGGCATTGCTGGCTCGCGTGCCGGAACTGGCTGCGCCAGTGATTGCCTTCGACCAGCCAACCTGGCCGGAACGTCTGGACAACCCGCAGGTGACGGGACTGACCTCGTCGCATCTGGCTTATGTGATCTACACCTCAGGCTCCACCGGCCAGCCGAAAGGCGTGATGGTCGAGCATCGCACGCTGAACAACC
>NZ_JARVSO010000042.1:0-13933 GCF_030209155.1 Pseudomonas sp. fls2-241-TYG-175 | reverse complement strand
CCAGCATCTGGCATTAGCTTAGTGCTTTGAATGTGGGGTTTATGGAGCGGTTACGATCAAACCCAGGTCCGTTCTCGGACGTCAGAGCGCAAATGCCGACTTGATGAAGGCATTTTGCCAAAATGCCAGTGTAGAATTACGTTATCAGCACACTATCTAGGGAAGGGAAGTGAAATGACCGTACGGATCGATAAAATAATCGTTAGTGATTTCAAACGTATAGAGTCACTAGAAATTGATTTGCAGCCTGTGACCGCATTAGTTGGCGGGAACACGAGCGGTAAAAGCAGCGCGTTGCAGGCTGCACAACTCGGCGTGTCCATCTTGCAGGCCGCATTTCGCGGTTTCCGGCCAAACGGCTCACCAGACTTTGCCGGAACCGTTGCCAACGATGCCGTGCTTTTTCGTCCCACCGAACTGCTGTTGGACTTGAGGCGTGGGGGAAGTGCAACGCAGAACCTTGGCTACTCGGTCACCTACTGCGGTTTTGACCCTGCCACTGAGGCGAATAAGCAAATAAAGATAATAATCCGCCGCGGCAAGAACGCGAATATTGCCATCACCCGTGAAGGGGATGATGATTTTGCTGCTGTCCTTGCGAACAGTGATCGCCCGTTCTCGATCTTCACACCTGGATTATCAGGAATTCCAATCCGTGAGGAGTGGCGAACAAAAGGAGCGATGGATGCCGCAGTCATGCATGGCGACGCTAACCTGTATCTACGCACTGTACTTGATCATCTCTACACTCGTGATATGGACGGGATGGCCAAAGCCGCTTGGTCAAGGAACCGTGATATAGATTTTTTACCAGACAGCGGATGGAAAACCTTTTCTCAACTCCTTGACCGTTGCTATCCAGGCACACGAGTGGTCGTCAGCCATGATGATCAACGAGACCGGTATGTGAATGTTGAAGTCGAAACGACGGACGCGCAGATTACGCTGGATATGGCATCGACGGGTATGCTCCAAGTCATTCAGATCATCGCGTACGCATGCTTCTATTCACCGCCTTTGATCCTTTTGGATGAGCCCGATGCTCACCTGCATGCCGACAGTCAGGCCCGGCTCTACGAAGCGCTTAGAAGCGTCGCCGATACGGGAACACGGATTCTATTCGCCAGCCATTCACCCCAACTGATCCAGAGACTGATGTACGATCCAAAGGCTGCTTTGGTCTGGATGCGCGCAGGTGAGAAGGTTCCAGTCGACGACGCACAACGTCCTGCAATTCCAATTCTTATGACGCTCGGGGCGCTTTCGGCCGGTGCAGATGCCTTCGACCCTGCCCGTCCTGTAATTCTGATGACAGAGGACAAGCTATCTATACCTGTCACCGCACTGGCGAAAGCAAACGGCGCTCCTGATAATTTGGCAGTGCTCTCTTACAATGGATGCGGAAATCTTCGATCAGCGAGGCTTCTGGCGCGTATGATCACAGACATGCGTCCTGACGTTCGGATTGTATTGCACCGGGATCGAGACTTCCGTACGGAACAGGAAATGCGCTATGAACTGTCGTCAGCTATCGCCGAACATCTCCGAAAAGGCGCGACACGTGTCACAGAGATTTTCACTCCGTTGAATGACGTCGAGCACTCATTTGCAAACGCGGACCATCTGAAGCAAGTTTTCAACGAGATCCCACCTGAACTAATCGACGCTGCGATTACAGACGTGATCACTCTTAAACGCGACGATCTTACGAATGCAGCTCGTGTAGCTCGCGACCAGATTGTTTCGTCGCTCTACGACGTGCCTCGTAAGCGCGCTAAGCCGGAGTGGGCAGCGTCAGAGATGCCCAACAATTCTCCAGCTATCCAGCTTTTCCTACCTGCGAACGGCGCGGTTCCCGTTCCGTTTCAACATGCTCACGGCAAAATGCTCATGGACAGTCTGCGCCCCAAAATCCATCAGCTTGTTGGAGGTCCGACGCAAGTATCGAATAGTAGGATTTTCACTGTTACAGACCACCTCCGAGCGCAGAATTGGCAGGACGCATTTGCGGCTGACTGATACAAGGCAGCTTCGCTCCGCCAAGACTCGCTTACCTCTCAACGCATGGGCTAACTCGACACTGCATCAGGGTCAGCTCACGAACGATCGGTACGTGTAGAACGACGGAGCCGGTCAACTTTTCACTTGGCTGTCCAACGCGGTCTCGATAAGCGTCGCGCAAACTGCGGCACGTTCAACCTGCAGTTCACTTTCATAATGAAATATGAGGGCTTAATTTCCGAGCAGACGGCTGATGACGGTGGGTATTTTCATTACTTAAGCTGGTCGTTGGCCAAGCTCTTCCACTGCACCGCATTCAATGAGCCAAGAACTCTGGGGATCGACTTGCCGTCCATCTTTACAAAGAATGCCTCAGCGTATTCGCTAGACCGCTCCCCTGCAGGCACCCCCATGGTTCGCTCGAAATGATCGATACAACCGCTGTGCGTGATGAGTATCAGGTTCTCGCCTTTGGTTTTGTGTCCAACGACTTCATTCTTGAAGTGAGTGTCGCAGTTTCCCACCCAGTCCTGGGATATCACCGTTTGACCCGCAATGTAAGTCGCTGTCTGTTGCGTACGGGTCAAAGGGCTGGCGATCAGGTGAGCCCGTTCAAGCCCCAGTCGTTGAAGTCCCGCGCCGACATCGGACGCCGCTTGGCTGCCGTTCACCGTAATACCATCAGCGCTGCCAAGACAGCGGTTCGGCGATCGGTCACAGCGTTCCGCGTGCCGGATCATCACCACCACATCGCCATGTTTCCATAGCTCGATCAGCCCCGAACTGGCCAGATTACTGCCGCTGCCCAGGTCGGCCACACGGGCCATGCTCAAAAACCAGATCAATGCTGTAGCGAGTATTAATGAGAAGACAACTATTAATGCGCGGCCACTGAAAAGGCGAAAGGGGAAAAAGCCTGCCTTGAACTCGCCAGTACCCTGAATATAAGTATGTGTCACGTGAGTACTCCTGAAGGTCACCACCGTGCGGCTTTTGCGCGAAGCACCGCACCATGAGGTTTAATCTAAGAGCACTGCCGTGGCCGAGCAGTGAAGAAGATGTCAAAAATACGTTGGCGAGAATAATAGCCCATCGGAGAGCTGTAACGATTCTTTTTTAGCACCCTGAAAGACTAAGCAGTTGCAGACTTTTTATTGGCGAGGTTTTCACATAAATTTTATAACATCCGACCTAAAGTCCGCTTCCTTGTAGCGCCCACCCTGGCGCAGCCGGGTATTGCTCACCGACGTCAGGAAGACCGACATGTGGAAGTTTAAAGCAGCTCGTCCCGAGCTCGCGATTGTGATCGCCAGCACCTTCTTGTTGCTGGCGTTCAATGCAACATTGTGGCAACACCTTTCTTCGATCACCGATAATCATGACGGAAATACCGTACTGCGTGTCGCGTTCGGCCTGATGGTACTATTTATTTTCAACAGTGTGCTGACGTTGCTTGCTTTCAGGCCCGTACTCAAGCCATTGCTGAGTGCCCTCTTCATCATGAGCGCTGCGGTCTCATACTTCATGGGCCAATATGGCGTGCTGATTGACGTCGGCATGTTCAGAAACGTGGCCGAAACCAATATCACCGAAGCCCAGGGATTGCTTTCTCTCAAACTGCTTGTCTACCTTTTACTACTGGGCATCGTGCCCTCCATCGTACTGTGGAAAACCCCGATCAGTTATCGACGCTGGCACAGGGAGTTGCTCAGTAAATTTATCGTCATCGCCGCCTGTCTTTTCGGTGTAGGTTCAATCGCACTGTTCAACTACCAGGGCCTGTCATCGCTTTTTCGCAATCATCACGAGCTTCGGCTTATGGTCGTTCCCAGCAACTATATAGGCGCCTCCATCAGTTACCTTCGTGAGAAGGTGGTCTCCGCTCAGAAACCTTTTTCAACCATTGCCGAAGACGCGAAGCTGAACAGCGCCTGGACGCAGCATCCGCGTAAATCACTGACGGTTCTTGTCGTGGGCGAAAGTGCAAGGGCCGACAATTTTGGACTGCTTGGCTATAACCGGGATACTACTCCCGAACTGCGCCGCCAGCCGGGAGTCATTGCGTTCAGCGATGTGCAATCCTGCGGTACAGAGACGGCCGTGTCGGTGCCATGCATGTTCTCGAACATGGGCCGGCAAAACTACAATCCAGCCACGGCCAAGAATCAGGAAGGGTTGCTGGATGTACTGAAACGCGCCGGAGTGGATGTGATTTGGCGGGACAACCAGTCCGGCTGCAAAGGCACCTGCGACCGAGTGACCTTTGAAGATGTGAGCAATCTCGACGACCCTGCGTTATGCCTTGATAACGAATGCCGCGACGAAATTCTGCTGCAGGGTCTGCAGGCGCGCATCGATAACCTCGAAAAGGACACCGTGCTGGTGCTTCATCAAATGGGTAGCCACGGCCCGGAATACTTCAAACGTTACCCAAAAAAATTCGAGAAATTCACGCCTGTTTGCGAAAGCAACGCGCTCAACAATTGCTCGCGAGAAAGCATCGTCAACAGTTACGACAATACGTTGACCTATACCGATCATGTCTTGTCCAGCCTGATCAATATCCTGCGCAGCAATCAGGAAAAAGTCGATACGGCCATGTTGTATCTTTCAGACCATGGCGAATCACTGGGGGAATACAACCTGTTCCTGCATGGCACTCCCTACATGCTGGCGCCTATCCAGCAAAAGCATGTCCCTATGATCACCTGGTTCTCTGAAAACTATAAGAAGTCGTTCGCCATCAACTCAGACTGTCTGGAAAAGAAGCGCGACTCGGCACTGAGCCAGGACAACCTGTTTCACTCAATGCTGGGGTTAATGCGAGTAAATACCAAGGCTTACGACCCCGCTCTGGACATGTTTGCAGGCTGTCGAAGCCCCCGCGAACAGGACGCATTGGCGGAGCAATAAACAGGACCTGATCTGCGCCTCTCATTTCGGGAGGTGTGAGACGACGCGCTCAAACTTCACACCACCAACCCTTATATGACAAACACGGTCATCTTTTCTTAACACATTTATGACATTCATCTTGCGCTACGTATACAGCACCCGATGCTGGCATCTGAAAGCAAACCACGCTCATCGCTTCATGAGCAGAGGGAGCAGCGCATGAAAGTGACAGTGTTTGGAACCGGCTACGTGGGGCTTACCCAAGCCGCGTGTCTGGCGAAAGTAGGCCACACCGTTTGCTGTGTGGATGTGGACGAAAAACGTATCCAAGCACTGCGTGAAGGCGCATGCCCGATATTCGAGCCCGGTCTTGCGGACCTTCTGCAAAGCGGTCTGGCCTGCCAACGGTTGCAGTTCACCACGAACGCTACCCATGCCAGCCGCTTTGCCGAGTTGATATTCATCGCTGTCGGAACGCCGCCGCAAGCGGACGGCAGGGCCGATCTGAGCCAGGTGCTTGCCGTAATGCACACCGTGCTCCAGTACGCCGACGGTGCCCGGATCATCGTCAACAAGTCCACCTCACCCGTCGGGACGGTGGACCGTTTGCTCGCCGAAATCGCTGCCAGCCCGCGATGCGATGATGGCTTCGAAGTCATCAGCAACCCGGAATTTTTCAAGGAAGGCTCTGCGGTCGGCGATTGCCTGCGTCCGGATCGCATTATCGTCGGCGGTGCCAGTCAATCGGCACTGGAGCTCCTGCGTGAGCTGTACCAGCCTTTCAGCCGCAACCGTGAAAAGTTTGTAGTCATGGATGCCCGAAGTGCTGAACTGACCAAATACGCAGCCAACTGCCTGCTCGCGACCAAGATATCGTTCATCAATGAAATGGCCAATCTGGCCGAACAGGTTGATGCCGATATCGAACAGGTTCGTCTGGGCATAGGGTCCGATCCGCGCATAGGTTACGACTTCATCTACCCTGGCTGCGGTTTCGGCGGGTCATGCTTTCCCAAGGACCTTCAGGCGTTGATCGGCACCGCCGCAGAACACGGTGTCGAGACCTCGCTGCTCAGTGCCGTAGAACAGGTCAACCGTCGCCAGAAGCACCGATTGTTCGAGAAGATCCGTACCCATTATCAGGGCGAACTTGCAGGTAAAGTCTTTGCCGTCTGGGGGCTGGCTTTCAAACCCAACACTGACGATATCCGCGAAGCCTCCAGCCACGCTTTGCTGGCAGCGCTCTGGGCCTCTGGCGCCAGGATTCAGGCCCATGACCCGCAAGCGATGCAAGCCATACGGCTTCATTATGGCGAGCGGGATGACTTGAAGCTTGTCGACTGCAAGGAACATGCGCTTGAAGGCGCGGACGCGCTGGTGGTGGTGACTGAGTGGCAGGACTACCGCGTTTTGAATCTGGACCGGCTCGGCACGACACTGCGCGACCGGGTCATCTTCGATGGCCGTAACCTGTTCGATCCGGCACAGCTACGGGACGCAGGGTTTGTGTACCACGGCATTGGGCGCGGCCAGAGGATCAACGTATGACGGTGCTCGTGACAGGCGCCGCCGGATTCATTGGCTTCCACGTTGCCAAACATCTGTGTGAGCAGGGTATTGAAGTTGTCGGCATCGATAACCTGAACGATTACTACAGCGTCGAACTGAAACATTCACGACTGGCCATCCTTGAGCGCATGCCAGGTTTCGTCTTCAAAAGGCTGGACATTACGGATGCAACGGGTCTGTCCACTCTGTTCGAACACCATACCTTCGAACAGGTCATTCACCTCGCCGCCCAGGCGGGTGTGCGCTATTCGATGGAGCAACCCGATGCCTACATCCAATCAAATCTGGTCGGTTTCAGCAACGTGCTCGAGGCCTGCCGCCAGCACCGCCCCTCGCACCTGATTTATGCCTCCAGCAGTTCGGTCTACGGCGCCAATACGCGCCTGCCGTTTCGGGTGGAGGATGCCGTCGACAGGCCGCTCTCCCTGTATGCGGCCACAAAGCGCGCCAATGAGCTGGCGGCTTACAGCTACTGCCACCTGTACGGCTTGCGAGCTACCGGGCTGCGCTTTTTCACGGTTTACGGCCCCTGGGGTCGACCGGACATGGCGCTGTTCAAGTTCACCCAGGCCATGCTCCGCGAAGAGCCTGTGGACATTTACAACCATGGTGAGATGGCGCGGGATTTCACCTACATCGACGACATCGTGGAAAGCATCTTACGCCTGCGTTTGCGCCCGCCTGAGCCAACGAACGGCGAGCCTGCACATCAGCTCTTCAACATAGGACGCGGCCAGCCCGTCAAGCTGCTGGAGTTCGTCGATTGCCTGGAAAAGGCGCTGGGCCTCAAGGCCCAGCGTCGCTATCTCCCTCTGCAGGCAGGCGATGTACTGCAGACCTGGGCTGACGTTACCGCCTTGACCCGATGGATCGATTTCCAGCCGCACGTCTCGGTCGACAGCGGCGTGAGCGCGTTCGTTGAGTGGTACCGAGAGCATTATCAATCCGGGCCGTCTCCGCTATCTCTCCAATAAGGACCTCCATGACCACGCCCATTTTTCTTTCTGTCGTGATTCCAGCCAAGAACGAAGCGCAGAACCTGCCCGTCCTGATAAGGGAAATCTGTACAGCCCTCACTGAAGAGCATTACGAGATCGTGGTGGTTGACGACGGCAGCACGGATGAAACCCTGCACGTGCTGACAACGCTCAAGGAAAGCGGCCTTAAGGAGCTGCGTATCCTGCGCCATGAGCAATCACTCGGTCAGAGCACCTCGATCTATCACGCCGCGTTGGCAGCCGAGGGTAACTGGCTGGCTACGCTGGACGGTGACGGCCAAAACGACCCTGCTGATATTCCGGGAATGCTGTCGCTGGTACGAGCCCGCCAGGAGCGTTCGGACTCCATCCAACTGGTCGCGGGGCACCGGGTCAATCGCCGCGATACGGCCAGCAAACGCTGGGCTTCTCGATTCGCCAATGGCTTGCGTCGTCGCCTTCTCAAGGACGCAACGCCGGACACCGGCTGTGGCTTGAAGCTGATCGAGCGAGCCGCGTTCTTGCGCCTGCCCTATTTCGACCACATGCATCGATTCATTCCTGCGCTCATTCAGCGGCACAACGGCCGGATGATCGTCCACCCGGTCAATCATCGCCATCGCCAGGCCGGAGTCTCCAAATACGGCAATCTGGACCGCGCACTGGTCGGCATTCTCGATCTGTTTGGCGTCTGGTGGCTGATCCGCCGAACACGTCTGAATGTTCCGGCACAGGAGCATCGCCCATGAAACCGGACAGCGAAACGCTTTGGCTGATCGTGGGCTTTGTAGGGCAGGCGGTCTTCACCGGCCGTTTTGTTCTGCAATGGCTGTACAGCGAGTTCAAGAAACGCAGCGTCATTCCAGTAGGGTTCTGGTACCTCAGCATGCTGGGCAGCTCCATCCTGTTGGTCTACGCCATCTATCGACAGGACCCTGTATTCATCGCAGGTCAGTCCTTCGGTCTGCTCGTGTACCTGCGAAATCTTCAATTGATCAGCCGCCAGGCCAGCACGCCCAAGGAGCAGTGATGTTGCGAACTCCCTTTTCGCCACGCCTCGAAGGATGGTTGCTGGTCGCGTTGGCCGTCCTGCTGATCGGCGCAGGTCTGGGTATGCGCCAGCCGCAGAATGTTGACGAAGAGCGCTTTCTGGGTGTTGCTCTGGAAATGCTGCAAAACGGTTCGTGGTTCGTTCCGCACCGGGCGGCCGAGATCTATGCCGATAAGCCACCGCTGTTCATGTGGACGGTCGCCTTCTTCATCTGGCTGACCGGTAGCCCGAACATCGCACTTTATCTGCCCGGTCTCCTTTCCGCAGGCACGATCACCGCTGTCCTCTATGACCTGGGGAATCGGCTTTGGGAACGACGCATCGGTCGATACGCCGCCTTGCTGTTCCTGGCCACGTATCAAACCTACAGCATCCTGCGAACAGGACAAATCGACAGTTTCCTTTGCCTATGGGTCGCGCTGGGCTTCTACGGATTGGTTCGCCATCTGTTGCTCGGACCTGCCTGGGGCTGGTTTTACTTCAGTTGCGCAGCGATGGGCCTGGGCATCATCAGCAAAGGCGTAGGTTTCGTACCGGCCCTCATGCTGATTCCGTATGCCTACGCCGTGCGTAAAAACTGGCACGGTGTGGTGCGAATGCCTGGGCAGGCCGCACGTTGGGCGCTCGGCCTGCTGGTTACACTGCTTGCATGCTGCCTCTGGCTGGTGCCTATGGTGATCTCGGTCGTCCGTGACGGTTCGCCCGAAGGCTTTGCGTACCTTCATGAAATACTCTTGCACCAGACGGCCAACCGCTACGCCAGCGCATGGGACCACCGCGAGCCCTTCTGGTATTTCCTTGTCAACGTCATCCCTCAGTACTGGCTGCCACTGGTGTTCGCACTGCCTTGGCTCATCCCGGCCTGGCGCAGGCAATTGAGCAAGCAGGATGGTCGCGTACTGGTGCTGTTGGGCTGGGTCTTGCTGGTACTGCTGTTCTTCAGTCTTTCCAGTGGCAAACGCAAGCTCTACATCTTTCCGGCGCTCCCTGGCCTGGTCCTGGTCGCTGCACCACTGGTGCCCTGGCTCCTGCGCCGCTGGTTTCGGGAACGCGTGTTGGCCCGGCGAATCGTCCCCACGGTCGTCGTTGTCTGGCTCGCTCTTTGGTTCGCCAGAGGCTTTATCGAGCCTGTCGTTGAAGGCGAAAACCCGCACAAGGAACTCATGGAGCAGGCAGCTGAAGTCACCCACGGGGCCGACCTGGTCCTTGTCAATTGGCGTGAAGGACACTGGCTCTATGCGCGCCAGCCCATTGTGCATTTCGGCTTTGCCCACGCGCTGGCGAACGAGCGGGCGGCCAGTTGGCTTAGAGAGCACCCTGGCACCTTCGCGCTGGTGCCAGGCGAACTATTGGCCAACTGCTTCCTTCCAGAAAAAGCCCACCCGCTGGGAAAGACGTCCAGAGCTGACTGGTTCGTAGTCGATGCCCAGGCCGACAACGGCATGTGCCGACCTGAACGCCCTCCGGAAGTGTATCGATTCGCCTGGAAACAGAATGCCCAATGACCGCAAGCCCCACTCGCCACAACAGCAGGGAGCGCCTGAAGCCATGCTTCTGGAAAAGATTGAAACAAAACGGGCGGGCTGGTCGGGTCTCTCTCGACGACGAGTATCGTTCCTGCAGATGCTGTTCTTTGCAGCTGCACTCGCGCTGTTGCTGCTGGCGTACGCTGTGTCGGCCCACTTTCAGCTTCATCAACAGCTCTACTATTACGGCCTGACCTGGCTGAAAGGCAATGAGGCTCCCGAAAAAAACATCTGGTTGCCGGCCTATCAGGTGGTCGTCGACGCAAAGCCCATCGATCCGGAGGTGGCCAATATCTCGGGAATCACTTACGACTACGACAACCATCGCCTGCTGGCCGTGACCAACAAAGGCCCGATGCAGTTGCTGGCGCTGGACATGAACGGAGACATACTCGAACGCTATCCGTTGATCGGCTTTGAGGACACCGAAGGGGTGGCCTACCTGGGTAACGGACGTGTGGCGCTTTGCGACGAACAGCTTCAACAACTGGATATCATCAAGATGCCCGGGCAAGCGCGCCCGATTCAGGTCGAAGAGGCCGAATATATTGCGTTGGTGATCAATCCGAGCCTTCATAACAAGGGCTTCGAGGGGGTGACTTACGATCCGGCCAACGACCGTTTATTCGCAATCAAGGAGCGCGATCCACGCCAGCTGTTCGAAGTCTCAGGCGTCTTGCGGTCCATCGATCAACATCGTTTGCAGATCAAGGTCGTGGATCGGCTGGACTGGATTACAGAGAGTGTTGCGACACGCGACCTTTCGGACGGCCACTACGATCAGCGCACCGGACACTTGCTGCTGCTCAGTGACCAGTCACGCTCAATTACCGAGTTGGACGGCAATGGCCGGTTCGTCAGCATACGTTCACTCACGAATGCATTTTCCGATCTTCGAAACAGCGCGCCTCAACCCGAAGGACTGACGATGGATCAGGATGGCAACTTGTACGTGGTCAGCGAGCCGAATCTGTTTTACAAGTTCTCGAAAGCACCGACACCACCTGCGAACTAAGACGGATCCCTGACTACGCAGCTGCCTGCTTTCTCAAATCCAGCCGCCCCACTGCAGAATGAATATCCCGATGTTGGTCGTCACCGCGGCGGCCAGGGTCGTGAGCACAATGATCGCTGCGGCCAGCTCATAGTTGCCATTGGCGGTGCGCGCCATGATGTAGCTGGCAGCGGCCGTCGGGCTGCCGAAGTACAGAAACAGAATCCCCAGCTCCGCACCGCGAAAACCCAACAGCCAGGCCGCGAAGGTGCACAGCACCGGCAGCCAGACCATCTTCACCAGACTGGCACTGACCGCCAGTTTTCCACTTTTGCGCAGCGAGGCCAGCGACAGCGTGCCGCCGATGCAGATCAACGCCAGCGGCAATGTCATCTGCGCCAGAAGACCACCCGACGTCTCCAGCCATTTGGGCAGACCGATGCTGAAATAGGCGAACGGCGAGGCGACGAGCACGCTGATGATCAGCGGGTTGGCCAGCACGCTTTTGAACACGCTCCACGGGTCGGATTTGATCACCGGACTGTAGACCGCAAGCACCACGGTCGACAGCGTGTTGTAGAAAACGATGACCAGCGCCGCGAGAATCGCGCCCAGGGAAATGCCGTAGGAGCCATACATGCTGGCGGCCAGCGCCAGACCGATCACCCCGTTGTTGCCACGGAATGCACCCTGGACATAGACCCCGCGGTCTTCATGCGGGCAGCGCCATATGGCCCAGCCCCAGGTTGCCGCGAAACTCAGGAGTGTGGCGACGCCAAAGAAGATCAGCAGTTTGGGTTGCAGCGCTGCGCGCAGATCGGCATGGATGATGCCCAGAAACAACAGCGCAGGCATGGTGACGTTGAACACCAGCCCCGACGCGGCAACGATGAACGCATCATTGATTGCGCGGATGCGCTTGAGGAACACGCCAAGAAACAGCATGGCGAACACCGGTGCGGTGATGTTCAGTGTTTCAAGAAAGATAGCCAGCATGCAACGCACCCGGTCCCGTCGATAGGTAGCTAATGATAAGCCACCCATGCCGGGTGTGTTGCAAGGATTTTCGGAAAACCGCCCACGCGAGGCGTCAGACGATGCGACTGGCCTCCACTACCGGCTGCAATTTACGCTCGAACACCGACACGCCGTCCAGATCGCGCAGGGTCACAGTCATTTCGCCACTCTGGCCATCGATGTTCACTTCGCCGAAAAACTGGAAACCGGCAAACGGTGAGGTGTTCTGCGCGGGCGGGGCCTTCTGGAACACCAGTTCGGGACCGAAGGTCTTGTCCAGCGTATTAGGCCCAAAGCTGCCTGCGTTCAAGGGACCTGCGACAAACTCCCAGAACGGGTCGAAATCCTGAAAAACCGCCCGATCCGGCTGATAGTGATGCGCGGCACAGTAATGCACATCGGCCGTCAGCCACACGCAATCGCGAATCTTCTGCGCACGCAGATACGCCAGCAGTTCGGCAACCTCCAGCTCACGCCCCAGCGCAGGGCCGTCATTGCCGTTGGCAATTGCTTCCCAGCGTGCAACGCCGGGGCTCACTTCGCCGTCCGGCACACCGAGGCCGACCGGCATGTCAGCGGCAATGATTTTCCATTGCGCTCTTGAGCCCTTGAGTTCGCGTTTGAGCCAGTCCAGTTGTTCGCGCCCGAGGAAGGCGGTGGTCGGGCCCGGCTTGTCGGCCAGGTTGGCATCGTTGCCATCCCGATAGCTGCGCATGTCCAGAACGAACACATCCAGCATCGGACCGTAGGGAATCTTGCGGTAGATCCGCCCGCCGTTGTCGGCTTCCTGCAGGCGCAGCGGTGCGTATTCCAGATAAGCCTGGCGTGCGCGGGAGGACAGCAGCTGAATGTCCTTGACCTTGTAACGGTCATCCAGCTGTTTGCTTGGCGACCAGTTGTTGGTCACCTCGTGGTCGTCCCATTGCCAGATCTGCGGCACCTCGGCGTTGAACCGGCGCAGGTTTTCATCCATCAGGTTGTAGCGGTAGTTGCCGCGGTATTCGTCCAGCGTTTCGGCGACTTTGCTTTTCGCTTCGGTGGTGAGGTTGCGCCAGATGCGTCCATCCTCGACCGTAATCTGCGCCGGGACCGGGCCATCAGCGTAAATGGTGTCACCGCTGTGGATAAAAAAGTCCGGCAGGCGCAGGCGCATGGCTTCGTAGATGCGCATGCCGCCTACATCAGGGTTGATGCCGAAGCCTTGACCGACGGTGTCGCCGCTCCACACAAAGCGGATATTGCGTCGCTGTTGCGGCATGCTGCGCAGATGGCCGAACCACGGCTCGCTGGCAACGCCGCTTTGCGCATCTTCGAACGACACGCGATAGAAAATCGTTTGATCGACCGGTAAACCGGTCAGCTCGACACGCGCGGTGAAGTCAGTGCGCTGATCGGCCAGCGCCGACACCACACGCCGGGGCTGCGTGAACATGCTGCGCGTGTCCCACTCGACGATCATGCGCGAAGGACGGTCGCTGCGACTCCAGACCATTGCGCGGTCGCCCAACACGTCGCCCGACTGCACGCCGTCGGTCATCTTCGGCCGGTCCTGCACCGACGCAATGACCGCCGGCGCAAGCCCCGGCAACAACAACCCGGCCCCGACGGCCTGAATGACACGGCGACGCTTGAGATCGAACTGGCTCACGGTTATCCCCTCGCAGACAGGCAAAAGAGCAACCTAGCAGGGGAATGTTGGGGGAGTGTGACAGCGATGCATCACTCGACACTGATCGTGCCCATCGCGTGGGCATGCATCCTGTGACGCTCCGCGTCACAAATGGCACAGATTGCGGACTCAGTGAGTCGAGCGCATGACGTGGGTAACGCTGGAGCTTGGCCACGCACCTGCGCCACATTCAAGTGCGGACGCGGAGCGTCCTGAGCGGCATTCCCACGCGGA
>NZ_JARVSO010000060.1:0-14886 GCF_030209155.1 Pseudomonas sp. fls2-241-TYG-175 | reverse complement strand
ATCGCCGATGGTAGTGTGGGGTTTCCCCATGTGAGAGTAGGTCATCGTCAAGATTCAATTCCGAAACCCCTCATCGCTTACGCGATGAGGGGTTTTGTCTTTTTCGGCTTGGAATAACTGCAGAGTCAGGCAAACAGACTGCGTGCGTTACTCATGGCGCTGTCTGCGAAGCCCTGTAAAAACGCCTCGAAGTCCGGCAATGTCTCAGGACCTCCCTGATCGGGTTCGGCAATGATCGTCCAGGTAGCAACACACTCGTTGTCACCCTTGGGCTGCACCGTCATGGATGCCCACAGATTGCCGACAGGCAAACTGGTGTGTATCAGCGACCATGTCATATACAGCGCGTGATCATCCCGGCTGTTCAATTGCTCGATCGCAAAGTTGCCGTCCTTGAACAGCTTCTTGCGTACCGAGCGGACACCTTTGCCGGTGACTTCAGTACTCTCCAACGCAGGAATGAACGCCTGAAAGCCACCGAAGTCTCCCACGACTGCCCACACACTGTTGGCATCGCTCGGGATCTCCACCGCTGCCGACACACGGCACAGCGTCGGGTTCTTGATGAGGGTGTCAGGCTTGAGATTGTTGTGGATCGTGTTCATGTCGTTCTCCATTTTGCTTATTGATGACTCGACTCAGATGAAGTCGATTTCCTTCAGGTAATCGCAGCCCTTGCGCAACAGCGCGGGGGTTTTCTGCGGGTACTGCTCGCCCATCTGGCGGACGCCAGCCAGGGTGTTCTGGTACTCGATCATCGAGATGTCCCCGATGTCTTCTTCAAAGCCATCCAGATAGAAGCCCAGCACGCCAAACAGGGCGTTATCGCTGTCGACTTGGCCCAGTTGTGCCTGCCAATCGGCAACGCTGACCAACTTGAACTCGCGACCCGCCTCGCGGAACGACTCCACGTAGTGGTTCCAGCTCAACAGCTCAGGGTTATGCAGGTTGAATACGACGCGCTCGGGCTGATAGCGACTGGCGTGAAAGCCAATAAAACGTGCGAGAAAGTCCACCGGCATCAGGTCGAAGTTGATGTCGAACGCCGGGACCTGACCCAGCTGCAGGGACCCCTTGAGCATCAGCATCAAGCGGTTCTTCTGCGGCTGACAAACGCCAGTGCGGCTGTTGAAGGCGATGTTGCCGGGTCGGTAGATGTTGACCCACACGCCTTGATCCCTGGCGTGCTGCAAAATACGTTCAGCGACCCATTTGGTGAGGTTGTAACCGTTCTTGATGTAGATAGGCGGCGTCGCGGCAGCCGGTTGTTCAAGCACGGCGCCGGTGCCATCAATTGCGCTGCAGGCAGACAAGGTCGAGACGAAATTGAAAACCTTCTTGCTGCGTCCTTCACACAACTTCAGGCATTCGAAGACAGGCTCAACGTTGTCCTTGAACAGCGCTTCGTAATCCTGAACGTGGTTCACGTTGGCTGCGTTATGCACCAGCGCACCGAAGTCACGGTCCAGCCGCTCATACACCGCTTCGCTCAAACCCAGACGCGGCTGGGTGACATCGGCTGGATAGACCGTCACTCGACTCAAGTCCAGATGCCCGAGTCTGTTCTCCGCCAGCGACTGTTCGAAGCGCTCCTGTGCGCTATGCCCGGCCGATTCACGCACCAGACACGCAATCTCGGTCGCGCCCCAGTCCAGCAGTGCTTGGACGATATGCACACCCAGAAAACCATTCGCCCCGGTCACGATCACTTTATGGACGTCGCCCAGTTGGCTGACAGGCAGCGCCGTTACCTGAACGTCCGGGTTGGCATCCAGCAGCGCTTTCGGGCTGATGGTGTGGGTCGAGCTGCCTTCGCTATCGAGGAGGCTTGCGAGCGTCAGTACGGTCGGTGCTTCTATGAAGCGGTTGATGGGGATACTGCGGCAGAACCGCTCGCGAATGCCCAGCAGCATGCGTGACAGCAGAATCGAGTGGCCACCCAGATTGAAAAAACTCTCGTCAGTCGAGATATCACCGGGTGGCAGCTCCAGCAACTCGCCCCACAACGCCAATAGCTGTTCCTGCCGCTCGTTTTCCGGCAAGCGCCGTGAATGCTGATCGCTGAAGCTCACCGGCAGCTCCAGCAATGCCTTGCGATCAGTCTTGCCATTGCTGGCAAATGGCAAGGCATCGACCTTGGTATAGGCAACTGGATGCATATAGTCAGGCAGCAACTGCTGGGTATGAGCCTTCAACGCGCTCAGCGTCAAGTCATCACTCTGGACACCATGAGGCTGAGCGACGAAGGCCAGAATGCGCCGCTGCGCATCAACGACCACCGCGACCTGGCGATACAGCTGACTGGCACGCAGACAATGCTCGATCTCTTCAGGCTCGACCCTGAAGCCACGAATCTTCACCTGATTATCCCGGCGCCCACTCAGCTCGATACCGGCTGAGGTCCACTTGGCCATGTCCCCGGTGCGATAGGCGCGCATTCGCTCACCGTCCGGACGCGTCAGCCACACGTAGCGCTCAGCCGTCAGTTCGGGATTGTTGAGGTAGCCCAGACAAACCCCGGGTCCGACGATGTACAGCTCGCCCTGAGCCTCCTGTGGCACAGGCTGCAGTTGATCATCGAGAATCCAGACCTGACTGTTGGCGATCGGTCTGCCCAGATTGCGGTTGCTGCTGTTCGGCTGGAACTGCGCGGCCGTCACCAGCACTGTCGCTTCGGTCGGCCCGTACAGGTTGTGAAACTGACACTGCCCGGTGAGTTGCGCGATCACGTGAGGCTCACAGACGTCACCGCCGGTCACGACATGCTTGAGTCCCAGCGGCTCATCAAGGGGCAAGATGCTCAGCAATGCGGGTGGCAGGAACGCATGAGTAAGCCCGGCCTTCAAGACGCTGACCAGTTGCAGCGGATCACGCCGCTGATCCTCGTCGGGCACCACCAGTTCGGCACCACTGAGCCAGGTCGGGAAAATGTCGATCACGGATGAATCGAAACTCAGGGTCGAGAATTGCAGCACCCGGCTGTGTTGATTCAGATCCACGTATTCCGCATACCAGGCCGTGAAATGGCTGAGGTTGCGCTGGCTGAGCAGAACGCCCTTGGGATGCCCCGTCGTGCCCGATGTATAAAGCGCCATGCACGGCGCATCGCTCGAAGGATAAGTGCTTGCTGGGAGAGGGACTGTCTCCGGGATCTGCATGGCACTGATGTTCAGTGCGGGAAACTCGGCGGCCGCCAATGGGTGCGATCCGTCATGCAGCAAAAGCATGGCCCCTGCGTTGTCGAGAATGTACTGCTGCCGCTGCAACGGCAGAGCCGGGTCGAGCGGCAGGTAAACCGCGCCGCAACCCAGGATCGCGAGCACGCCGGCATACAGTGCCGCGCACTTGGGCAGACAGATACCGATCACGGGTGGCATATCCGTGTTGCCGGCCTGTGCAATGAGCGGCAATAGATGACGCTGAATGGCGGCGCTGTGCATGGCCAGTTCGCGATAACTGTACGACTTATCCTGAACCGACAAGGCTGGCCGCTCTGCAAAGGTCTGCAAGGCCAGCGCCAGCCGCCGGGTAAGCGGCGTTTCCGCCAGCTGCAACAGCTCCGTTTTCGCGGTCTGGTTGAACTGATGCTCGAACAGCAGCGCATCGATTGCCTGCAAGCCGTCCTGGCGCTCGCTCTGAGCAGGCTGCGCAACGGGCAGTTGCGCGAAGTAATGATCGTCCCGTGAGCGTCGGCTCACCTGCAGGGCGATGATGTCCAGCCACGCGGCAACAGCCTCGTCGCGCAGCCTTCGACCATTGCCCGAAGGCTCTACAGGCAGCCATTCGCGGACAATCAGACGCTGTGCCCTGGCTGATCCATGCCAACACAGCAACTCCAGTCTCGGCAGCGATCCGGCGGTGCTATTCAGCCCGACACGTAGGCTCAGCAACGCTGGCTGGCCAAATCCTTTCAGGTCCTCACTGCCCAACACCAGACTGCCGTCCTCAATCAGCATCGAGGCATGAGTCGTTCTTTGTGATTGCAGCGCGGCCAGGTCAGTCAGGTGTTGCACGGTATGACCGTGAGCCTGCAGTTCGGTATTCAGTTCGCTCAGGGTCAGGCTGTGACCGAGAAGCACGATCTCCAGGCGTTTCATTGCAGCATCCCCTGGGCGGGCAGGTAATCGGCCAGCGCTTTCTGTACACACGGGGCGTCCAGCATCGAGCTGGCCTTGAAAAAGCGCATGATGTTGCCGATCAGTGGGTGATGGCGATTGATCGGAAAGCTGACCGCCAGGGATTCGGCCTTGAGTGCCTGCCTGACCGATTCAGCGACCGGCAGATGCTCGATCAGCGTGAAGTCAAAACCGTGCTGTATGTCGCTGGTCAGGTACTGCGCGATGAACACCGGCATGATGTCAGCGATGCACTGGCGGTCCGCCTCGCTTGCCGTGTGCCAGTAGATACGCACCATCCGCGCCCAGAAACCTGAGTGACGACCCTCATCCAGCAAGTGGTCGGCCATCAGGCCCTTGACCGATTGCTTGACCGAATCGTCTCTGGCAAAGGCCGCCACATCGTTGGTCAAGGTGTTTTCCGCAATCGCGACGCAGATCAGCTCCACAGCGCTGCGCAAGTGTTCCGGCGCCAGTGCAAGCGCCGCAGGGATCGCCCGGCTCAGTTCGATTTCACCCGGCAGTTCGATGGGCTGTATGCCGGTCAGCGCGATGGTCTGCTGCATGAAATCCATGGCAACCAGCGCGTGGTAGTCCTCATCCACCACCACCGTCATGGCGTCGTAGCGGCAGGCGAAGGGAAAGCGAATCGCGAAGTTGTCCTTGGCGATACTGCGCGCGGTCTTGCCAACGATCTCGGTTTCGAAGATCACCACATCATTGATGAACTTGTAGAGGCTCTGAACCAGCGCGTAATCACGCAAATGCGCACATTCGCGGCTGAAGGTTTCGCTGAGCACCAATGGCTGGCGGCTGAGCGGGTAGATCAGTTTTTCATCGTTCTCGACGATTCGGCGTGGGCGAGTGCGAATCGTGGCGCGACCTTCCCACGCATCGATGAACGAGCTGTAGTCTTCTGCTTTCATGATGGCTTCCTTGTAGAGGCTTGAGCGCTGACCGTTGAGGGCAGCCCTCGGGAACTGACCGGTGCTAGCTAGGCGCTGACCTGCATCAGCGGTGCGCGCATGCTGAGTCGCAGCGTGTCCCACAGCTGAACCCTGCTTTCCACGGCTGCGATGGCGGCCTGGTACACCTCTTTTTCGCGTTGCGGATCGCCCGCCACCAGTCGTGCCAGCAGGTGCTCTGCGGCCGGGCCGTGGTCCTCGGAGTCGACTTCGATGTGGCGTTCCAGGTAATAGCGAAACGTCGGTGCCTGACTTCCGGTAATGCCCCAGTCATCGAGAATGCTCTGGAACATCAGGGGGATGACGCTCTCGCGCCCATGCAGAAATGCAGCCGCCACGCTGTGAGCCGGCGCATGCAGTGCCGTCTCGAGGGTGCTTGTCACGAACACCGATGCCGCCTGGCCTACGTTGACGCGCTGCAGGGCGGTTGTGTAATGCACTCCCTGATGCTGAAGCTCGATGAAGCGCTCGATCTGCTGAGTGCTGGCGCCTACCTCGCGCATGGCATCCAGATACAGCTCGAAATGGCTGTAGTGGCCCCGATCCAGTCGATCGTCGGATTCCTCTCCCAGCACGATCTCGTTGATCAGTCTGGCTGCGGCGGGATCTTTCGGCGGCAGCCAGGGCAGCTGTGTACAGGTCAGTTCCTGTTGCAGACGTTTGGTGAGCGACATGAAATCCCACACCGCGAATACGTGGGTTTCCATAAAACGTCTCAGCACGTCCAGAGACGTGATTTCACTGAATACCGGATGACGGCTAAGTTCGAGTTTCTTTTGGTCCAATACTGTTTTTTGGCAAGGCATGGCGAGATCTCTTGATCATGTTGGATAAATCAAAGTTGGCGTATTGATACGCAGCGTTTATTCGCATCTTTCCATCATCGGAATAACGGACGCGCGAGGGTCTGTGGGTTGAAACGATTAAAATCGTCAACGTTCTTTATACGACTTCATTAGTTTTGCGGTGCCATGTGCTGGCGCCGTCAGCCCTTGAGGCCCTGGGTTTGTGCGGTTTCGGCATCTTCCACAAGGACTGCGAAGAAAAGTTAAAACACAATTAATGACTTGTGCAATTGGTTTCTTGAATTATTTAAAGTTGCACTTTATCAAGGTTGAAAGTTGCCATATAAAACGTGGGTTTCAAGTTTTATATGGGTGTAGGCAACCCTTCCGGTCGATAAGGACCAGAATTATAAATAATGAACGAATGCCTCGTTCAGCGTTGCCGTGATGCCGAACAATTAGAATGAATAGGTTTTTGGCGGGCGATATCGGAAACGACTTCCAATGTCTCTCTGCCCGTTGCGCTGACTCCTTTTCGTGGCGTTCACATAAACGGATATCACCGCCCTGATAACGCGCAGGCAGTGAATCCCGACCAGCATTGAACCCTCCGGTTGGATCCATCGAGGTCATGGCCGAGTTTGCCTTATTCAGGCGACCGACCACCCGACGGCCCTGGAAAATAGATATAAAAACGCCCGACGACACGGTGCCGGGCGCTGGACGGAGAGGGGAGGCAACAGCGGCTGATCCGGATGGAAAGCCGCAGGAGGGAGGTCAGTCGTGAGTCTTTTTGCGGGGGCGTACGGTTTTCTCTTCGCTGGCCTTGCTGTTCAGGTATTGGGTAATGGCCTGAACGCCGCGATTGAGGTGATATTGCAGTGCAGCCACGGTCGGTTCGACGGCCTTAGCTTCTGCGAGGCGAAGCAGTTCCCAGTGGTCATCCTGGGACAGTTTGCCAAGGCCCATGGACGAAAGATTGAAGCGCAGGAAACGCTCTTCTTCGTTCAGACCTTCTTCAACCAGCTGCATCAGGCGCTTGTTGCGCGTTTTGGCGTACAGCGACATGTGAAACAAACGGTTGAGCCTGCCGATCTGGGTGTAATCGGCCTCAACTTCGAGCTGCTCGATATAGCTTCTGGCGGCTGCCAGATCTTCTGCGGTCAGGTGGGGAATCGACAGCCGCAGCGCTTCGGACTCCAGCAAGATGCGTAAGGAGTAGGCATCAACCGCATCTTCGGTGATGAGTGGGGCTACTACGGCACCCTTGTGCGTTTCCACCCGCAGCAGGGACTGCGCTTCAAGTTGCCGCAGGGCTTCACGTACCGGCATCCGGCTCACGCCAAACAGCGTGGCCAGTTCCTGCTGGCGCAACGCAGTGCCGCTCGGCAAGCTGCCGTCGATGATTGCATTGCGCAGTTTTTCCTCGATAACGGCCCGGGCAACATTGGCGGCGGGCTGTTCATTGCCCAGTACCGAGCTTAAAAAGGCTTCTCTGTCTGATTTACGCATCGCCATACTTCTTCATCAACCCGGCAGGATGGGATCCAATAATTAGCTGGACTGCCGACAGACTAGCCAAGACTTGCCAGAAAGTCGCGAGCGTAGAGGTGTGTTCGGTATTTTTAATGGAGCACATGAGTCGCATTGTGGTGAGCAATCGTGGATACGTTCAACACTATCTTAGCGCCCCTTAGGCCGGGTGCCGAATGAGCATTTATACACATAGCAATTTTTCAGCTGTGTTTTCACCGCTGAGCATGCTGGCAGATCACTGCCAGCGCCCAAGGGCGGCCAGACCCGACCCTTAACTGCGGGGCAGACGGCCTGACACAAAATGCTGCACGTCGTTGAAGCCAGGCGTCGATGCGTGACCGGGCGTCACCAGCGAATCGATGAACGCCTCGTCTTCCGGAGTGATGATGACGTCGAGTGCCTTGGTGTAGCCATCCCACTGCTCTTCGGTCCGAGGGCCGACGATGGCGGAAGAGACGGCCTGGTTGTTCAGTACCCAGGCAATGGCGAACTCAACCATGCCGACGCCTTTCTCCTGCACGTGCGCCTGGATGCGCTGGGCGATGCGCAAGGACTCCACACGCCACTCCGTCTCCAGCAGCCGCTTGTCCTGACGTCCGGCACGGGTGCTGCTGTCAGGCGTGACGTCGGGCGCATACTTGCCACTGAGCACACCGCGCGCCAGCGGGCTGAAGGGCACAACGCCGAGCCCGTAAAACGCAGCGGCAGTGATCTGTTCGACTTCTGCCTGACGGTTGACGATGTTGTACAGCGGCTGACTGACGACCGGCTTGTCCACGCCCAGACGCTGCGCGACGTTGACGATTTCCGCAATCCGCCAGCCACGGAAATTGGAGACGCCCCAGTAGCGGATCTTGCCTTGGCGTATCAGCTCGCCAATGGCCGACACCGTGACTTCCAGCGGCGTGTCGTGATCCTCTCTGTGCAGGTAATAGATATCCACATAGTCGGTATTCAGCCGACGCAGGCTGTTTTCAATGGCGTTGAACACATGCTTGCGACTCAAGCCTGCCCGGTTGGGGATGTCGCTGGGAGCGCTGTAACCGAGCTTGGTTGCCAGCACCCAGTCGCTGCGACGCGAGGCGATGGCCTGACCCACAAGCTCTTCCGAGCGTCCGCCGTTGTACACGTCTGCCGTGTCGACGAAATTGACACCCTGATCCCAGGCCTTGTCGATGATTCGCAAGGACTCGTCGGCGCTTGTCTGCTCGCCGAACATCATCGAGCCCAGAGTCAGTGTTGAAACCTTGAGGCCGGACTGGCCAAGAACACGATAATTCATGTTTAACATCCTCCTTGTCATTCACGCGGGATCAGTCGGACATACTGGCGCGTATGCCGAGGCATTGAAAAGGTGGGTCGACCCACGGTCAGCGCTCATCGTTATACACAAGTCCGCCTCGACACTGATCGTGCCCATCGCTCTGCGTGGGCATGCCGCCCGTGACGCTCCGCGTCACAAATGGCACGGACTGAGGATTCAGTGAGCCGAGCGCATGACGTGGATAACGCTGGAGCTTGGGCACACATCTGCGCCACGTTCCAGAGCGGACGCGGAGCGTCCTGGGAGGCATTCCCACGCAGAGCGTAGGAACGATCATCATCGTATTCCTCCAGGAGGACTTGTGTATAACGCCGAGCGGTCAGCGACAGGGCTGTTTACCGGATATCCGGCAGTCCCCAATCCTTGAGCGAGAACTCGGTCAGTGAATCAATGACCAGATCCGCATGCTCATACTGTTCACGCGGCATGTGCGAATCAGGCACAGCTACGGCATACATGCCCGCCGCCTTGGCTGCGGTGACGCCGAACGGCGAGTCCTCGAACACCAGGCAATCGGCCGGGTCCACACCCAGACGGCGTGCGGCTACCAGAAAAATGTCCGGCGCCGGCTTGGCGGCCGTCACGTCCGGGTCATCAGCGGTCACCACCGTTTCGAACAGCTCGAACCACGCGCGGTGCTGCGTGGTCTTGGCGTGGAAGTAATGCACCGACGAACTGGTGCCCACGGCGATCGGAATGTTGTGCTCGGCCAGATGACGCACCAGCGTCTCGGCACCCGGCATGGCAGGCGAATGCGGGAAGCGCTCGTCGAGCATCGGCTGGCGAATCTCCAGAAACTCCTCGGCGGTCATCGGCAGCTCAAGTGTTTTGGTCACGTACTCCGCAAAGTCGGTGGCGCCCCGGCCGATGGTGTGTTGCTTGATCGCCCAGTCAAACGTTTTGCCATGGCGGCTGGCAATGGCGTGTGTGACTTCGGTGTAGATGCCTTCGCTGTCGAGCAGCAGGCCGTCCATGTCGAAGATGACGGCCTTGATCGGGCCTCGTGGGTTTTGCGTCGTGCTCATGTGATTCCGTCCGGTCAGCAAATTCGTTTCAGCCTAACGTTTCCGCCAAGACCATGGCTACCCCATGTTTCAAGGAGCGTGTCTTGAAGGCAGTTTCAGAACGGCCTGTTCGCAACAAAAGGCAGAAGGCCATGTCCAAAGGGCCTCAATAAGTGCAACCGCACACAGAACTGACCAACAATGCTGGGCCGTCGCGAGCTGGCGGTGATAATCTCTCGCGACTTTTCGGCAGCGCTGCAGGCTCTGTCGACCCGCGACTCACAGGTGTGAACACACTGTGATTTCAGGGACGACTTCTCATCATCAGAACGGACATCTTCGAGTCACTATGAATAAATCAGCAGGTATAGCGGTTGGCGTGATCGTCGTGGCAGGAGCTCTGGCGACGGCTGGCGCCTGGTACACCGGTACTCAACTGGAAGGCGCGTTGAACGACTCCATCAGCCAGGCCAACCAGGAACTGGCGAAGTCGTTCAAGGGCACCGACACCAGCGTCAAGCTCGAAATGCTCTCCCTTGAGCGCCATTTCTTCAGCAGCACCGCGCACTACCGCGTCGATATCCAGAACCTGTCCGATAGCACCCAGGGCGGGCAGTTCCTGTTCGTCGATCACATCCAGCACGGGCCGATCCCGCTGTCCCGCCTCAAGACCCTGAACCTGCTGCCGGTGATGGCGCTGAGCAATTTCGAGATGGAGAAAAGCCCAAGCTCGGAAAAATGGTTTGCACTGAGCAAGGACGTATCGCCCCTCAAGGGTCAGGCCAGCATCGGTTATGACCGCGCCACCAAAGGTTGGGTGCAACTGGCACCGCTGGAAATGAACGAAACTGACGGTACGTTCAAATTCTCCGGCATGACCGTGAATGCTGCTTCCTCGGCTGACGCTCAGAAGTTCGACCTCGACGGCAGCCTGGACAACCTGCAGCTGAATGTCCTGTCGCCTGATGGTCCGGTGAACATCGAAGTCAAAGGCATGACGTTCGACACCGGCGGCACCAAGGGTAAATCCGGGTTTTACCTGGGCCATACCAACATGAAAATCCAGGCCGCCGCGTTCCAGCTGGTCGGCAAGCCGCAGGTTCAGCTCAAGGATTTCACCAACACCAACCTCGCTCAGGAAGATGCCGGTAACTTTGCTGCACAGGTCAACTACGACATCGGCATGATCGCCTATGGCGGCAAGGACGTCGGTGCCGCCCATCTGGGCATCAAGATCGCCAACTTCAATGCGGTGGCCACTCAGGCGCTGTATCAGCTCTACCAGAACACCATCCTGCCGCAACAGCAGGCCGCGATTCTGGCCGAGCGTCCGCTGCAGCTCGAACTGACGCCTGCCGAGCGTGAAGTGATGAACACCCAGACGAAAACGCTGCTGGCCGGCAAGCCTCGTATCGAACTGGAAAAGCTCTCGCTCAAGACCGCCAACGGCGAAAGCCACATGCAGATTGCGGTGGACCTGACCGATCCGGGCTCGCTTGATCAGCCCGCCGATGCGCTGGCGGTGAAAACGGTAGGCGAGGTCAACGCCAAGGTCGTGCTTTCCAAGCCGATGATCCGCGACATCGTCACCCAGCAGGCCATTCGTGAAGGTCAGACCGACCTGAAGGCCATTGCCGATCAGGCCAGCGCTGCCAGTGACATGGCCAGCGCGATGGCCGAGATGATGCAACTGGCCAAGGTCGAGGGCGAAACCATCGTTTCCGACCTGCATTACGCCAACAACATGGTCGACTTCAACGGCCAGAAAATGACCCTGCAGCAGTTCATGGCGACGGTCATGGGCAAGGTCGGCGCACTGGGCGCCCAGTAAGCCTGCGTGTCGCTCGGGGCTGCAGCCGCAGCCCTGGGCTACGCCTTCTTCAGGGACACGTCGCGCATCAGCGCTCTGATGACTTCCAGCGTCTGGTGATAAACCGTCCCGTAATGGTCATGATGGCAGCATGGCCTGACCGAGAGGGTGATGGCATCCGCTGTCGCAGTGGCCAATTGCACATCCACCTGAGGGCTGGTCAGCACGTTGGGAAGGCTGCCCACCTGATCCTTGAGCCGTGAGATAACCGCCTGTTCGTCTTCAGTGTTCGGCAACGTGGCTGTCAGCTCCACGCGCCGGAAATCATTGCTGGAATAATTGATGATCGTGTCGGCGAAAATCTTGTTGTTGCCGACCAGGTTAAGCACATTGTCAGCCGTATTGATGGACGTGACAAACAGCCCGATCTCGACCACTGTCCCTGTCACACCCGCTGCCGTAATGGCATCGCCGACCTTGAACGGCCGCAACACAATGATGAACCCCCCCGCCGCCAGATTCGCCAGCAAACCCGACCACGCCATGCCGATCGCCAGCCCGACCGCCGCCAGCAGCGCTGCGAAGCTGGTCGTCTCGATTCCGCAGTAACTCAGAATCGCGATGACCAGAATGATATTCAGCGTGACGGTAATGAACGAGCCCACGTAACGCAGGACCGTCGGATCGAATCGCTGGCGGGTCAGGGAGCGTTGTACCATCCTGACCAGCACCCCGATCAACCAGCGCCCGAAGATCCACAGGAAAGCCGCGATGACCAGCTTCAGAACGATCGTCGCTCCATACTGCAAAACGATGTTGAGCAGCGAATTGACCTTGTCGGTGCCGACATTGATGACATTCAGCGCATCCATGAACGCAACTCCTGAACGTAAGGCTCGACCGCCAGATGGCCTGTCGGATGAACCCGTACATTGTTCAAAAAAACGCCAGAACATCTACTGGCAGTTTTGACAGAAGGCGAAGTGCTGGCATTCGTTGCGCCCGATTTTTCGTTACTGAGTCAGCCCCACCAAGGTATCCGCCAACTGCCGGGTGCGTTGTGATGTTCCCGCTGTCATGTCGCTCGATCCCTCCAGCTCGATCAACAACCCGGTCAGCGTGCCGACCTCGGCCGACTGCTCTTCGATATGCTGCGCGACCTTGCGAATCTCTTCAGCCAGACGCTCGATATCGGTGCCGATGTCGTTGGCGTTCTGCGAGGTCTTCTGCGCCAGTTGCCGAACCTCGTCGGCCACCACTGCAAAGCCACGGCCCATTTCGCCTGCGCGTGCCGCTTCGATGGCGGCGTTGAGCGCCAGTAGGTTGGTCTGTCCGGCGATCTGCTGAATCGTCTGCACCACCGACTGGATGCGCAGGCTGGACTTGGCCAGTTCCCGCGAACCCGACACCACTTCGTCGGCCTGATTGACCAGGCTCTTGACGGTATCGCCCGCCTTGTCGATGACCTTCTCCTGATGCGTGATCGTCTGGGTCAGTTCATCCATCGAGACGTGCAGCTCGCCCGAGTAGTGACGCAGCTGCCCGGCGATCTCTTCCTGGTCCTGGTGAGCCTTGACCAGCACATCGCCCAGATCGCTCAGGCCGCTGAACACCGGACGAATCTGTTCATCCAGACCGCTGGGATCAATGGACTGGACGAAATTGCGCTGTTTGAACTGATCGATCTGCTTGACCACCACATGGCTCAGGCCCGCCAGTTTCTTGATCTGCCGACGCAGGAAGAACGCCTTGAACTCACCGTAGTAGGCGATGAAGTTGTCGATGTAATCGTCGCGGAAGGACTGGCCTTCAGGCACCTTGAAAAAGAACACGGCGGTCAGCGTCTGATTGAGGTTCAGCCCGAGGATCTCCCCGAAGGTCGAGAAGCCCACGACCGGCGTGTCGCCGAACACATCGTTCATGCGGCCCAGTTCGCTGCCGTTGTTCAGGCGGCGCAGGATGCAGTCGCTCAACAACCCCAGCAATGGCTTGCCGGACTTGCCCTGCAGGAAGCGGGCGAAGTCCTTGCGTGTGCTGTCGATCATCGACGTTCGCTTGACCATCACCAGCTCTTCGCCTGGCGCAACGTCGCAGAACAGATGGACCCGCTCGCTTTCGTAATCAATACGCGCGATGGAACGAACGAACAGTTCCTCGCCCACCCGGATGGCAAACGAGTACTGCGCCAACTTGCTTTCCAGATCACGCCGCTCGCAATGCAGCGCGTCACACAGTGCCGCCACCATGGTGCTGATCTCGCCACGCGCGTTGACCACCTGGCTGATGTAACGCTCTTCCAGCGACGCGGTCAGCACGCTCAGGCTCAGTGACGTAGGCTCGAAGTTCTGGCTTTTGAAAACCCCGAAACGCACATTCTTCGCGCTCTTGAGGAACACCACCTGAGCGTGGTTTTCGTAACTGCGCTTGCCATCGTGGATAAACGTTTTCTGAAAGTCGCCCTTGCCACCGGCAGACCCGCCGACGAACAGACACGGAAAGCGCCCGGACTCATACAGCGCTTCCATGAAAAACGACTCCGATGCCGACAACCCGTCGAACGTGACATAGGCCAGCGTGTCTCGATGATCGATAGGCGTGCTCACTTGCGTGCGCTTGATCGAGTCAGTCAGCCGCGCGATACGCTCACGCATGGAAAGCCGCTTGCCCGCGCCGCGAATGTCCTCACTGTGCAACGGAATGTGCACCACCTCGGCACTCTTGATCACGCTGGCGTCGAACAGCGCCAGCACGATCCGATCCCACTGATTGTCAGCTGCGCAATACAGCGAATCGTTACTCGAACACAACTCGCCCGACGTCGTGCACAAGCTGATTTTGGCGTTCGGAAAACGCGCCGCCACAGACCGCGCGACCTGATCGAAATCGACATGCGGCGATACGAAACCGGTGAGGTAAACCGGGTCGAAACTCAGGGCAGAGAGTTTTGCACTCAGCTCGCGGGCAGAGGTAATGACACTGAGAACGCCGCCGGTTCGCGTGGCCGTGGTCCGAAGACGGGATAGAAAGCTCATGATTGAGTCCGAAGAAGGTAGGAAGCGGGGCCGCGGGGGATGCGGTCAGATATTTTTTCATCGGCTGGGAGGGGGATTGCCGTAGGGCTGAGGGGTGAAAAACTGTCCGAATGGTCGGGATTTTGGATGGGTGGTTTCCGAATGTGTTTTAAAGAAGTGCCCAGACGGAGCGCTCATTGTCACGCTGATCGTCCACACAGAGCGCTCATCGTTATACACAAGTTTGGAAGACACGCAAAACGGGGCCAAAACGTAGGTATCTGACTGAATGCATACCCCGTGGGAGGCGGCTTGCCGGCGATGGCGTCAGTTCAG
>NZ_JARVSO010000019.1:0-17076 GCF_030209155.1 Pseudomonas sp. fls2-241-TYG-175 | reverse complement strand
GGAGCGTCACGGGAGGCATGCCCACGCGGAGCGATGGGCACGATCAGTGTCGAGGTGGATTTGTGTATAACGATGAGCGCCGAGTGGGAACGATCATCGCATCGCAGCGCGCCACCTGCGCAGTTACTTCAGGTTTCCGCTCAGGAACTGCTGCAGCCTTTCGCTCTTGGGGTTGTTCAAGACTTCGTCCGGGTGACCGGACTCTTCGATCTGGCCCTGATGCAGAAACACCACTTGGCTGGCGACCTTGCGGGCGAAGCCCATTTCGTGGGTCACCAGGATCATGGTGCGGCCTTCATCGGCAAGGCCCTGAATCACTTTCAGCACTTCACCAACCAGCTCCGGGTCGAGCGCCGAGGTCGGTTCGTCGAACAGCATGATTTCCGGTTCCATCGCCAGCGCACGGGCAATCGCCACGCGCTGTTGCTGACCGCCGGACAGGAACGCCGGGTACTGATCGGCCACGCGCTCAGGCAGGCCAACCTTGTCCAGGTATTTGCGTGCGCGGGCTTCGGCTTCGGCCTTGGGCACGCCCAGCACCCGGCGTGGCGCCATGGTGATGTTTTCCAGCACGGTCATGTGCGCCCACAGGTTGAAGTGCTGAAACACCATCGCCAGTCGGGTGCGGATCCGTTGCAGTTCGTCCGGGTCGGCAACGCGCATGCCGTCCTTGTCGCTGACCATGCGCACCTGCTGGCCGTCCAGGCTCATGGCGCCGTCGTTGGGTTGTTCCAGAAAGTTGATGCACCGCAGGAACGTGCTCTTGCCCGAACCGCTGGCGCCGATCAGGCAGATCACATCACCGCTGCTGGCCTTGAGCGATACGCCTTTGAGCACCTCGTTGTCGCCATAGCGCTTGTGCAGGCTATCGATGGTCAGTTTGTACATGAGAGGTCCTTAAGGAGAAAGTAGGTAGCCGCTGCGGTAGGCCTGCGTGCCCGCGATATGGGCGATGACCATGCCAGCGGTGGCCATTCGGCGCAACGAGCGCGCATACAGCAGACCGGCGTTGAGCGCATGAATGCTGGTCACGGCGTCGCTGATCGGGTCGATGATTTCGGCGATCAGTTGCCCTGCATCGACGTGCTCGCCCGGCATCGCACAGAACACCAGCAAGCCGCCGACCGGTGTCGCGACCGGCTCGACTGCAGCCAGAGGCGTGGCGGGGTACAGCAGTTCGGGCGGCATCTGCCGTTCGCCGTCGATCAGGCCGAAGTCGATCAGGTAATTGATGATCGCCTGGCAATCGCGGCTCGCCAGTGAATGATTGACGTCGCCTTGCCCGCGCAACTCAAGGGTCACCGAGAAGCTGCCCATCGGGACCGGAAAGCGTTCACCGAAGCGCTGCTGCAATTGCCACCAGACCAGCGTGAAGCATTCGTCGAACGACTGACCGCCAGAGTCGGTGGCCAGCAGACTGGCCTGCGCGCCGAGATAACGCGACAGCGGCTCGACCTTCGGCCAGGCCTCGGGCGTGGTGTACAGGTGCTCGACCGACTCGAAGTCACAGTGCAGGTCCAGCACCATGTCGGCGTCGCAGGCCAGCCGCTGAAGCGTCAGGCGCAACGAGTGCAACTGGGTCGTGGCAGTCTGAGCGTTGAGGGCTGCACGCAGGCTGTCGCGCGCCAGCGTACGGTTCTGAATTGCGTCCTGGGTCAGCCGCGCTTCGATCTCGTCACCCACATGCTGCCCGAGGTCGACGAACCCGCGATTGAAATTCTGTCCGCTCTCCAGTTCATAGCGGCCCAGTGGCGTGTCCATCAACACCTGTTCCAGGCCGATGGGGTTGGCCACCGGCACCACGACGATTTCGCCCAGCAGGCGACCGGCGTTTTCCAGTTCGGCCAGACGCTGCTTCAGGTACCAGGCGACCAGCATGCCGGGCAGTTCGTCAGCGTGCAGTGAAGCCTGAATGTAGACCTTGCCCGCGCCGCTCTGCGGCCCGTAATGAAAACTGTGAACGCAGCGCCCGGTGCCGGGCACCGGCGACAGCAAATCATGGGTGTGATGCTGCATCGGTTCTGTCCTGATTAGTGAGCGGGGCCGAGGAAGGCCAGCCAGCGACGTTCGGCAAGACGGAACAACCCGACCAGAATGAAGGTGACGGTCAGGTACATGACGGCAGCGATTCCGAAGGACTGGAAAGTCATGAAGGTCGCCGAGTTGGCATCCCGTGCGACTTTCAGAATGTCCGGCACCGTGGCAGTGAAGGCCACGGTGGTCGAGTGCAGCATCAGAATCACTTCGTTGCTGTAATAAGGCAGCGAGCGGCGCAGCACCGACGGCATGATCACATAGGCGTACAGCTTCCAGCCGCTCAAACCATAAGCCTTGGCCGCTTCGACCTCGCCGTGGGCCATGCTGCGGATCGCACCGGCAAAAATCTCGGTGGTGTACGCGCAGGTGTTCAGCGTGAACGCCAGGATGGTGCAGTTCATCGCGTCGCGAAAGAACGCATCCAGCAACGGCTGCTCACGCACTGCTGCAATGCTGTAAATGCCGGTGTAGCAGATCAGCAACTGTATATAGAGCGGGGTGCCGCGAAACAGGTAGGTGTAGAACTGCACCGGCCAGCGGACCCAGCGGTTCTTCGACACGCGGGCGATGGACAGCGGAATCGACAGGCAGAAACCGATGGCAATGGACGCGCTGAGCAGCCACATGGTCATGGCCAGGCCGGTCACGTTCACGCCGTCTGTATAAAGGAAGGGTTTCCAGTATTCCTGAAGTAACTCAATCATCGCTGCGCCTCCCGGCTGCCTGCGGCGTAATGCCGTTCAGCCCAGCGCAAGGCGAAATTCGACGCACTGGTGATCGCCAGGTAGATCAGCGCCGCCAGCACCAGAAAGTAGAACAGTTGATAGGTGCTCTTGCCTGCGTCCTGCGAAGCCTTGACCAGATCGGCGAGGCCGATGATCGACACCAGCGCGGTCGCCTTGAGCAGCACTTGCCAGTTGTTGCCAATACCCGGCAAGGCATAACGCATCATTTGCGGAAACACCACATAGCGAAACCGCTGGCCGCGTTTGAGGCCGTAGGCGGTGGCCGCTTCAATCTGACCCCGTGGCACGGACAGAATCGCGCCCCGGAAGGTCTCGGTGAAATACGCACCATAAATGAAACCCAGCGTGATGACGCCCGCGCTGAACGGGTTGATCTCGATGTATTCCCATTCCATCGCATCGGTCAGGCTGGTCAGCCAGGTTTGCAGGCTGTAGAAAATCAGCAGCATCAACACCAGATCCGGGACGCCGCGAATCAAGGTGGTGTAGACCTGTGCCGGCACGCGCAGCAGCGCTGAGCTCGACAGTTTGGCGCTGGCCCCGATCAGCCCGAGCACGATGCTCAGAAACAGGGACAGTACCGAAAGTTTGATGGTCATCCATGTGCCTTGCAGCAACAGAGGGCCGAAGCCCTTCAGGCTGAAAGCCGAAAGTCCGAGGGTGTGCATCAGTGAGTCGAGCATGGATAAAGCCTTGAGCGGTCACGAACAGAAACGCCCATCGAAGGGGCGGCGAATCATCGCCGAAATCGATGGGCGTCGGGGTGTTATTTACCGCTGTACAGATTCAGGTCGCCGAAATGCTTCTTCTGGATTTCGGCGTAGGTGCCGTCATCGTGTAAGGCTTTGATGCCTTTATCGAGCAGTGCTTTCAGCTCCTTGTTGCCTTTGGCGATGCCGACGGCAGTCTTGGCTGGCAGCAGTTCACTGTCGATAGGCTTGCTGACTTCATAGTCGGCGCCGGCCGGCGACTTCAGGAAGCCCAGTTCGGCCTGCAGCATGTCCTGGATGGAAGCGTCCAGACGGCCGGAGGTCAGGTCAGCGTAAACCTGATCCTGGTTGGCGTAGGCCTGGGTTTTCACGCCAGCCTTGTCCAGCACGGCCTTGGCGTAGGCTTCCTGGATGGTGCCTTGCTCGTAGCCCACGGTCTTGCCTTTCAGACTGGCCGGATCAGCCGTCAGGCCTGCACCTTTCTTGAACACCAGCGAGGTCGGGCCGGAGAACAGCTCGTTGGAGAAGTCGATGACTTTCTCGCGAGCCGGGGTCACGGTCATGGACGAGATCACGCCGTCGAACTTACGGGCTTTCAGACCAGGGATCATGCCGTCGAAATCGCTTTCGACCCACTTGCACGTCACTTTCAGCTCTTTGCAGATGGCGTTGCCCAGGTCGATATCGAAGCCCACCAGGCTGCCGTCGGCGGCTTTGGATTCGAACGGTGCGTAAGAAGGATCGACGCCAAAGCGCAGTTCCTTGTACTCCTTGGCCATTGTGTTACCAGCGGCCAGGCACAAAGCCAGTGCGGAAAGGGTCAGCCATGCTTTTTTCATTATTCAGTCCTTAAAACCTGATGGGGGTGTTGGGAACACGCGAGGCTTGTTGCTACCGGCGTAGGCCAGATGTTCTAAAAGTAGCAATTTCCGAACCAGAGAGACGAACGTGCGTTTGAAGTGTAAGCGGTTGTCGCTATTTCATATAAATGCATGGCGTTCTGCCTGCTCGTTGCCACTGAGGTCTGCAGGCAGGTCGGTTTTATCTGAGGCGAGTCATTGAACGCCGAACGGGTGAAGCAGATTCGTAACGAACCGGTCGCACGAGTGGCGACAGAGTGGGTAGGAATGATCATATTTGGTGCGCTGCATTTCGAGCGCACCCTTGAGGTGCGTCAGCTCAACAGGTCCTGCAATGTGGCCAGACTGTCAGCTTCAGCGACCGGCTTGTCCTGCCGCCAGCGCAGCATGCGCGGAAAACGCACGGCAATCCCGCTCTTGTGGCGCTTGGAAAGGGCAATGCCTTCGAAGCCCAGTTCGAACACCAGCGTCGGGGTCACGCTGCTGACCGGGCCGAATTTCTCGACCGTGGTCTTGCGCACGATGGCGTCCACCTTGCGCATCTCTTCATCGGTCAGCCCGGAGTAGGCTTTGGCGAACGGCACCAGCGTGCGCTCGCTCGACTCAGGCGGGCCGTCCCACACCGCGAAGGTGTAATCGCTGTACAGACTGGCACGCCGTCCGTGGCCGCGTTGTGCATAAATCAGCACCGCATCCACGCTGAACGGATCGACCTTCCATTTCCACCACACGCCCATGTCTTTGGTGCGCCCGACGCCATACAGCGAATCACGCGCCTTGAGCATCATGCCCTCGACACCCAGGCTGCGGGAGGCTTCGCGCTGGTCGGCCAGGTCCAGCCAGTCCTTGCCGGTCAGTACCGGAGAGGGCAGGAGCACATCGCTGCGAGCCTCGCCGATCAGGATTTCCAGTTGCGCGCGGCGCTCATGTTGCGGACGGCTGCGCCAGTCGTGGCCTTCCCACTCGAGCAGGTCGTAGGCCAGGATCACGACCGGCACATCGGCGAGAATCTTTTTGCCCAGTGTCTTGCGGCCAATGCGCTGTTGCAGCAAGGCGAACGGTTGAACCGAGGGGCTGGCCTGCGACGCATCGCTGTCCAGCGCAAATTCCGCTTCGCTGTCAGGTGCGGCTTGCGGGGCTTTCCAGACCACGATTTCGCCGTCAATCACGGTGCCGTCGGGCAGGCACTGAACCAGGCTGTGCAGCTCGGGGAAGCGATCGGTGACCAGTTCTTCGCCGCGCGACCAGATCCACAGTCGTCCGTCGCGTTTGACGAGCTGCGCCCGAATGCCATCCCACTTCCATTCCACCTGCCAGTTCTCGGCCGGGCCCAGCAGTTCTTCGAACTGGTCGGCAGGCTGCTGCAGCGAGTGTGCGAGAAAGAACGGGTAGGGCTGACCGCCACGCTGTGCGTGCTCATCATCCGATTCGGCCGCGATCAGTTTCAGATAACCCTCGGCGCTCGGCCGGTGGGACAGGTCGGTGTAACCCACCAGACGTTGCGCGACCCGCTTGCTGTCGATGTCTGCCAGCGCGGCGAGGGCGCGTGTGACCAGCAGTTTCGAGACGCCGACCCGGAAGCTGCCGGTGATCAGCTTGATGCAGACCATCAGGCTGCCGCGATCCAGTTGCGACCAGAACGCAGGCAAGCGCTCGGCCAGTTCTTCAGGCGGCAGCCCGCGCAGGGGCAAGAGCTTTTCTTCCATCCAGAGCGCCAGGCCTTCGTCGTTGCTGTGCTCGGCCTGTGGCAGCAGCAGTGACAGGGTTTCCGCCAGATCACCGACCGCCTGATAGCTTTCCTCGAACAGCCATTCCGGCAGATTGCCCAGCGTCATGGCCTGTTCGCGCAGGATGCGGGTCGGCACCAGCTGCCGGGGGCGTCCGCCGGACAGGAAGTAAACGGCCCAGGCCGCGTCCTGTGGTTCAGCCTGTTCGAAATACTCGCGCATGGCCGCGAGTTTGGCGTTGCTCGAAGTAGTGGCGTCCAGCCGGGTGTACAGCTCGGCGAAGGCTTTCATGACTGTGCCTCGCCTGTGCTTTCCGGCTCTGCTTGCGCAGGGGTGTTTGAGTCGTCCTCATCGCCGTATTCGGTGGTGAAGCCTTGCGCGTCCAGCCCCAGTTCGCGCAGGTAACGCACCAGTACGCCGACCGAACCGTGGGTGACCATCACCCGTTCCGCGCCGGTCTGTTCGATGGCCCACAGCAGGCCGGGCCAGTCGGCATGATCGGACAGCACGAAGCCACGATCCACGCCGCGCCGACGTCGTGTACCGCGCAGCATCATCCAGCCGCTGGCGAACGCGTCGCTGTACTCGCCGAAGCGCTTCATCCAACTGCTCCCGCCTGCCGACGGTGGCGCGAGAATCAGTGCCTGGCGCAGCGCGGGGTCGGTCTTCTTGAAATCACCTGCGTATTGGGTTTCCGGGATTCGAATGCCGCCCTCGCGGTACACCCGGTTCAACGGTTCGACCGCGCCGTGCACCAGAATCGGGCCGATGCTGGAGTCGATGCCGTGCAGGATGCGTTGCGCCTTGCCGAAGGAGTAGGCGAACAGCACGCTCGCCTTGCCCTGCTCGGCATTGGCGCGCCACCATTCGTTGATCCCTTCGAAAATCTGCGATTGAGGTGCCCATCGATAGATCGGCAGGCCAAAGGTCGATTCCGTGATGAAAGTGTGGCAACGCACTGGTTCAAAGGCTGCGCACGTGCCATCGGGCTCGACCTTGTAGTCGCCGGAGGCAACCCAGACTTCGCCCTCGTATTCCAGCCGCACCTGCGCCGAGCCCAGCACATGACCGGCCGGATGCAGGCTGAGCTTCACGCCGTGATGGGTGATCTGCTCGCCGTATTCGAGGGTTTGCAGATTGATGTCCTGACCCAGACGCGAACGCAGAATCCCCTCGCCACTGGCGGCCGACAGGTAACGCTCGTTACCGGTACGGGCATGGTCGCCGTGCGCATGCGTGATGACCGCCCGTTCGACCGGGCGCCAGGGATCTATATAGAAATCACCGGGTGGACAATACAAACCTTCGGGGCGCGCTACGACAAGATCCATGGGACAACCGTATGGATGGGCTTGTTAGCTATGAGCCGGGGCAGGGCGGGAAGTTCGTGGAGTTTTGGGGCGCGCTGATTCACAACTCCGCCTCAACACTGATCGTGCCCGCTCGGCGTAGGTGCCGCCCGGGATGCTCCGCGCCACATTCGAGAGCGGACGCGGAGCGTCCTGGGAGGCATTCCCACGCGGAGCGTGAGGAACGATCGGCGTGAGGGCTGACGTGTGCACCCATGATCGTACCCACGCTCCGCGCTCATCGTTATACATAAATCCGCCTCGACACTGATCGTGCCCATCGCTCCGCGTGGGCATGCCTCCCGGGACGCTCCGCGTCCCAGCGTACGATCAGGGGCGAGGGCGTTACTTGCCGGGCGTCAGTGTCAGACGCTGCTTGCCGTAACCCTTTTCATAGTTCGACTGCTGCAGCGGTATCGACATGTACTGCGCCTTGAGCCAGGGCTCGATGCTGTTGGCGTAGTACGGGCTGGCCGGGTTGCCGGACTGGCCGGTGCTGATCAGGCCCGTCATGGGTTCTACCAGGCTGAAGTCCACGATCATGCGCAATCCTGGTGCCATGCGCGCATCGAAGCCTTTGCCCCATTCGTAGCCGGACACGTTGATGGTCGTGTGGTCGCCGCCTGCCGGAACGGCGCTGCGGTTGTACTCGACACCGCCCATCTGCTTGACCAGCGGATTACTAGCGGTCCAGTTGTCACGATGCAGTTTGCCCCATTGCCAGGCCTTGTGGTCGCTGCCCAACAGGCTGTCGCCGCTGGTAACGGCTGCGGCCAGACTGCGCGCCAGAATCGCGGGCTTGTCTTCTTTCTGCGGGGTTTTTACGTCGTCCCAATAAGGGCTGTCGTCACGGCCCAGCAGGTGATCGGCCTGCGGCGAGTAAGAGGAGCCCGCGTTGGCGACCAGTGCCTGCCACGCCGGGCTGGTGTCAGGACCCAGTTCATCCAGGAAAATCTGTCTGGCGCTTTCCTGCAGGAACAACTCGTACAGCGCAGCATCAGCCGAGGTGGCGCTCAGCTTGCCGTCGAACGCCATCAAGCGCGTATACGCCTCGCGTGCCTTGTTGCGATCGGCCTCGGGCAGTGCGTCGATGGCCTGTTTCAACGGTTTGCTCATGCCCGGCGCTTCGAACATGGTCTTGAGCTTGGCGGCGAACGTCGTGGTCTGGTCGTACTGCATGGCGACGGTGCTGCGCAGGTCCTGTTTGCCTCCGTTGGCCAGTTCGGCGATCCGCTCGGCGCGCTCGGGGTTGCCCCACGAATTGGAAAGCTGCATGCCGTAGCCTTTCGGAATCGTGCGTTGGTTGGCTGTGGCGATCCAGCCCTGACGAGGATCCTGGTCGTAAGGGTGCAGCATCGAATCGGCGAAACCGTCCCAGTCGTACTTGCCTTCCCAGCCCGGCGAAGGCAGAAGGCCCTGGCCTTCACGACGGTTCGGGAAACGGCCGGTGACCTGCCAGCCGATGTTGGAGGCGTCGGCAAACACCATGTTCAGGGTGATCGCCCGAATCTCGCGGCTGGTGTCGAATGCTTTCTCCACGTTGGGCGCGCGAGACAGATCGAAGAAGGCGTCCAGCGTCTTGTCGTCCTTGAAGCTCGGCGTTTGCAGCGCAAGGCTCAGGCCATTGCCGGGCGGTGTGGCACTGGCGTTGAGCAATGCGCCGTGACGGGTCGCGTAGACCGTTTCACGAACGGCGCGGTTGCCTTTGACCAGAAAAGTCTCATCGTGGGCGATGGCGGGCACCCATTTGCCATCGGCCATGTAGGACACACGATTGCCTTCACGCTTGATCTTTTCCAGGAACAGGTCCTGATTGTCGCCCTTGACGTTGCTCATGCTCCACGCCAGCTTGCCGTTGAAGCCGCTGAGCACCAGCGGCAGGCCTGCGATGGATACACCGGACACCTGATATTTCGGCGCACGGATCTGCACAAAGCTCCAGGCTGAGTTCAAACCACCCGGAAACTGCATGTCGCTGGCCGACAGGCTTTTGCCACTGCGGCTGCGCTGCGGCGCGATGGCCCAGTTGCTCGAGGCGGCGACGCCCAGCATGTTCAGGTCGGAGAGTTGCAGGGCAACCTTGTTCAGGTCGCTCAGGTCATTGACCTGATTGTTGAGGTTCAGGCCCTTGAGCTTGTCAGCCTCGGCGAACGGCAGCTCTTCATCGGGATAGGTGGGCAGCAGCCAGGCCAGTTTGTCAGCCCCGACTTTCTGCGCCAGTACCAGCCCGGACAGCTCTTCCTGCAGGTTTACAGACTGGCTGAAGTTGAGCAGGGCGAAAATCAGCGCCGAGTCTTCGGGTTTCCAGTACTCAGGCTTGTAGCCCGAGTTGGCGACGTCGGCCGGCAGCTTGTCGCGATAGCGGAACAGGTAGGCGTTCACGCCGCGTGCATAAACGTCGAAGAAACGCTTGAGGCGTGGCGACGACGCATTATAAAGATCGCTCGCGTTCTGCTTCAGGTTGACTGACCGCATCAGGCGGTCCACTTCCAGCGCGTCAGGCCCCGCCATTTCCGACAGACGGCCCTGCGCCAACAGGCGCATGCCGAGCATCTGGCTGATGCGGTCTCCAGCATGCACATAGCCCAACGTAAACAGCGCGTCGTGGTAAGTGCTGCTTTCAATCAGTGGCATGCCCATGCTGTTGCGCCGCACCGACACATTCTGCGCCAGGCCTTTGAGCGCGAAAGTCCCGGAGGCAGGTAGCAGAGTGTCGTTATCACCACCGCCCAACTGGCAACCCGCCAGGCTCAGGAAACTCACCGCAGCGGCGGCAGCGCCAAATCGAGGCAGAAAATGTAGAAAGGCTGGCGAGGCCATGGGCAAGCTCCTGGAGGGGATATGTACAAAAGCCGCTACGTTAGTGAGCCGTCAGCCGGCACGCAAGCAGGCAGGGCGAGTTATTTCAGGATTTTACAAAGAACCGCGTGCCAGCCTCGCCGGTGGCACGCTCGCAGGGCATCAGGCCTTGGAAGGATTGATCCGTTCGGCCAGCGCGTAAGCCCGTTTTGTTGCATCACGATTGGCGATACTTTCGAACCAGCGCTTGAGGTGTGGGAAGTCGTTCAGGTCCTGCTGCTGGTAGGTGTGCGGCACGATCCACGGGTAGATCGCCATGTCCGCGATGCTGTAGTCGCTGCCTGCCACGAAGTCACGGTCAGCCAGACGCTTGTCCAGCACGCCATAGAGGCGGGCGGTTTCGTTGACGTAGCGCTCGATGGCGTAGGGGATCTTCTCTTTGGCGAAGCGATTGAAGTGATGATTCTGTCCGGCCATCGGCCCCAGCCCGCCCATCTGCCAGAACAGCCATTGCGAGACTTCCTGACGACCGCGCAGATCGCTCGGAATGAAGCGTCCGGTCTTTTCGGCCAGGTACAGCAGAATGGCGCCTGACTCGAAAAGGCTCAGCGGCGCGCCGCCGTCAGCCGGGTCGTGATCGACAATGGCCGGGATGCGATTGTTGGGGGAGATTTTCAGGAAGTCGGGCTCGAACTGCTCGTTCTTGCCAATGTTCACCGGAAACACTTTATAAGCCAGGCCGGACTCTTCCAGAAACAGGCTGATTTTGTGGCCGTTGGGCGTGGTCCAGTAGTGCAGGTCGATCATTGAGCGCTCCTTGTGGGTGATCATAGTCCTTCGTTTTACGCTTCCCTCGGCGCCCCGTACATATGAAAACGGCCTGCAAGGCAGGCCGTTGGCAGAAAAGCCGGCGTGTTATGCGCCGTGGCATTTCTTGAATTTCTTGTCGCTGCCGCATGGGCAAGGATCGTTGCGGCCTACGTCTTTCAACGTGTTACGCACTGGCTCCTGATGGGCGTGACCGCAGTTCGGGCCATGGACGTGGCCGTGCTGGTGGTCGTGATGATCATGATCGTGGTTGCAATCAGGACCATGAACATGGGCTTGCTGGTTCATCGGGTTTACTCCGCAATTAAATCGACGCGCATTATCCCGCAAATGGTCGCTGGCTGTATCGCCGTGTTTTTTTTCTGGAAATAGTTGTTTTTTTTAAGCATGCTTACATTCGCGGCGTCAAACGTTCGCTTTTATTTCCTCAAGCGGTGTGAGGCAGAGCTTATGAACAGACACGAACGTATCGCCCGAGCCATCGCCCTGAGCGGCAAGAAGAAGGGTGAAATTGCCGCCGCGTGTGGCGTGGCCAATTCGGCCGTCACGCAGTGGGTGAGTGGCGAGAGCAAGAGCCTGCGCCCTGAAAATCTCTACGCGCTGGCCAGGGCCACAGGCTTTCGCGCCGAATGGCTGGCGATCGGTGAAGGGCCGGAACGCGATTCGCCCCATGACGCCAACGTCGCGTTGATTGATCAGCCAAAGATGTCCTTCCGCTATCCGGTGATCAGCTGGGTCTCGGCGGGCTCGTGGGAAGAGGCCGTCGAGCCGTACCCGGAAGGTTTTTCCGACCGCTATGAGATTTCCGACTACGACTCCAAGGGACCGGCGTTCTGGCTGGAAGTCAAAGGCGATTCCATGACTGCGCCGACCGGTGTCAGCGTGCCTGAGGGGATGATGATCCTCGTGGACACCGAAGCCGATGTGCAACCAGGCAAGCTGGTCATCGCCAAGTTGCCGGCCAGTAATGAGGCCACGTTCAAGAAACTGGTCGAAGACGGCGGCGTTCGCTATCTCAAACCGCTCAACCCTGCCTATCGAATGATCGAGTGCGGTGCCGACTGTCGCATAATCGGCGTGGCGGTGCGGATGACCGGCAGGCTCTGAGCCTTGTCCGGCAAGGCTGGCGAGTGTTTTCCAGCCAACGCCGCGTCGATACTTTTCCTACTTGCACCTTGCCGACTTCCTACGGCTGGAATACTGTATATAAATACAGTTATGCCAAGGAGGTTGTCATGGCTAGCGATCTGTATTCAGCAACAAACGCGTCCTTTTCCTACGAGCAGATCGGAAGACGCATTCAGCGCATGGTGGCGTCGCCGGATGTGCAGAAGGTCCAGTTCATCACCGTTACCCGACTTGATGGCGAGCCTTCCGAGATCTGGGACACCGTGCTCCAGGAAATCGAAGAAACCGACGGTATTCAAGTCGATCGCCGGGAAGACGGCTCGGTGTGGATTGGCTGGAAGCGCTATATCGACGGCTGAAGGTAGCCTGATGCGCCCATCTGAACGGGGCTGAGCTCGATCAGTCCCAGGCTGCGCCTATCATCTGCGTCCCGAGCATTCTGAATCTGCCGCAGCGTTCTCGGGAAATTACCAGACAGGTCCCGCTTAAAACGCTTTATGTTCAGCAAGCTTGACGATTTATTTAAGTATGCTTAAATTTAGTCTCAGTCCTGAAACTCGGCAGTGCGTGAATCTCATCATCTTTTGTACGGAGTCAGGCTCATGGAGCTCTTGAATGGCTTGGTAGACAGATTCGAATGGCTGGTGGCTGGCCTTGTCGGCGCCATCATTTCCGGCTGGTGGCACAAGGCAAGTCTCATCGACGTGCGCGGCTGGCTGGTGTTTTTGATCACAGGTGTTGCCTGCGCAGTGTTCCTGACCGGCATCGCCAGCAATTACCTGGGGGTGGATGAGCCTCGCAACATCACCGGTGTGGGCTTTCTGCTGGGTTCGTTCGGGGGCTCGCTGATCGCGGCCGTCAATCGCGCACTCTGGGCGGCAGACATCTGGAAGTTTCTGATGGAACTGGTCAAGGGACGGCTGGGAGGTTAGCCAGAGGTATCAGCGCCTGTGGATCAACGCTTCAGGCGCGACATCACCCGAGCGGCCTATTCGAACGGTGTTCCTGAACAGCAGGCCCGTCTTGAGCTTGCCTTCAAGCCGATAGTGAATGCTCTCGTCGGGCTTCTTCAACAACTGGGCAAGGTACTTCGCGTGCCGCCAGAGGTTGGTACGGATAGGCACCACAAAGGTCCTGCGGCTGTGGGCATCGACAAAAAACCAGTCGTTGGACCTGTCGTCGACCAGCACCACATCATTGAGACTGATCTTGTACTGAATTGCCCGAACCAGAACACGCGAGTCGTTGGGGTTATCGATCTCGAAATGCAGCTTGAAATCCTGCTGTGTCAGCCTGGCCTTGACGACCTGAACCTTCAGCAAATGCACTTCCGGGTCCCGAAAGCTGTCAAAACTCCAGACCGAGCATCCTGTGAGCCCAAGCATGAGCAGCGCAAGGCTTAGCGTTCTTGTAATGTGCGCCTGAGAAAACATGAGCTTGCTCCGTAAGTGGCCCGAGTTTAGCAACTTGACGGGCAGGGGTAACCTGCTTGTTCCGATGTTCGGGGCTGCGCCATACTTTGTTCACGTGCTGACGGGTATACCGAATGAGTCGTTTTGAGATCGTCTTCGACGGCCGATTGGTCGAAGGTGCCCAGCTTGAGAGGGTCAAAGCCAACCTGGGAAAGCTGTTTCAGGCGGATGAGTCGCGTCTGGAGTTATTGTTTTCGGGGCGACGATTGGTCCTCAAAAACAACCTGGATGAGCAAACCGCCGAGAAGTACCGCGCAACGCTGGAGCGCGCGGGCGCTGTCGCCAGGGTTGTCATGATGAAACCCCCTGTGCCGCAACCGGAGCAAGCTGCGCAGCCGTTGGAAACGGTGCCGGCTGCCGAGGCGCAAGAGATGGAAGAGGTCGAACTGGCCCGTCCGCCCGACGAGCCTACCTGGCTGCGCAAGACGCCAGTGCGCCCCGGTCGTCTGCAGATCAAGCCGCGAGACGCCTACATGGCCGCGTTCTCCGATGTCGATGCGCCGGACTATTCCGTGGCCGAGGCGGGCAGCGACATGCAGGACCCGAAACCTGCGCCGGTCGTCCCGCAACTGGACCTGTCCCGGCTCAGCGTTGCGCCAGTGGGCAGCGACATGGGACAGGTCCCACGCGTCGCTACCCGCGTCGCGCCGGACACCTCGCACCTGAAACTGGACTGACGCAGCCACGCGACTTCAGTCTTCGGCCATCGGGTCGATGCCCTGAAACGGAATTGTTTTCAATCAGCCCTGTCACTTTCGGCGTTTCGCCCGGCTAACAGGCATTGAGAATATTCCAGCCAGGAGTTGCCCGATGTCCCGTTCGTTAGACACCCTTTTGCGCCCCAGCATGTTGGCGATGGCCATTGCTGTCTGTGCACCGTTGGCCAGCCCCTTGCTGATGGCCGCGCAACAGGCTGCCAGCGTTCAGTCCTACGACCTGCCGGCCGCGCCTCTGGCGACCACCTTGAACCAGATCGCCAGTCAGAGCGGTCTGGCGCTTAGCCTCGATCCTGCGCTGGCTGCCGGAAAATCCAGCGCTCCGGTCAAGGGCCAGTTCGATGCAACCGGTGCCTTGCGTGAAGCGTTGCGCGGCAGCGGCCTGCAACTGGTGCAGAGCGCTGCCGGAACCTACACCCTGATGGCAATGGAAGGGGGCACGCTGAGCCTGTCGGATGTGACCATCAATGCGCGCGCTTCGGCTGCCGAAGGTTCAGAAGCGGCCGGTTATCGCAGCGAGAACGTCAGCAGCGTCGGTGCGTTGGGCGGCATGAAGCTTCAGGATGCGCCGTATTCCATCAGCGTGACGCCGCAGGCCCTGCTGAAGAACATTCAGGCGACGTCGCTGGACGATGTCATCAAGCACAACCCGTTCACCCAGATGTACTCCCCGACCAGCGCCGGTTACGCCAGTGCGGTCAATATCCGTGGCTTCAGCAGCGCGGGCAGCCTGAACATAGCCAACGACGGTCTGCGCTTTACCAACGGCGCGGACGGCAGCAACTATCTGGAAGAAATGGAGCAACTGGAAGTCATTACCGGCCTGACCGGCTTTCTTTATGGTCCGGCGTCGCCAGGCGGTCTGGTCAACTACGTGATCAAGCGGCCCACCTATCAGCGCTACAACAGCGTGACCCTGGGTAATGCCGGTGGTGAGAACTACTATCTGCACGGCGACTTCGGTGGTCCGATCGACAGCGAAGGCCAGTTCGCCTATCGCCTCAACGTGCTGACTCAGGATGGCGAGACCGCCGTCGACCTGAACAAGCGTCGCCGGGAAATGATCTCGCTGGCACTGGACTGGAACGTCTCCGACGATCTGCTGGTGCAGTTTGACGCTTCGCACAAGAAGACCCAGATTCGCGGCCTGACCAGCTACTGGTTTTTCGGCGACCAGTCTCTTCGTCCGAGCGCTGGGTCGCTGGACAACGACACGTTGTACAGCCAGAAGTGGTCGTTCTCGGACTATGAGTCGGACAAGGCGGGCGTGCGGGCCAAATGGCGTCTGAATGACACCTTTACACTGCGCGCTGCTTTCGCTGCTCAGCAGTACACCAGCGAAAACACCTACACCGGCCCTACGGTCTACAGCGCGGGGCTGTATTCGCAGCCGCTCTACGCCTTCGCGCCTATCGACACCGAAGAGAAGACCGGCTCGCTGTTTCTCGACGCGGCGTTCGATACCGGTTTCCTTGAGCATAAGGTCACGATGGGCTATCAGGGCAACACATCCCGTCAGAAACAGTATGAAGACCACATCCCGTACACGTCCGCCCAGCCTGGCCCGCAGTACACCTCGCCGGTGGGCACCATCCCGTTCGACCAGACGCCGCAGGTCGGAAAACCGGCTTATTCCATCGGTCATGGCAATCAGCGGCTGGCCAACAGCACCGAGAGCAATAACTTCCTGATCGGTGACGTCATCACCTTCAACGAGCAGTGGTCGACGATCCTCGGCGTGACCCACACTCAGATCAAGACCTATGCCAACGAGTTCGTCTACGCCAGAGCCTTTGGCTCGGCGGAAACCGAAACGACGTACAACGAGAGCAAGACCTCGCCCAACATCTCGCTGGTCTACAAGCCGGTGCCCTGGCTGACCACCTACGCAACGTACATCGAAGGGCTGCAGTCGGGCGGTATCGCGCCCAGCGGCACGGCCAACGCGGGTCAGGCGTTTGCGCCGGAAGTCAGTGAACAGTACGAAATCGGCGCCAAGGCGACACTGGGCGAAACCCTGCTGACTCTCGCGCTGTTCAACATCGAAAAGCCCAACGGCTACACCACCGCCTCGAACATCTACGTGGTGGATGGGCGACAGGAAAACAACGGCCTGGAGTTCAGCGTGACCGGCAAGGTCATGCCGGAACTGACGCTGGTGGGCGGCTTCACGCTCCTGGACCCCAAGATCAAGAAAACCGGCGTTGCGGCGGATGAAGGCAATGCACCGACCAACGTCGCCAAGCAACTGGCCAAGGTCTACGCCGAGTACGACATCAATCAGGTGCCGGGCCTGGCCATGACCGGTGGCGCGTTCTACACCGGCAAGCAGTACACCGACCAAAGCAACGAAAACGACCTGCCGTCGTTCACCACCTTCGACGCCGGTGCCCGCTACCGCATGCGCGTTTCGGAAAACGACCTGACCTTGCGGGTCAACGTCAGCAACCTGGCCAACAAGGAGTACTGGCTGAACAGCAGCTACCTGGGCGATCCACGGACCGTTGCGTTCTCGGCGCAGCTGGAGTTTTGAGGGAACTGTGTCCCGCGAGATCTGCGTAAGGGACGCGGAGCGTCCCGGGATGCATGCCGACGCGGAGCATCGGCACGATCAGTGTGCTTGAGATCCCTGATCGTCCCCAGGCTCCAGCGCTCATCGTTATACACAAGTCATCTGGCTATCCAGTGAGACAGCGGCACTGCC
>NZ_JARVSO010000053.1:0-17170 GCF_030209155.1 Pseudomonas sp. fls2-241-TYG-175 | reverse complement strand
GCTTGAGATCACGCTGATCGTTCCTACGCTCCGCGTGGGAATGCCGCTCAGGACGTTCTGCGTCCGGGCTTGAAGCGACACGGTACGTCCAGATTCAAGATGGGTTCAAAGCGACGCTCTGTATATCTCCATATGGAATAACCAAATGAATAAATGAGATTTATAGATATAAAAAATCACTGTTACTGTCTCCTTCATTCCGGCGGTCCCCGCCACCCAAAACCCGGTAAAGGAGCGCGCCATGCGCACTGTCATTTTGCGTCGAGGTCTGGCCGCTCTGTTGGCTGCAGCAGTCACGTTCGGTGCCCTGAGCCAGGCTCAGGCCGAGGACCTGCGTATCGGCTATCAGAAATACGGCACGCTGGTACTGCTAAAAGCCAAGGGTTCGCTGGAAAAGCGTCTGGCCGAGCAGGGCGTGAAGGTGCAGTGGACTGAATTCCCCGGCGGCCCGCAATTGCTGGAGGGCCTGAACGTCGGCTCCATCGACTTCGGTGTCACCGGCGAAACGCCGCCAGTATTCGCACAGGCGGCCGGTGCCGACCTGCTCTATGTGGCCTACGAGCCGCCAGCGCCGACCAGCGAGGCGATTCTGGTGCCCAAGGATTCTCCGATCACCTCGGTCAAGGACCTCAAGGGCAAAAAAGTCGTCCTCAACAAGGGCTCCAACGTGCATTACCTGTTGGTCCGCGCGCTGGAAGATGCAGGCCTGAAGTATTCCGATATCCAGACCGTGTTCCTGCCGCCCGCCGACGCCCGTGCCGCCTTCGAACGCGGCAGTGTCGACGCCTGGGTCATCTGGGACCCGTACCAGGCCGCTGCCGAGAAACAATTGCAGGCGCGTACCCTGAGAGACGGTTCCGGCATCGTCGACAACCACCAGTTCTATCTCGCGACCAAACCCTATGCGCAGAAAAACCCCAAGGTGATTCAGGCGCTGATCGAAGAAGTGCGTGCGGTGGGCGAGTGGTCAAAGGCCAATCCCGAGGAAGTGACCAAACAGGTTGCGCCGCTGCTGGGGCTGCCAGCCGATATCACGCTGACCTCGGTCAAGCGTCAGGGCTACGGCGCGCTGTTCATCACGCCGCCCGTGGTCGCGGCCCAGCAGAAGATTGCCGACGCCTTCTTTCAGCTCAAATTGATTCCCAAGCCGCTCAGCATTGCTGATGTGGTCTGGACGCCACCCGCTGCTGTTGCTCAAGCACAGTGATCCACAGGCCCTTCTAGGAGACCACTCCATGAGCCTCAGTGCTTCGCAACGCCTCATTCACCGGCTGGCGCCCTGGGCGTTACCTGTTTTGCTGCTGGCGGTCTGGCAACTGTCGGTCAGCGCCGGCTGGTTATCCACACGTATTCTGCCTGCACCCAGCGCTGTCATCGAAGCCGGTGTGACGCTGGTTTCCAGCGGTGAAATCTGGACACACCTGGCCATCAGCGGCTGGCGTGCAGGTTTGGGCTTTGTGATCGGCGGCGGTATCGGCCTGGCGCTGGGCTTCATCACCGGCCTGAGCAAGTGGGGCGAGCGCCTGCTGGACAGCTCGGTGCAGATGATCCGTAACGTGCCGCACCTTGCGCTCATCCCGCTAGTGATTCTGTGGTTCGGCATCGATGAAACCGCCAAGATCTTTCTGGTGGCGCTGGGCACGCTGTTCCCGATCTACCTGAACACCTATCACGGCATTCGCAATATCGACCCGGCCTTGGTGGAAATGTCGCGCAGCTATGGCCTGTCCGGCTTCAGCCTGTTTCGCCATGTGATCCTGCCAGGCGCCATGCCTTCGATCTTGGTCGGCGTGCGCTTCGCGCTGGGCTTCATGTGGCTGACGCTGATCGTGGCTGAAACCATCTCGGCCAGCTCCGGCATCGGCTATCTGGCAATGAACGCCCGTGAGTTTCTGCAAACCGACATCGTGGTGCTGGCAATCGTGCTGTACGCCGTGCTCGGCAAGCTCGCCGACCTGGCGGCGCGGGGTCTGGAACGGGTCTGCCTGCGCTGGCACCCGGCCTATCAAGTCAGCAAAGGCGGTGCCGCATGAGCAATCTGAAACAACAACCGGCACATCTGTTGCGCGGCATTCCACTGGCGATTCAGAACATCAAGAAGGCGTTCGGCTCGCGTGAAGTGCTCAAGGACATCGACCTGCACATTCCGGCGGGACAGTTCGTGGCCGTGGTCGGTCGCAGCGGCTGCGGCAAAAGTACCTTGCTGCGCCTGCTGGCCGGACTCGACAGCCCGACTCAAGGCGCGCTGCTTGCAGGCTCCGCACCGCTTGGCGACGCCCGCGAAGACACGCGCCTGATGTTTCAGGAAGCACGTCTGCTGCCGTGGAAAAAGATTATCGACAACGTAGGCCTTGGCCTGACGGGCGACTGGCGCGGACAGGCTCTCGAAGCGCTGGAAGCGGTCGGTCTGGCCGAGCGCGCCAACGAATGGCCCGCCGCATTGTCCGGTGGACAGAAGCAGCGCGTCGCACTGGCGCGGGCTTTGATTCACAAGCCGCGCCTGCTGTTGCTCGACGAACCGCTGGGTGCGCTGGATGCGTTGACGCGCATCGAAATGCAGCAACTGATCGAAAAACTGTGGCACCAGCATGGCTTCACTGTGCTGCTGGTGACGCACGATGTCAGCGAAGCCGTTGCCATTGCCGACCGCGTGATCCTGATCGAAGAAGGACGCATCGGCCTCGACCTGCTGATCGATCTGCCACGCCCAAGAGCGCGTGGCTCGCATCGTCTCGCGGCGCTTGAAACCCAAGTCCTCAATCAGGTGCTGGCCATTCCCGGCTCGCCGCCTGAGCCTGAACCTTCTTCACCCTTGCCCACGCAACTGCGTTGGGCGACTTAACTCCGATCCCCAAAGGAAGACCTGCCATGACTATCAAAGCCATCAACGTTCGCAACCAGTTCAAGGGCACCATCAAGGAAATCGTCCACGGTGACGTGCTGTCCGAAATCGATGTACAGACCGCGTCCGGCGTCGTGACGTCGGTGATCACCACCCGCTCGGTCAAAGAGCTGGAGCTGGTGGTGGGCAGCGAAGTGATTGCTTTCGTGAAATCCACAGAGGTCTCGATCGCCAAACTGTGAACACGCTTAAACACCCGACCCCGAACGGTGAAGACCCTTCGGGGTTTTTATCATTGTGCTCGGCAGGTTGAGGTGCTCATGAAAGACCTCTCGCCCTGCTTGCAAAGACCGGGCATACACTCAAGAAGGCAGTGTAAATCGTGCTACAACGGGGTGACTGATGTCCACATTGCCACCCACCAGTAATGCTCCATCTTCCTGTAGCTTCAGAGCGGTAATTCGATCCTGACTGCCCATTTCCGACTTGGCCCATCCAGAGTCGGTAAAAGACTTATCGGCAGTGCCATCAGGCAACAGGCGTGCGACAAATCCCGCACCATTATTGGTGCCCTGCCAAAAACTTCCGCCAATGATGAGCCGCTTGAGCGCATCAATTTCGATGCCGTACAGCAGGGTTGCCGACTCATCGATTGAATAAAGCATTGGACGGCCACCACTGAACTGGCTGTCTGGAAGTCCATCCGCGTTCAGTTTGAACAAGGCACCTTGATAGCTCTTTACGTCAGCCGGGGACGCATTACCAAAGCCCCAGTAGCCGCCATCGTCATCAGGCCGTAAATCAACGATATAGCGCACTGTTGCGTTTTCACCCGGCGCGGGATCGAACATCAAGTAGCCCGCTGCGCCATAACCGGTGTCAACTGAGCCATCTGCATTCAGACGAGCGATGAAGCCTGTTGACGCGTATTTACCCTCAACAAGTTTCTGCATGGATCCCCAAATGAGATGTTGGCCGTCCTTCAATGTCAGCTGGTTTCTCAAACCCACAAGCCCACCGGCTGATGCGTGCCTGATTGTGGTAACGCCGCCGTCTCCGAACGATGCGTCCAGTGCACCTTGATCGGTGTATCTCAGAACGTAGGCATCGGGGAGGTTTTGAAGGGTGGCGTAAACGATAACGCCTGAATCTGACAGGTGTTTTGAACTGCTCGCAGCCGCTTGTTGAGACATGGCGGCCTGAAGAACGCCAGCTTCCGGTTCGACGGGCGGATCGGGCCTGACTGGCGTGCTTGCAGAACCCGCTTTTCCTTGTGATTCCAAAGGCAGGTATTGAACGATAAACCCGTTTTGATTACCCCCGAACGTTGAATCCAGTTTGCCAGATTTGTCGACGCGGGCCAGACCCAACGCACTGGCTCCATGAGCCACAGGGCATAGCAGGTATTTTTCATCCGGCAACGTAATAACCTGATTGAAAACCCAGGCAAAGTTCGACGCATCGAATTGCGGGATTATGTAGCCTGAATCTCCGTACGATGTGTCCAGCTTTCCAGCGTCAGAAAGACAGACGAGGCCGCATTGAGAGGCGTCGGAAAAGCATGAAATGATTTTTTCGTCCGAGCGTTGTTCGACCGCATACACGATGCCGGTCCCCAGAGCCTTCAGTCTGGATATGCCGCCTTCACCAAAACCGGTGTCCAGCAGGGGGCCTTTGGATTGCTTGTCTTGATGACTCATGATGTTCCCTCATCATAAAGAGTGGATGTATTGACGTGGTCATCCATGGTTTCTGGAAAGACATTGCCTTCGCCAGCCAATCATCGAAACGCCACGCTGTAAAGTGTGCGCCTGTCGGCTCTGCAGGAAGCGGCTGTTGGTCGGCGTTAGGGACCGGGCTAGCAGTTTTGACAGGTGTCGCCTGTGCCCGGTTTGCAGGATGCTGAGCGTCTGTTGCTCTTGGAGGGCTCAACATGGCATTCCTCGAGCGCACATTGCTCTGCCGCTATCGCTACGATGCGCAGGATCGACTGACCGCCAGCGAGTCCGCAGCGCAGCCCGAGCTACGGCGCTTTTACCGGAAAAGCCGTTTGGCGACTGAAATCCAAGGCTCCGTGAAGCGCATTATTTTTCAGCATGACGATCTGCTGCTGGCCCAGGCAAAGGTCGAAAATGCTGACACCATCGTCAATTTTCTTGCCACCGATCAACAGCGCTCTGTGCTCAATAAGTTGGGCAGTTCCGGCCCGGAACCGATGGCCTATACGCCTTACGGATATCACCTCGCTGAAGTCAATACGGCCTCATTGATGGGCTTTACCGGTGAGCGCTGCGATCCCGTGACCGGTCATTATTTGCTGGGCAACGGTTATCGAGCGTTCAACCCGGTGTTAATGCGGTTCAACAGTCCGGACAGCCTGAGTCCGTTCGAGGAGGGGGGCTTGAATGCGTATGCCTATTGTCAGGGGGACCCGGTTAATTTTGATGATCCGACAGGGCATATGCCCAGGTATTTAGCATTACTTAAGATGCAGCCTGCCAAGCGCGCAATGGTTTTTGGGGCTGAACATTCTTCGCTGCCAAGAGTGATGGGGTCATTACCTGCAGGGCACGCCGTTCCCGGAGTGGGCAACGGGGTTCCCGTTTCATCAACGGTTGCCAGTACAGCCTCTGTTGCCTCGCGATCACCCACTCAGCCAATACCGTCTTCCGAAGTCAATGTAACCTCGCCTTCTGTTGCGAAACCAGGCCGGTCCAGAAAGCGCAATGCGCTACGGGATGATGGAGCCGCCAAGGTCAAAAAAGCAAAAAGGGAATATGAGTCTGCAATGGAAAGTTTTGCTGTTACCAACAGTTTGCTTGGGGCAGATCCTTATCTGCTCGGACGACTCGATGCCCGAGCAACGCTTCGGGAGGCCGCATACAGAAAACTGAATAACGAATATATGGATGCAAATCGGTCAAAGCCAGGCTTCAGCCAAGCAGCGTTTGATGAGAATCTGTCTCTGCTGAACGCTGCGAACAGAAGGATAGAAACTTATGCCCAGACGTCTAGTGAAGTGGCCACCATTCGTCAATAAGGGCTCTCAAACAGATCTCTTCGGCAAATAAACCGGCAAGTACAACCCCACATACGCATCAAACACCCGCATCCCTTCCACCGCCATGCGCGGGGTAATCTCACCGTGCAGTTGCACCGACCGGGCATACACCCGGTCGCCTAGCTCCATGGCCAGTGCGAACACGTCCACGTCGTCCGGCAGCGCGGGCAGGTGGAAGTGGCGGTTGAACACCTCGAGCATCAAGTGGCCCAGTTCAATGTCGTGCTGACGGTCAGCCTGATTGATCTCGGTCAGGCCGTGCTGCGCCAGGATCAACTGGCGTGCGGCGGCGTCGGCGTTGTAGATGTCCAGCATGCGCATCTCCACCACCCGCGACAGGTCTCGCCAGTTGTCGAGCGAATCATGTTCGATAGGGGCTTGCAGGGAGGCCCGGAACGCCGCGTGAATGTCTGCCGTCAGCGCTTCAAGCAAAGCGGGCACGCTGGCGAAGAAGTGATAGACCGACGACGGAGGAATGCCGGCGCGTTCCGCGACGCTGTAGATCGACAGGCTGGCCACGCCTTCCGACGCCAGTAGCGTGCGGGCCGCGTCCAGAATCGAGTCGATTCTGGCCTGGCTGCGTGCTCGGGGTTTGCGCGGGGCGGCGGTGCGGGTCATGACGAGGCTCTCGGTTGAACGAGCGCCATTGTAAGACAAACCCTTCATGCCTGTCGGTAAGCGAAGCGGCTCGTGGTTCAGTAACCCTGGCCGCGATCCACCTGACCCTTCATGACTTCGCCACGCTCGAAGCGTCGAATATTGTCCAGCAGTCCGGGAAACGCGCTTTCCGGCTGGGTCATGGCCGCCACGTGCGGTGTCAGCAGGATATTCGGATGCGTCCAGAACGGGTGATCCGCAGGCGCGGGCTCCTGTTGCATCACGTCCAGTACCGCCGCGCTAAGCTGGCCACTGTCCAGCGCTGCCAGCAGATCGTTTTCCACCAGATGCCCGCCGCGGCCCATGTTGATCAGCGCAGCGCCTTGCGGCAGTTGCTCGAACAGCCTGCGATTGAGGATGCCTTCGGTGTGCCCGGTCAACGGCAGCACGCACAGCAGAATGTCGCATTGACCCAAGAAGGTTGGGAGCTGCTCTTCACCAGCATGGCATTTCACGCCCTCGATGTGATGCTCGCTGCGTGCCCAGCCTGACAGCTCGAAACCGAATGGCTTGAGGCTCGACAGAATCTGCTGCGCCTGCAGGCCCAGCCCCATGACACCCACTCGACGTTTATGAGCGGGCGTCAATGGATGCGATTTCCAGCGTCCTTCTACCTGTTGTTGCCGATAGCGCAGCATGTCGCGGTGCAGACTCAGTACCGCAAACGTCGCGTACTCGCACATGCCCCGGCTGATGCCCGGATCGAGCAGGCGCGCGACCGGCAGCGATTTGGGGATACGGCTCAGGTCCAGTTGATCGACCCCTGCCGACAAGGCGAACAACACCTTCAGGTTCGGCAGCACTTCCTGCAGATCATCCGGTGCCAGCCAGGCGCCCAGATAATGAACGTCCTCGGGGTTACCGATGTTCGGCCATTCCCGCCATTCGATGTCCGGCGCGTGCTCGGCGAACAGCAATCGCCAGCGTTCGGCGCGTGCAGGATCGGCTTTGTAGAGGAAGGCGGGCATGGGCTTTTCCTGAGTATGAGAGTGGGGCTCCATCTTGCCGCAACTGTGAAGCACGATCTGTTGAAAGGCCCGTTCTCAAGCGCTGTACGCGCTGAAAAAAAGCGTTTTGCGGCAGATTGACCGGGCCTTCGAGGGCGTGAAGGAATCTGCCGTTTGCACGGTGAAAAACAGTCGATATGGACTTCTGAGGGGCCAAGTTCGGCTTAGATCGTTTCGCCGAACGCTTAACCTGAACAGCATCGCAGCCACCCGCCGGTTGCCTGGCTCACTATAGGTAAAACCATGAACAGCAAAGTCGACGAAACACCTCATCTGCTCCGTCAGCGCGATCAGTTCGTGCCGCGCGGCATTGTCACGGCCCACCCGCTGGTCATCGACCGCGCGCAGGGTTCCGAGATGTGGGACGTCGACGGCAAGCGTTACCTGGACTTCGTGGGTGGCATCGGCGTGCTGAACATCGGTCACAACCACCCGAACGTGGTGAAGGCCATTCAGGGCCAACTGGAAAAAGTCACCCATGCCTGTTTTCAGGTGGCGTCCTACCAGCCTTATGTGGATCTGGCCAAGCGCCTGAGTCTGCTGGTTGCAGGCCAGAGCGGCATCGATCACAAGGCTGTGTTCTTCACGTCCGGTGCCGAAGCGGTGGAAAACTCGGTAAAAATCGCCCGCGCTCATACCAATCGCCCGGCGATCATTTCATTCCGTGGCGGCTTTCACGGTCGTACGCTGCTCGGCACCACGCTGACCGGCATGAGCCAGCCGTACAAGCAGAACTTCGGGCCGATGGCGCCCGAAGTGTTTCACACCCCGTACCCGAACGAGTACCGCGGTGTCACCAGCGAAATGGCGTTGGCTGCGCTGCATGAATTGCTGGCGACCCAGGTTGCGCCTGATCGCGTGGCGGCCATTCTCATCGAGCCTGTGCAGGGCGACGGTGGTTTTCTGACCGCTCCGGTCGAGTTTCTGAAAGCGCTGCGGGCGCTGACCGAGCAGCACGGCATCGTGCTGATCCTGGATGAAATCCAGACCGGTTTCGGTCGTACCGGCAAGTGGTTCGGTTTCGAGCACGCCGGGATCCAGCCGGATCTGGTCACTGTCGCCAAGAGCCTGGCGGGCGGCATGCCGTTGTCGGGCGTGGTCGGTCGCGCCGAGATCATGGACGCACCGCTTCCGGGCGGTCTGGGCGGCACCTACGGCGGTAATGCGCTGTCCTGCGCCGCCGCGCTGGCGGTCATCGACACCTACGAACAGGAAAATCTGCTGGCGCGTGGCGAGCAACTGGGTCAGCACCTGCGTGCCGGGCTGCTCAAGCTGAAAGAGCGTTACAGCTGCATCGGTGATGTGCGCGGCACCGGCTTCATGCTGGCCATGGAAATGGTCAAGGATGACGCCCAGCGCAGCCCCGACGCCGACCTCAACTCGAAAATCATCGATCAGGCACGCATCGGCGGACTGCTGGTGATCAAGTGCGGCGTGTACCGCAACGTGTTGCGCTTCCTGGCACCGCTGGTGACCACTGAGCAGCAGATTGACGAAGCACTGACCATCCTCGACGCCGCGCTGGCACGAGTATTGAAATCCAACTGAGCCCAGGCCCGGTCATGGCGTTGCAAGACGCTGCGACCGGGCGCCGTGGTTCACTGTTGGAAAGGAGACGTTGCCTGCCATGGGGCTTATTGATTACCGCGCACTGCTGATCGATTGTGATGAAGTTCTGGTGGATCGCGACTCCGGGGTGTGGACCGCCTTGCAGCCGCTGCTGGACAACGCCATGTCCGCACCGGACCGGGATGCTGTGCTGACCGAATTCAACGCGGTCATCGCCACGCTCTATCCGCGTTTTGATGAACTGGGCTTCAGTGGCCTGTTGTGTTTTGCCCATCGCCAACTGGCCGAGCGACTGGGCATCAAGACCAGTTGGGAGGAGGGCATGACCTTCGCCCGTTCGGTACCCAACTGGACGCTGTTCGAAGACGCTCCAGGCGCCATGCTCTATCTGCGCAAGTTCTATCGACTGCTGGTCTACGCCGATCGTGATCTGCAGGACCGAGGTCTGCTCTGCGAGCGGCTGGGGCTTGAGCCTGACAGTCTGCTGTCGCTGACGACGCATCCACTGGACGATCCGCAATGGCTCGCCGGGATGGACCTGGACCCTGCCGAAACCCTCGTGGTATCGCGTCCGCCCGCCACTGCGTTGGGCAACGGCGGTCTCTGTCTGATCCGCAGAAGCCGTGCGCAACACAGCCAGCCATGTCCGGCAGACATCTGTATCAACAGCATGGCCGATCTAGTCGCTCAGCATCAGCTGTCCTTACGGCGCTGATTTTGCTAGAAGGTAGGCACTGTGAACGGCACAACACGAGGTAGGTAATGGAAGGCTTGGTCAAACTGGATCGGATTGATATCAATATCCTGGTAGAACTCCAGAAAGACGGGCGCATGACCAACGTCAGTCTCGCCGATGCCGTCGGGCTGTCAGCGAGCCCCTGCCTGCAACGCGTCAAGCGCCTGGAGTCGGCAGGTTACATTTCCAGCTACAAGGCGCACCTGAATCTCGCAAAGATCACCGAATCGGTCACGGTGTTCACGGAAATATCCCTCAGTGACCACAAGCGCGAAGACTTCGCCAAGTTTGAAGCCAACATCCGTCATGTGGACGAAGTGCTGGAGTGTCACTTGATCAGCGGCGGCTACGACTATTTGGTGCGCTTCATGACCCGCAGCATTCAGCACTATCAGGAAGTGATCGAAGAACTGCTGGACAAGAACATCGGCATCTCCAAGTACTTCAGCTACATCGTCATCAAATCCCCGGTCATGAAAGACGGCGTGCCGTTGCGCAAACTGCTGCGTCACTGACAGCCGACCCACAAAAAAGGAGACCCGAAGGTCTCCTTTTTCAATGCAGCAGGGCTATCAGAACAGAACGCGGCTGCGGATAGTGCCTTTGATGTGCTGCAGCTTCTCTTGCGCCAGATCCGAGTATTCGGCGTCGACGTCGATCACCACGTAACCGACTTTCTCGTTGGTCTGCAGGAACTGACCGGAGATGTTGATGCCGTTCTCGGCGAAGACCTTGTTGATCTCGCTGAGCACGCCGGGGATGTTTTCGTGGATGTGCAGCAGGCGGTGCTTGCCAGGGTGAGCGGGCAGTGCCACTTCCGGGAAGTTGACCGAGGACACCGAGGTGCCGTTGTCGCTGTACTTGACCAGCTTTTCTGCCACTTCCAGTCCGATGTTGGCCTGCGCTTCGGCAGTGGAACCACCGATGTGCGGGGTCAGAATCACGTTGTCCAGGCCACGCAGCGGGCTTTCGAAGATGTCGTCGTTCGAGCGTGGCTCGACCGGGAACACGTCGATGGCCGCGCCGATCAGGTGCTTGTCCTTGATTGCATCAGCCAGGGCGTCCAGCTCGACCACGGTGCCGCGCGCCGCGTTGATCAGGATCGCGCCTTTCTTCATGGCACGAATTTCCTTCTCGCCGATCATCCACTGGGTGGACGGCAGCTCAGGCACGTGCAGGGAAACGATGTCGGCCAGACCCAGCAGTTCGTTCAGGCTGGTGACCTGGGTTGCGTTGCCCAGTGGCAGCTTGGTCAGCGGGTCGAAGAAGAACACCTGCATGCCCAGGCTTTCAGCCAGAACCGACAACTGCGTACCGATCGAGCCGTAGCCGATGATGCCCAGCTTCTTGCCACGGATTTCGAACGAGTTGGCAGCGCTCTTGATCCAGCCGCCACGGTGGCAGGACGCATTCTTCTCGGGGATGCCGCGCAGCAGCAGGATGGCCTCGGCCAGTACCAGTTCGGCGACCGAACGGGTGTTGGAGTACGGCGCGTTGAACACCGCGATACCGCGCTCACGAGCCGCGCCCAGGTCAACCTGGTTGGTGCCGATGCAGAAGCAGCCGACCGCGACCAGTTTCTTGGCGCAATCGAACATTTCTTCGGTCAGTTGGGTGCGGGAGCGGATACCGATGAAATGAGCGTCGGCGATCTTTTCCTTCAGCTCGGCTTCCGGCAGAGACTTGGTGTGGTACTCGATGCTGGTGTAACCGGCTGCCTTGAGGACGTCGACGGCGGATTGATGGACGCCTTCGAGAAGAAGGAACTTGATCTTGCTCTTGTCGAGGGAAGTCTTGCTCATCTGCGTAAACCTGTGTCCCGGAGAAAATTGGCAGGGGGTGGCCGAAACGGCGTCAGGCGCTGTTCACGGGGGGCGTATGCTAGCATAAGCCCCCCGCGAAACCCCATTCTTGAACGTGAACCGTTCTCAGGATGCCCATGAATTGTTCGAGAGTTGAGTCCATGACCCATCCCGCTTTGATTGATGAGCTCAAGACCCTGGTCGACCCCGGCAAAGTGCTGATCGACGAGGATTCCCTGCAGACTTACGGCAAGGACTGGACCAAACAATTCATCCCGGCCCCGCTGGCCATCGTGTTTCCCAAGACCATCGAACAGGTGCAGGCCATCGTGCGCTGGGCCAACGAGCGTCTGGTCGCGCTGGTGCCTTCGGGCGGCAGAACCGGGCTCTCGGCCGCTGCGGTGGCGGCCAACGGCGAGGTGGTGGTTTCGTTCGACTACATGAACCGGATTCTGGACCTCAACCTGACGGATCGCACGGCCGTCTGCCAGCCGGGCGTGATCACCCGGCAATTGCAGACAACGGCTGAAGAAAACGGGCTGTATTACCCGGTCGACTTCGCCTCGTCAGGCTCCAGCCAGATTGGCGGCAACATCGGTACCAATGCGGGCGGGATCAAGGTCATTCGCTACGGCATGACGCGCAACTGGGTCGCGGGCCTCAAGGTCGTGACCGGCAAGGGCGATCTGCTGGAACTGAACAAGGACCTGATCAAGAACGCCACCGGTTACGATCTTCGCCAGTTGTTCATCGGTGCCGAGGGCACGCTGGGCTTCGTGGTCGAAGCCACCATGCGTCTGGACCGTGCCCCGCGAAACCTGACCGCCATGGTGCTCGGCACCACCGACTTCAATTCGATCATGCCGGTGCTGCATGCCTTCCACGGCAAGCTCGACCTGACGGCTTTTGAATTCTTCTCCGACAAATCCTTCGCCCGGGTCATGGCGCGGGGTGACGTGCCTTCGCCGTTCGATACGCCGTGCCCGTTCTACGTATTGCTGGAATTCGAAGCCACCACCGAGGATCTGGCCAATCAGGCGCTGGCGACTTTCGAACACTGCGTCGAACAGGGCTGGGTGCTGGATGGCGTGATGAGCCAGAGCGAGCAGCAATTGCGCAATCTGTGGAAGCTGCGCGAGTACATCTCCGAAACCATCTCGCACTTCACGCCCTACAAGAACGATATCTCGGTCACTGTCTCGAAAGTGCCACAGTTCCTGGCTGAAATTGACGCCATTGTCGGCGAACACTACCCCGACTTCGACGTGCTCTGGTATGGCCATATCGGCGACGGCAACCTGCACCTGAACATCCTCAAGCCGGAAAACCTCGACAAGGACGAGTTCTTCGTCAAATGCGCCCGCGTCAACAAGTGGGTGTTCGAGACGGTCGAGAAATACAACGGCTCGATTTCCGCCGAGCACGGCGTCGGCATGACCAAGCGCGACTACCTGACCTACAGCCGCTCGCCGGTCGAAATCGAGTACATGAAAGCCATGAAAGCGATCTTCGATCCGAACGGCATCATGAACCCCGGCAAGATATTCGCTGTTTGACGACTGTCGTAACGTTTCACAACGCGTTATAAAACCTTATAAAAACCGCCTTTATCAGACTCAGGAGACGTCATGAGCTACCAGCACAAATATGTCGATGGAACGAATATCCACTTTCCGCTGGGCAAAGTGGTGTGTATCGGTCGCAATTACGCTGAGCACGCCAAAGAGTTGGGCAACCCGGTTCCCACCGAGCCGTTGATCTTCATGAAGCCGGGCAGCGCGGTGGTTGCACTGGAAGGCGGTTTCACCATTCCAGCCGACCGTGGTTCGGTGCATTACGAAGCCGAAATCGTGGTACTGATCGGCAAGCCGTTGACCAAGAATCCATCCCGCGAAGAAGTGCTGGATGCCATCAGCGGTTTTGCCCCAGGTCTGGACCTGACCCTGCGTGACGTGCAGTCGCGTCTGCGTGAGAAAGGTCTGCCGTGGGAACTGGCCAAGTGCTTCGATGGCGCTGCGGTCATCGCACCGTTCGTGCCGGCCGAGACCTTTCCGGACCTGACCGACATCGGCATTCGTCTGACCATCAACGGCAAGGTTGTCCAGGACGGCAACAGCAGCCTGATGCTCAACCCGATCGTGCCGATGATCCAGCACATGGCGGCCAACTTCTCCCTTCAGGCCGGTGACATCATCATGACTGGCACGCCAGCGGGCGTAGGGCCGTTCGAAGCCGGTGACCAGATCGTTCTTGAACTGGGCGGCCAGACGCCATTCGAGAGCGTCGTTCGCTAAGCGTTTCGAAAAGCGCTCACCGAAAGCCATCCGGATTAACGTCCGGGTGGCTTTTGTTTGTCCGCTGGGTAATAGTTCATGCCGATTTGCGTTTTTTTCACACCTGTTCTGGATAATCCTGCCGGCCCTTCAAGGGCGATAAGCCCTGTCGACGTTACCTCTGCTCGGGAACACCTTGAATGCCCCTTCCTGCCCAAACGCTGCCTGCCTCCAAGAAACGCTTTGCCTTCATTCGGAGCCTGCGCTGGTATTCGTGGCTGTTGCTGGCGGTCATCATGGGTTACGGCCTGGCCTTTGCGATGCACTGGGATGATCGCGCTGTGCTCTGGGTTCAGGAAAGTTTCGAGAACAAGGCGGGCCGCAGCGCGAGCATCTGGTTGCCGGACTACCATGTAGATATCGATGCCAAAGCGTTGCCCGGCATGGAAAAGGACGAGGCGTCGGACCTGTCTTATAACCCGATCACCAAGACCCTGTTCGCCGTTATGGGCAAGAACGCCTTTCTGGTCGAGCTGACGCTTACGGGTGATGTGCTGCGCAAGATCCCGCTGGTCGGCTGGAGCAATCCAGAGGGCGTGGCAGTGATGAACGACGGACTGATCGCCATCACCGACGAGCGTCAGCATCAACTGACCATCGTCAAGGTCACGGCAGAGACCACGACGCTGAACATCGAGGACTTCCCGAAATACGATCTGGGCAAATCCGACAACCAGAACAAGGGTTTCGAGGGCATTGCCTGGGATCCGCGTCGCCAACAGCTGATACTGGGCGAAGAACGGCCTGCTGCGCTGTACACCTGGAAAAGCGATGGCAGTGACGTGCTCAAGGGCGAGAAACAAAAGCTGCCAAGCCGTTCGCTGGACATGCGCAACCTGTCGTCGTTGAGTATCGACCCGCGCACCGGTCACATGCTGGCGCTGTCGGCGGATTCGCATCTGCTGCTGGAAGTGGACGAGCAGGGCGAACAGGTCAGCTTCATGACCTTGCTGGGTGGCATGAATGGCCTGAAAGAAACGATTCCGCGTGCTGAAGGCGTTGCGCTGGATGAGGCAGGAACGTTGTACATGGTGAGCGAACCGAACCTGTTCTATTCGTTTCGCAAACACTGAGCCAGGACGGCGACACATACTTGGTAAAAAAGTAGCACTACGCCATTAAGCTTGTTTTCAGAATGGCGTGCTATCAATGCCGCCCGCTCAACCTTTTCGAGTCACCCCAATGCGTCGCTCTACCCGCTCTTTGCTCCTGCTTGTCATCCTCGTACCGTTGATCGCCGTGCTGTTTTCCATCGCCAACCAGCGGTACCGTTTCGTGGAGCGTGCTCAGTTCGACTGGCAGATGTTCTGGCAGTCCGATTCGCAGGAAGCCATCGGCCTTGATCAATACCAGGCGGTGATCGAAGGGCAGGTTATCGACGGGCTGACAGACGACGTTTCGGGCCTGAGCTACGATCCTGATCGTAAAAGTCTGTTCACGGTGACCAACCAGAACGCCGAAATGGTCGAGTTGAGTCTCGATGGGCACATCCTGCGACGCATCAAGTTGATCGGTTTCGGGGATGCAGAAGCGGTCGAGTACATCAGTCCTGGCGTGTACGTGATCAGCGACGAGCGCCAGCAGCGCTTGATCAAGGTGCACATCGATGACAGCACCCAGTCGGTGGATGCGGCCAATGCCGAACAACTGACGCTGGGGCTCAACGCGGGCGGCAACAAGGGTTATGAAGGTCTGGCCTATGACCGGCACCGTGAGCGTCTGTTCGTCGCCCGCGAGCGTGATCCGGTGCAGATCATCGAGGTGCGCGGCTTCCCCAAGACGAATGCCGACGGCCCAAGCAATCTTCAGGTTATTTCCGACAGCAAACGCGACGCCGGTCTGTTCGTGCGCGATCTTTCCAGCCTGCAGTTCGACCAGAACAGCGGCCACTTGCTGGCATTGTCCGATGAGTCCAGGCAGATCGTCGAACTGGATATCGATGGCCGTCCGATTGGCAGTAGCTCGCTGAAGAAAGGGCAGATGGGCTTGAGCAAGACCGTGCCGCAGGCGGAAGGCGTGGCCATGGACGATGATGAAGTGTTGTATCTGGTGAGCGAGCCGAATCTGTTCTATGTGTTTCGCAAGCCATAACCCTGCGAAACGTTAGCCAGTTGAAACAAAAGTGCCCACGCAAGGTGGGCACTTCTTCAAGCCGTGACGCTTAGCGGGTCAGGGTTTTTACGCCTTCGGCGGTACCCAGCAACAGCAGATCCGCCGGGCGGGCAGCGAACAGGCCATTGGTGACCACGCCAACGATGCCATTGATCTGTGCTTCGAGCTCCACCGGGTTGGTGATGCTCATGTTGTGCACGTCGAGAATGATGTTGCCGTTATCGGTCAGCACGCCTTCACGGTAGACCGGGTCGCCGCCCAGCTTGACCAGTTGGCGCGCTACATGACTGCGGGCCATCGGGATGACTTCAACCGGCAGCGGAAATGCACCCAGCACCGGCACCAGTTTGCTGCCGTCGGCGATGCAGATGAAGGTCTTGGCGACAGCCGCCACGATCTTCTCGCGGGTCAGGGCTGCGCCGCCGCCCTTGATCAGGTTCAGGTGCTCGTCGCTCTCGTCCGCGCCGTCGATATAGAACTCCAGATCGCTGACTGTGTTGAGTTCATACACTGGAATGCCGTGGCCCTTGAGCCGTGCAGCGGTGGCTTCGGAGCTGGCGACGGCGCCGTCGAAGGCAGCCTTGTGTTTGGCCAGCGCGTCGATGAAGCAGTTGGCCGTGGAGCCGGTGCCGACGCCCACAATGCTCTTGTCGTCGAGCTTCGGAAGGATGAAATCGACAGCTGCCTGGGCGACTGCCTGTTTGAGTTGATCCTGGGTCATGCGGGCTCCACGGTGCCAGAGGTGTGCAAAAGGGCCCGCATTATAGCGGCGAGCGCGGCGTAAAGCCCCGTCATTCGTATGGTCGTGCATCGGAGTGCGGGGTAGACTTGCCGGTCTTGCCCTTTCCGCCAGTGATGTCGTCCCGATGCTTGAACAGTACGTCAAGAAAATCCTCACCTCGCGCGTCTACGACGTCGCCATCGAGACGCCGCTGCACGGCGCGCGTCAGCTTTCCGAGCGGTTGGGCAATCAGGTGCTGCTCAAGCGCGAAGATCTGCAGCCGGTGTTCTCGTTCAAGATTCGCGGCGCTTATAACAAGCTGGCGCAACT
>NZ_JARVSO010000016.1:0-259653 GCF_030209155.1 Pseudomonas sp. fls2-241-TYG-175 | reverse complement strand
CGAAAAAGTGGGCCGCAGGACGTTGCCGGAGGCCATGCGGTCCTGGTCTGAACCATTGCCGCAAGCTCAATGGGCCAAACCCAGCGAAGAACTCATGCGCCTGAGCAAGCAGGTGAAAGTCTTGAAAGCGCGCACGCCATTGCGATCAATTACGGATATCTTCGCCGAGGTTTGTCAGAGCGGGAAGGCGACAGAGAACAGTCGTTCTCGCTAGAGGGGCGTCCGGCTATTCGTCGCGCCCCTCCATCATCGTACGCTTGAGCATCACATACACCGCACCCGCGCCGCCATGCTTGGCCAGGCATGAGCAGAAGCCCAGTACCTGCGAATGCTGACGCAGCCAGGTGTTGACGTGGCTTTTGATCATCGGGCGTTTGCCGTCCAGTCGCACGGCCTTGCCGTGGGTGACGCGAACGCAGCGGATTTCGAGTTTTGTGGCTTCGGCGAGAAACTCCCACAAGGTTTCCCGGGCCAGCTCGACGTTCATGCCGTGCAGGTCCAGCGTGCCTTCGAAGCTGATCTGTCCCAGCTTGAGCTTGCGCATCTGGCCTTCCTGAACCCCGTCGCGCGACCAGCTCAGCACGTCTTCGGGGCCGACATCAATCACGAACTGGTCGGACAGACCATCAATCGTCACCGCATCGGTGCGCACCGTCGCCGACTGACGCAGGCGCGCCAGTAATTTGCGGTCAGTCTTGGGTTTGCCGACATCGGCATGTTCGTGCTTGATGGGCTTGACGCCACGCGTCTCGCTTCTGAACAGGGAAAAATCGTCGTCTTGCATGGGGCCTCCGCGAAGGGGGCTAGTTTAACCGGGAAGACGAAGCGCTCAGTCGTGTTTTTTCATCAGATGGGCTGACATGCTCAATCCGCCGGAACTGCGCGGCCCACGACCGCTTCTGCGCCACAGCCACATACCCAGCAAAAGCACCAGCAAACCGGCCACGGCAACCACTGCGGCACCTGCGGGATTGGCGTTCAGATCGCCCAGTGCCTGGGGATGCACGATCAGGCTGGAGCCTCCGGTCAGGGCCAGCGCCACACCGGAGACCAGAAACACGAAGGCAATCGTCTTGCCGATTCGCGTCCGCCAGTTACTTCGCCCTTTGGGACGCAGCCTGCGGGCGTCGAAACCATCGGATATCTTCATTCCGGTTTCCTCAGTGTTTATCGGCGCTCTGACCAGAACAGGCGGACCTGGGTTCCCGTTCCGGACGCAAAGGAGGGCAATAAGGGATGGGCGGTTAGGTGAATAGGCTCATACAGCCTGTGCACAGAGGCAAGGGGCTCAAATCAGGTCTTTGGTCAGTGCCAGCGTGGCAAAGTTGTCGGCCATGATCGCCATCTCGGTGCGGTGCACGACCTGAGCGCTGACCACACCGTGTGGGCTCGGCAGGTCGCGGGTCGCGCAGGCATCATCGACCAGCGTGCAGCGATAGCCGTAATCCTTGGTGGCGCGAACGGTGGTGCTGATGCTCGAGTGGCTCATGAAGCCGCAGACTACCAGATCCAGGTGACCCAGGCTCTGCAGCAATTCGTGCAGTCCGGTGCCGTTGAAGGCGTTGGGCAGGCGCTTTTCAACCAGATGCTCGTCGGCCTGAGGCAGCAGTTCCGGGACCAGTTGGCCGCGCTCGCCCTGTGGGTCGAACAGGCCGCCTACGGTTCCGAGGTGGCGGACATGCACGATCGGGCACTTGACGGCGCGGGCCTTGGCAACCAACTGACCGATATTGGCCAGGGCTTCGTCGACCCCGGTAAGCGCCAACGGACCGCTGAGGTATTCTTTCTGCGCGTCGATGATAATCAACGTGGCATTGCTCAGGCTGGCCGGCGCATGAACACGGCCGCTGAGTTGAAACATGGTCTTGATGGAAGGCATTCGAGGGCTCCTTTTGAATGGGGCTTTTGCGACATTGTCCTCTGGCTGAAGGGTTATGGGAATGGTCACTGTTGAAAGTCACGGTTTTTATGGCCTGCAGGGCATTTGGATGGCTGCGTAGCTGGCGGTTTGCCTTGATGGCGGGTCGCGAATGGGCGAAACTTCCAGGCCTGCCCGCGCCGCTCAGAGATCAGGCGCATTGCCTCGTCCTGCCCCCGGCCTTTTCAAGTGGCCTGTCGTTTTCTCAAGGAGTCTGTCCATGATCACTTCCCGCCTGCGTACCGTGCGCGACCACATCCGTTGGGCCGTCAGCCGGTTTCATGAGGAAGATGTGTTTTTCGGTCATGGCACCGACAACGCCTGGGACGAAGCGCGGCAACTGGTGCTGGGCGCGCTGCACCTGCCCTGGGAAATTGCCGACAGCTACCTGGATTGCCGCCTGGAGGTCGATGAGATCTCCGAACTGCAGGGCCTGATCAAGCGCCGCATCAACGAACGTATCCCGACGCCTTATCTGCTGGGCGAGGCCTGGTTCTGTGGCATGTCGTTCATCGTCGATGACCGCGTGCTGATTCCACGTTCGCCGATTGCCGAACTGATCGAAGACCGTTTTGCGCCTTGGCTGGCGAGCGAGCCGACCCGCATTCTTGACTTGTGTACCGGATCGGGCTGTATCGGTATCGCATGTGCCGACGAGTTCAAGGACGCCGAAGTCGCCTTGGCCGATCTGTCATACGACGCGCTTGAAGTGGCCAACCAGAACATCGAGCGTCACGGTATGGAAGACCGCGTCTACACCGTGCAGGGCGATGGCTTCGAAGGTCTGCCCGGGCAGCGCTTCGACCTGATCGTTTCCAACCCGCCGTATGTCGATGCCGAGGATTTTGCCGACATGCCGGACGAATACCAGCACGAGCCGGAACTGGCGCTGGCCTGTGGCAGTGATGGACTGAATCTGGTGCGTCGCATGCTCGCCGAGGCGGCCGATCACCTGACCGAGAAAGGTCTGCTGATCGTTGAGGTGGGCAACAGCCAGGTGCATGTCGAGGCGCTTTACCCGGAAGTCGATTTCGCCTGGCTGGACTTCCAGCGCGGCGGGCACGGTGTGTTCATGCTGACCGCCGAGCAGTGCGTCGCGCATCAGGCGCTGTTCCAGTCGAGGGTGTAAATCCCGAATGGCGGCACTGTGTGTGCCGCCAGATCAACGGTGGGTCGCGATCCAGATAAGCAGGCCGGCCTGGAATACTGCGAATGTCACCAGACAGGCAATCGTGAAGCGCAGGCTGCTGTCTTCGCGCTTGTACTTGCTGACCCGGTCTTCGTGCTGACGGATAGTGACTTCCTGCTCCAGCAGGTTTTTCTCGGCCTTCTCCAGCATGTGCGAGGCTTCAAGAATCTCGATGATCTGCACCTTGTCGTTGTTCCAGGTGCTGTGCAGATTGCCGACGTGCACGTCCTTGATGCTGCCTTTCATGTGCTGGGCATCGGCGTAAACCACCTCGAAACCCAGCGTGCGCAGAAAGTGGTCGCGACGCAGGCGCGTGTCCTCGTTGAGGCCGTCCTTGCTCGCCAGCGCGACACTCTCGATCTTGTACGAAGACCATTTGCGTTGTGCCCAGTGCACGCCGTGCGCAATCAGGAAGCGCCCGATACCGCGGTTCCACGGTTCGATCTGCAAGCCGGAATCGGGGCCGAAACGCACCAGGCGTTTTTGATGGTCCACCCAGATATCCAGATTGTTCTGTTCCTTGCGCACACGCTGACCTGGCAACTGAATGCTGATGCGCAACAGGCTCAGTTCCTTGCTGTGACGCTCGGCGCGTCCGAACTGAACGAAACGCAGCGGTCGTCCACCCGTGGCGCGGTCGGTCGGCAACGGCGACAGGCGCAGCATCTGAAAATTCTCAGGCACCACGTCTTCCCACGGTTGGGGCGGTGCGGGTGCAGCGGCTTCTGCGCTGTCGGGTGCAGCAACGGTTTCGGTCATGGCGGTATCAGTCATGGAGGCGGTCCTGTCCATGGCTTTGTGCAGCAAACACAAAGCCAGCAATCCGCTATCGGCAGTCTTTGCCCAGACTGAAGGGCAAAACGGCGGGTTTGCAGATGACTGGCGTCAAATCTTCCCTCAGGCCGGCGGCAAGGCCTGGATGAAGCGCAGAATGCGGGCCGTGACCTGCTTGGCCAACGGTTGGGTGGGATTGCGATAGGACAGCAACTGTTGCTCCAGATTGTCAGGAACAATGCGCAAGACGTGATTCATACCATCGATCAGCGCCAGTTCGGCATCCGGTTTGGCTTTCTGAAGCAGCAACGCATCGCCCACGCCCACCTGAATGTCGTTGCGGCCCTGAACGATCAGCGCAGGCATCGTCAGCGAGCTGAACGCGGCAGTAGGGTCTTGCCGAAACAGCGAGATCAGATAAGGCTGTACGCTCGGCCTGAACACCACCTCGAGTTCCTGCGGGACCTTGTCATCGGTCTTGCCTGCTTTCAACTCGTCCAGCAGTTGGTTGCTACGCTGCAGCAACTCCGGAGGCAGGCGCTCCTGAAACTGCTCGCGCAGTACTTGATCCACCGGGCGACCGGTGCCGGCAACCGATATCACTGCGGCAGCGCCAGCTTTGTCGGCGGCAAGGGCCGCCACCAATGCGCCTTCGCTGTGACCCAGCAGAATCAGCTGACCGAGGCGCGGGTTGGCGCGGATCGCTCTGACCCACAATTGCACGTCGGCCACATAGCGCTCGACACTCAGGTCGCGCTCGTCCGGCGTGACGGCCTTGCTGGCCGCCACACCACGTTTGTCATAACGCACGCTGGCGATGCCGTGGGTTGCGAGGAAGACCGCCAGACGCTTCATGCTGTCGTTGCGTCCGCCTTCAGGGTTGTTGCCATCCCGGTCGGTGGGGCCGGAACCCGCAATGATCAGCACCACGGGCACCGGCCTGTCTGCGCGCGGCATCAGCAGCGTGCCGTAAAGCTTGCCGTTTCCGGTGTCCACGTTCATGGGGCGTTGCACGACATTGGGGGTGGCTGCGCTGGCCGTTGCGGCAAACAGGGTGAGCAGCAATGTCATCGGCAGGACCAGCAGGCGCAGCATGTTTGAAGCTTTCATCGAAAAATTACCAGATAACATCGCAAGGCCATCATAGGGCAGGGTCTCGCTTGGACGCACGCCGTAACGGAAGGTTCGAGGATGAACTGTACGGCGAGCCTGCGTATACTGGCGCGCTTGATTCAATGATCTGGTTTTTTGGCTGATTTTTCGGAGCGCCCGCATGTCCGGCAACACTTTCGGCAAGCTGTTCACTGTCACCACCGCCGGCGAAAGCCACGGCCCGGCGCTGGTCGCTATCGTCGACGGCTGCCCGCCCGGTCTGGCGCTGGACCTGCAGGACCTGCAGCGCGACCTGGATCGCCGCAAGCCGGGCACCAGCCGGCACACCACGCAGCGCCAGGAAGCCGACGAGGTCGAGATTCTTTCCGGGGTCTTCGAAGGCAAGACCACCGGCGCGTCCATCGGCCTGCTGATCCGCAACACCGATCAGAAGTCCAAGGATTACTCGAACATCAAGGACCTGTTCCGGCCCGCGCACGCCGACTACACCTATCACCACAAGTATGGCGTGCGCGACTACCGTGGCGGTGGTCGCAGCTCGGCGCGTGAAACGGCCATGCGTGTCGCCGCAGGTGCCATCGCCAAGAAATACCTGGCGACCCAGGGCATTGTCATTCGCGGCTACATGAGCCAGCTGGGTCCGATCCAGATTCCGTTCAAGACCTGGGATTCGGTCGAGCAGAACGCATTTTTCTGTCCCGACCCAGACAAGGTGCCGGAGCTGGAGACCTATATGGACCAGCTGCGTCGCGACCAGGATTCGGTTGGCGCGAAAATCACTGTCGTGGCCGAAGGCGTCATGCCGGGTCTGGGCGAACCGATTTTCGACCGTCTGGACGCCGAACTGGCCCATGCGCTGATGAGCATCAATGCCGTGAAGGGCGTAGAAATCGGCGCAGGCTTCGACTGCGTTGCCCAACGTGGCACCGAGCACCGTGACGAGATGACGCCGGAAGGTTTTCTGTCCAATCAGGCAGGCGGCATTCTGGGCGGGATTTCTTCCGGCCAGCCGATCATCGCGCATCTGGCGCTCAAGCCGACATCGAGCATTACCACGCCGGGCCGCTCCATCGATGTCGATGGCAACGCCGCAGACGTCATCACCAAAGGCCGCCATGACCCTTGTGTGGGCATTCGTGCCACGCCGATTGCCGAAGCCATGATGGCCATCGTGCTGCTGGATCATCTATTGCGCCATCGCGGCCAGAACGCCGACGTCAGTGTCACCACGCCTGTGCTGGCTCAGCTGTAATGAGCGTGGCCACTGTCGCGGACCGCTAACGTGGCGCCACTTCCCCAAGGACAGCTTCCTTACTGGCGGCTATCCGGTTTCTATCTGTGTTACTTCGCCTTGCTCGGCTCGTCCGCGCCGTTCATGTCGCTGTATCTGCATCATCTTGGGTTTTCCAGCGCGCGGATTGGCGAACTGATCGCCATTCCCATGCTGATGCGATGCGTGGCGCCGAACCTCTGGGGCTGGCTCGGCGATTACACCGGGCGGCGGCTGGCCATCGTGCGCTTTGGCGCGGTCTGCACGCTGCTGGCGTTCTCGCTCATCCTGCTGGATCACAGCTATGCCTGGCTGGCGATGGTCATGGCCCTGTACGCGTTCTTCTGGCATGCGATTCTGCCGCAGTTCGAGGTGATTACCCTCGCTCACTTGCAAGGTCAGACTGCCCGGTACAGCCAGATCCGCCTGTGGGGCTCGATCGGCTTCATTCTGGCGGTGGTGGTGCTCGGGCGATTGCTCGAATGGTTCAGCCTGGACCTGTTCCCTCACATGCTTCTGATGGTCATGGCCGGCATCGCGATCAGTAGCTGGTGGGTGCCCAATGCGCAGCCAGCTGTTTCATCGAGGCCGTCGGACGAGGGCGGCTTTCTCCGGCAGGTGTCACGCCCTGGCGTGCTGGCGTTCTACCTCAGTGTCGCGCTGATGCTGCTCAGCCATGGCCCGTATTACACGTTTCTGACCCTGCACCTTGAGGCACTGGGCTACAGTCGCAGCCTGATCGGTGTGCTGTGGTCAGTGGGCGTGGTGGCGGAAGTGTTGATGTTCATGGTGATGAGCCGTGTTCTGCAGCGTCTTTCCGTGCGTCAGGTGTTGCTGGCCAGTTTTCTGCTGGCGGCGGTGCGCTGGCTGCTGCTGGGCGCATTTGCCGAGCATTTGCTGGTCTTGCTGGTTGCTCAGGTGATGCACGCCGCGACGTTCGGCAGCTTTCACGCCGCTGCCATCCATTTCGTGCAACGTAGCTTCGGTCCACGTCAGCAAGGTCAGGGGCAGGCGCTGTATGCCGCACTGTCCGGCGTCGGCGGGGCATTCGGCGCGTTGTACTCAGGTTATAGCTGGACTGCGCTGGGACCATTCTGGACCTTTGCCATCGCCAGCCTTGCGGCACTGGCCGCAGCCATCATGATTGTCACACCCAGGAAAGAGGAAGGTGTATGACCCGCGAACACTTGGCACAGCAGATCATCGAAGCCGGCCGGTTTCTGTATGGCCGTGGCTGGTCGCCTGCCACCAGCAGCAACTACTCGGTCCGGCTGTCGGCCAGCGAGGCACTGCTGACGGTGTCCGGCAAGCACAAGGGCCAGTTGGGTATCGACGATGTGCTGGCCACCGATCTGCACGGCAACAGCCTGGAACCAGGCAAGAAGCCATCGGCTGAAACGCTGCTGCACACCCAGCTGTACAGCTGCAGGCCGCAGGTCGGTGCCGTATTGCACACGCATTCCGTGAACGCGACCGTACTGTCCAGGCTGACCGATGCCGATCATCTGGTGTTCGAGGACTACGAACTGCAGAAAGCCTTTCAGGGCGTGGCCACTCATGAATCGCAAGTGGTGGTGCCGATTTTCGACAATGATCAGGACATTGCCCGGCTGGCCGCGAAGGTGCAGCCCTGGCTCGATGCCCATCCGGACTGCGCCGGTTACCTGATACGCGGCCACGGGCTCTATACCTGGGGCGCGCAGATGAGCGATGCACTGCGTCAGATCGAGGCATTCGAATTTCTGTTTGAATGCGAACTGAAGATGCGCACGGTCTTGAACCGTTGACCGCCACGCGTTAAACACGTGCGTATGCCTGACCGGCCTGTAAAAGCCGGAAGGCCTTGCCAAGCCCAAGCCGAGGATTCAATGCCATGAGCAGCCTGTCCGTTTACCACGTTTCAAGTCCTGAGGTGCCCAATAAGGTACTGACCCACCTGGAAGACATCACCTCGACCCTGGCCGAGCAGGGCGTTTCGTTTGCGCGTTGGGAAGCTGCGACGCCAATCACGCCGGGCGCCTCCCAGGAAGATGTCATCCACGCCTACCGCAGCCAGATCGATGCGCTGATGACCGAGCACGGCTACGTGACCGTTGACGTCATCAGCCTCAATAGCGATCACCCGCAAAAAGCCGAATTGCGTGCGAAGTTTCTTGAAGAGCATCGTCATGGCGAAGATGAAGTGCGCTTCTTCGTAGCCGGGCGAGGCCTGTTCACGCTGCACATCGAAGATTACGTCTACGCCGTGCTGTGCGAGAAGAACGACCTGATTTCCGTACCTGCCGGAACGAAGCACTGGTTCGACATGGGTGAAAATCCGCACTTCGTCGCCATCCGCCTGTTCAATAACCCTGAAGGCTGGGTCGCGAACTTCACCGGTGAAGACATCGCAGGCCGTTTCCCAAGGCTTGAAGACTGACCCGTCCGCCGTTTGCTTATGTATCGCTTCAAAGGAGCCAGACCCTGATGTCCATCAAAGCCATCCTCACGGATATCGAAGGCACCACCAGTGCGGTGAGTTTCGTGTTCGACGTGCTGTTCCCGTTCGCCAGGCAGCACTTGCCGGACTTCGTTCGCCAGAACGCTGACAAGCCTGCGGTCGCAGAGCAATTGCAGGCCGTGCGCGCCGACAGTGGCGAGCCGCAGGCCGATGTCGAGCGGGTCGTCGAGATTCTCTTGCAGTGGATTGCCGAGGATCGCAAGGCCACGCCACTCAAGGCACTGCAAGGCATGGTCTGGGAGCAGGGCTACAACGCCGGTCAGTTGAAAGGGCATGTGTACACGGACGCCGTCGAGGCTCTGAAGCGCTGGCACGCCGAGGGTTACAGGCTGTATGTCTATTCCTCGGGCTCGATTCAGGCTCAGCAATTGATCTTCGGTTGCTCCGAGGCGGGTGATCTTTCCGGTCTGTTCAGTGGTTATTTCGACACCACGTCCGGCCCCAAGCGCGAGGCGCAGTCCTACCGCACCATCACGCAAGCCATCGGCTGCGAGGCGGGCGAGATTCTGTTTCTGTCGGACATCGTCGAAGAGCTGGATGCCGCACGAGATGCCGGCATGGCGACCTGTGGTCTGGTGCGCGCCGAAGGCGTTCTGGCAGGCCATGAAAACGTATCCAGCTTCGCACTGATCGACCCGACTGCCTGGTAAAAACCCTTTCTCGAACGCTGTTATCAGCGATTTCTGTCAGTAGCGTCCTGCTTTTGAGTGGGACGCTGCCTGTCTGTGAGTGCGTTAATCCTGTTTGTTTAAGGCGTTGTTTTCAAGCACGGTCAGTCGTGTAAGTTTCGCGTTTTCGAATTCCTCATCGAGCGAATGCCACTGGTTTACTCGAGCAGGGCAGGGAGGGAGCGGCGGCGATGTGCAGTGCCATGACGGACAACGCAACAATGGGTTTATTGATAGAGCAGATGGTCAGTACGATCACTGAAATCGATGGGCAGACAGCCATCGAGAATGCGCTTCGATGGCTGAGGCAGGAGTGCCGCTGTGAGCGGGCCATGTTCTACCAGTTCAAGGGTGTACAACTGCTGACGTTCGTGACGTCCAACGTCGATGACGTGTGGGGCGAAGCCTATCGTCGTCAGCAGATGATTTCCCATGATCCGGTGGTGCGTCATTACCGCAACAACCTCGGGTTTCTGGAGTGGGACGATGCGATCAGGCATTACCTTCCGCCCGCCTGGTATGAAGAAACACTCAGTGCCTGCGACCTCGCACCGGCGATTTCATATGGCTACACCAGCCACTGCCGGGGCGTTGATGGCGTGACGTCGATCTTCACCTTGGCGGGACTTAAACGTAATACCACCCAAGGTGACAAATACCTGATCACCAGTCTGGTACCTGTGTTGCACAGGGTCGGCCGTGGCATTCAGTTCAGCTCCAGAGGGCTTACCCAAAAAGAGCTGGAGATTCTGCAGTGGGCCAGAGACGGAAAGACTGCATGGGAGATCTCGATGATCAAGGAGATTTCCGAGGCCACCGTGAAATTTCACCTGAAGACCATCTACTCCAAGTTGGGTGTCGCCAATCGTGCTCAGGCGGTGGGGGAGGCGTTGTGTCGCGGGTTCATTACCTGACAATTAAAACCAGACAGGCAAAAAAAAGCCGCGAGAACAAAAATGTAATCGCGGCGAACAAGGGATGAGAGAGCGTACAACGGCGCCACCAGGTTCGGTGACGCGAAAACTTTAGCGCGTGTGATAAGTCGGCAGATCGAAGCGGTGCTGGCTTTGCAGCATCGAGATGGCCGGCAGATCGCTGGCTTGTGCGGCCAGGTCGCGACGGATTGCGCTGATTACCCATTCCAGCTGAACCGGAGTGTGCAGTTGTGCATAAGACACGGAGCGACGGATCTGTTTGCCTTCATCGTTGCGCAGCGACAACAACACGCCGCCGTCAGGACGAGGCTGGGTGGTCACGGTGTAGTCGGAAAATACGGAAGCGAATTTTTCTTGAATAAAAGTCATGTCTAGCGGCTCCATTGCTCATGGGATAACAAGCTTGGAAGTACTAGTGCAGTGTCTGTGCCACATTTGCCATGAATTTTTTCCCTTTAAAATCAACGAGTTAAAATAACGTCATTTTAGAGGGTTCGTGCATTTTGCATGAAAGTCTATCGGGCATCCTGCATTTTGCCGTTTGCGGGGAACCAAATGGCTGGAATGCGGACCAAGTCGGTATTTTTTCAATCGAGGGCATGGCTTGACCCTGATCGAACAGCTGGCAAGACTTGCGGTCAGTGTGTTTACCGCTGCCGGGTACATCGGATTCCCGGATGACCGTGCGCCAAGGAGTTAGTGATGAACGATTCAAATACCAGTCAACCGAAGACTATGACTGACGAAGAGACTGCCGAGTTCGCTGAACAGGTATTCAATGTTGCGCGTCAGGGCGATGCAGTAATGCTGGAGCGCCTGCTGAAAAAAGGCCTTCCTGCAGACCTGCGCAACCACAAGGGCGACACCTTGCTGATGCTGGCCAGCTATCACGGCCACCTTGATGCGGTTCGTGTACTGCTCGAGCACAAGGCCAACCCGGAAATTCGCAACGACAATGGACAGAGCCCGATTGCAGGCGCGGCCTTCAAGGGCGACCTCGCGGTGGTGAAACTGCTGGTGGAAAACGGCGCCGAGGTGGAAGGCGCGTCTGCCGATGGTCGCACTGCGCTGATGATGGCGGCGATGTTCAACCGGATGGAAATCGTCGATTACCTGATCAGCAAGGGCGCCGATCCGCATGTACGCGATGCCAAGGGTGTGAACGCGCTCGCAGCCGCCCAGACAATGGGCGCCACCGGGACCGCAGAGCAACTGATCAATCTGGGGGTTCAGCCGGTCTGATTCGGCCCTGTGGCTGTGATCAGCCTGAAGGCATAGAGGTGCGAAGGATTTCCCGTTATCCTTCGCGCCTCTTTTTTTGCCCGCTATCAGGATGTCCCTCATGAAAGACGCTCTCGCCGAATTAATCAGCAAAATCAGTTCGGGGTGCATGGGCGAAGACGAGATCCTGCGCGTGGCTGACGAAGCCGCCCAGGCCTATGCCGACCCGCAGGCTTTTCTGAGTGCCAATCCTGATATCAATTACGACGACACCTTTCCCATCCCGTTGGGTGAGTGGGTCGTGGTCGGCAGTCTGCCGGAGACTGTCCTGTTTCAGGCCGACACCTATGCGGACCTGTTCGAGCAGATCGTCCAGTCGTTTGGCAAGGATGTGACGTTCAACATCAAGTCGAAACAACTGACCAAGGTCGAGCCGCTGGTGGCGCTCAATCGCATCCAGATCCAGCTGAGCAGCATGAACAAGGAAATGGGCGGCTACACCCTGATGGATTTCAGCCAGCCGCTGGACGACGAGCTGCAGGCGGTGCTGGTCTACGGCAACGATGAAGCACGTGTACTGGAGCTGGCAGCAGCGGCGGGCATTCATGCCGCGCCTTCGTTGCAGGCATTGCGCAGCTGATCAGCCGAGCGCGGTATCCAGAAACATCATCACTGCAAACCCGCCCATCAAGCCCAGCGTCGCCGACGTCTGGTGACCGTTGCGGTGGGTTTCCGGGATCACCTCGTGTGACACCACGAAAATCATCGCACCCGCCGCCAGGCCCATGCTCAGCGGGTAGGCTATGGCGAAGCCGCTGGAAATGCCCAGTCCTATCAATGCGCCCAGGGGCTCCATCAGGCCGGAGCCAATGGCAACCATCATGGCCTTGAGGGATGAAAGCCCCGTCGCTCTCAATGCCAGCGCTATCGCCAGTCCTTCCGGAATGTCCTGAATGGCGATGGCCGTGGTCAGTGGCAGGCCGACATTCATGTTACCGCCTGCGAAGCTCACCCCGATTGCCATGCCTTCCGGCAGGTTATGCAGGGTGATCGCCAGCACGAACAGCCAGACCCGATTGATACGTTCCGAATGCGGTCCCTGACGGCCTACGCTCTCGTGCTCGTGCGGGGTGAATCTGTCCAGGCCGAGCATCAGTAGCACGCCCAGCGCCAGACCTGAGACAACGGTCGCTGCCGCGAATGGGCCGGTGCCGGTGATTTCCCGAGCGGCTTCCAGCCCCGGCAGAATCAGCGAGAAGGAACTGGCCGCCAGCATCATGCCTGCTGCGAAACCCAGCATGATGTCCTGAGTACGCTGCGCCACATTGCGGAACGCAACCGCCATGATCGCGCCGAGGGCCGTCGCGGCGAAACCGGCCGTGCCGCCCAGCAGGGCGTAATTGAAGTTGGTCTGGCTGGTGCCGAAAAAGGCGTTATAGAGGCTTATGGCGCCGAGAATCACGACGATCACAGAAGCGAATATAAAGCCCAGGCTCACCAGTGGGCTGCTTTGAAGCTGGGCGAGCCAGGTCGCCCGCAGGGTTCTTGGGTGCGCGGAAGGTTGCATGCAGAGTGTTACCTTTTGCTGTAGGCCGATCGCCAGAGTCATGAGCTGAACAGGATCAAACAGGTTGCTGACTTCGGAGCCTGAAAATATGCCGTTGGTTCAATGGAACCCCCGAAGGGCACGATCATCCTAGAAGTGTCAGTATTCAATCAGGGGCAACACCATGGGTTCCACATTCAACGGTCTGGTCGGCTTGATCATCCTCGCGCTCGATATCTGGGCCATCATCAACGTGTTGAAGAGCGGCTCGGAAACCGGGGCGAAGATTCTCTGGATCCTGCTGATTGTGCTGCTGCCTGTATTGGGGCTGATCATCTGGGCCATCGCGGGTCCGCGTGGCAACGTGCGTATCTGACGTTACTCAGGTCGGATAAAAGACGCTTGATTACGTGAGTAATCAGGCGCTTTTTGCTTTCAGGGACGGGCAGGGCGGTACGTGTATGGCGGGCTGTGAGCACAGAGGTTCGACCTGTCATGTTCGGCGACGTAGAATGCGCGCCTTTGTTGCGGGCGGTCGGCCGTCCTGTCATCTGTCTTTTTCGGGAGCTTACCCATGAGTGATTATCAGGAAACGTTGTACGAAGGCTACGGCCAGCGCTTTCGTATCGAAAAAATGCTGCACGAAGTGCGCACCGATCACCAGCACCTGGTGATTTTCCAGAACCCGCGCATGGGCCGTGTCATGGCGCTCGACGGCGTGATTCAGACCACCGAGGCCGACGAGTTCATCTACCACGAAATGCTCACCCACGTGCCGATCCTGGCGCATGGTGCAGCCAAGCGTGTGCTGATCATTGGCGGCGGCGACGGCGGCATGCTGCGTGAAGTGGCCAAGCACTCGACGGTCGAGCACATCACCATGGTCGAGATCGACGGCACAGTCGTCGAGATGTGCAAGGAATTCCTGCCGACTCACTCCAACGGCGCTTTCGAGGATTCGCGTCTGAATCTGGTGATCGACGACGGCATGCGTTTCGTGGCGACCACCGAAGAGAAGTTCGATGTGATCATCTCCGACTCCACTGACCCGATCGGTCCGGGAGAGGTGCTGTTTTCGGAAAACTTCTATCAGGCCTGCCATCGCTGCCTGAACGAGGGTGGCATTCTGGTTACTCAGAACGGCACACCTTTCATGCAGCTCAGTGGCGTACAGACCACGGCCGGGCGCATGAACGGCCTGTTCGCCGACTGGCATTTCTATCAGGCCGCCATTCCGACCTACATCGGCGGCGCCATGACCTTTGCCTGGGGCGCGACCGACAAGGCGTACCGCAAGCTGCCGCTGGAAACCCTGCGCCAGCGCTTCGCTGGCAGCGGTATTGTTACGCGTTATTACAACCCTGAAGTGCATATCGGCGCGTTCGCGCTGCCGCAGTACGTGCTCAGCGCCATCAAGAAGCCAAGCAACGACTGAGTCCGGTGTCCGACGTTTCGGGCCTGAACGCCTGAAACGTCCTGCCGTATGGCGGGGCGCGACAAAATTTTCACACCCCTCGGCCCAGAATTGCGCGCGACGCTGAACCCGCAGATAGTCTCTGTCGCTGAACGAGACGCGCTGAACGAGCGCCAAATACCTGTCGATCAAGTACTATCTGCCCCCCTTGCAGCCTGCCGCCCACTCGTTGGAGCGCTGGTGTCGCACGCCTGAACCCAACCCTGAATCCACTGGATCCTGACAACCATGGCCAAAACGGACGCCCAGATTCATCGGCAAGCCTTGTCCCGCCTGCAAAACCCGACCGTCAAATCGCATCTGGCTTATACATTGCTCAGTGGCCTGGCCCTGATGGTGATGTACACGCTGCTGCGTATCGGTCTGCTGGTCTACAACCGCGAGATGATTGGCGATACGCCTGCATCGACCTTCATCGAGGCGCTGTTCAACGGCATGCGTTTCGACCTGCGTCTGACGGTGTATCTGCTGATCCCGCTGATGCTGTCGCTGTTCAGCGCTCGGGCTATGGCGGCACGCGGCTTCTTCCGGTTCTGGCTGACCCTGGTCGGCAGCATCACGCTGTTCTTTGGCCTGATGGAAATGGACTTCTACCGTGAATTCCATCAACGCCTGAACGGCCTGGTGTTCCAGTACGTCAAGGAAGACCCGAAGACCGTTCTGAGCATGCTCTGGTACGGCTTTCCGGTGGTACGTTATCTGCTGGCGTGGGCCGTGGTCACCTGGCTGTTGAGTCTGGTGTTCAAGGGCATCGACCGTGTGACGCGACCGCGCAATGCACTGTCGGGCGGTGGCGCTGGTACGCGCTCCATTGCGCCGTGGTACATGCGCATAGGCGTGTTCTTCCTGGTCCTGATCGTTGCCGTGATCTGCGCCCGTGGCACCCTGCGCCAGGGCCCGCCGCTGCGTTGGGGTGATGCGTACACCACCGAATCGAACTTCGCCAACCAGTTGGGCCTCAACGGCACGCTGACGCTGATCACTGCTGCCAAAAGCCGCATGTCCGAAGATCGCGACAACATCTGGAAAGCCACGCTGCCTCAGGCCGACGCACAACAGACCGTACGCGAGATGTTGCTGACGTCCCATGACAAGCTGGTCGAGCCGGACATTGCTGCAGTGCGCCGTGACTTCACGCCGCCTGCGGAAAACACCCTGCCGATCCGAAACGTGGTCGTGATCCTGATGGAGAGCTTTGCCGGTCACTCGGTCGGTGCGCTGGGCAGCGATGCCAATATCACGCCGAACTTCGACAGGCTGTCCAAGGAAGGCCTGCTGTTCGATCATTTCTTCTCCAACGGCACCCACACCCACCAGGGTATGTTCGCCACCATGGCCTGCTTCCCGAACCTGCCAGGTTTCGAATACCTGATGCAGACGCCGGAAGGCAGCCACAAGCTGTCGGGCCTTCCGCAGCTGTTGAGCGCGGGTCGCAGCTACGATGACGTCTACGTTTACAACGGCAACTTTGCCTGGGACAACCAGTCGGGCTTTTTCAGTAACCAGGGCATGACCAACTTTGTTGGCCGTGACGACTTCGTCAACCCAGTGTTCTCCGATCCGACCTGGGGCGTTTCCGACCAGGACATGTTCGACCGGGGCGCTCAGGAACTGAAGGCGCGTCAGGACGGCAAGCCGTTCTATGCGCTGCTGCAGACTCTGTCCAACCACACCCCTTACGCGTTGCCGGAAAACCTGCCGGTCGAGCGTGTGACCGGCCACGGTTCGCTGGACGAGCATTTGACCGCCATGCGTTATTCCGACTGGGCGCTGGGCCAGTTCTTCGAGAAGGCCAAGAAAGAGCCTTACTTCAAGAACACCCTGTTCGTCGTACTGGGTGACCACGGTTTCGGCAACAACCGTCAGCTGACAGAAATGGACCTCGGTCGCTTCAATGTGCCGATGTTGCTGATCGGTCCGGGCGTGCAGGAAAAGTTCGGCCAGCGCAGCAGCATCGTCGGCACCCAGGTGGACGTCGTACCGACCATCATGGGCCGTCTGGGTGGTCAGACCCGTAACCAGTGCTGGGGACGCGATCTGCTCAACCTGCCGGAAGGCGACAAGGGGTTTGGCGTGATCAAGCCGTCGGGCAGCGAGCAGGTGGTGGCAATCATCAGCGGCAACCGCATTCTGATCGAACCGACCGAAATGCCGGCCAAGCTGCTGACGTACACCCTGGGTGCCACGCCGCACGCGGAAGAAGTACCCGATGCGCCGGACACCGAGGAGCTCAAGCGCAAGCTGGAGAGCTTCCTGCAAACCGCGACCAAGAGCCTGCTGGACAACACCGCAGGCGTGGAAGCCAGCAAGAACAGAAACTGACCGCTGTCGTCCTGCCCGGTATCAATCGGGCAGGACACGCAGTTGACCGTTTCAGCAATGAAAAAGGCCCTCGGCATCCAATGCGAGGGCCTTTTTGTTATCCGTTTGAGTCCGTTTGCTGCGCGCAATCCATTGGAACGAATGGAGGCGGTGAAAGGTCCAGAGTAGGTAAGTCAGAGTGCCTGGCTTGCTTATTCTGGAGGCATTGATGAAACAGTGGGCCATTTTGTATCTGGACAAGGATGGTGTGCAGCAACGTCGTGAAGTGCAGTGGCAGGAACGCCCCAGCGAAGAGGATGCTGCACGTCTGTTGCGCAAGGATTTATATCCCGTCACGGATGAGTTGGATCTCAATGACCTGGAAGGTCGAACCGATGAGCCGACCGTCAAGACACTCAAGGACCATAACAGTGTCCAGATCATTTCCATCACAGAAGCGAGCTGATCCTTCACTGCAAAAAATCTTGTTGCGCCAACCACTTGGCAATGTCCCCCCGATGGGTCTACTCTGCAAATGAGGTCGTGAAGACGGCCTCTGACACAGGTCCATCCCCGGCCTGTTCCAGGTCCGGTCAGCTACATGCTTGATTCCCCACGTCGGAGTAACTGCCGTGCGCTGGCCATCTTTTCGATGGCCACTCGGGAAGAGTTGAAACTCTATCTATCGTTGCATAGGAGGACGTTTCATGAGCACAGCCTATCAAGAGGACATCAGCAGTAACGTACTGCGCCGCATGAAAGAAGGCGGTTTTGACTTCGCGCGAATTCACCCCATCGAGTTCTATGCCATTTTTCCCGACGAGGAGCGGGCGCGTCAGGCTGCAGAAAAATTTCGTGGTGAGTCCCTCAATACACAGATCAATGTACGTGATGACGGTGCCTGGCATTTGCAGTTGAGCAAAGTGATGTACGCCACCTACGACGGTATCGGTGACTTTGAGCAAGACTTTCAAGTGGCCATTTCGCCGATGGACGGGGAGGTTGAAGGCTGGGGTGTGAAACAGGAGATCAGGAGGCTGCACGCCTGATCCGCTGCAATTGCGATTGATACCTGCGGGCTGATCGGCCGACCTGGAGAAACCTGCCGGGGCGGCCGGTTTTGTTTTCGGGGTCAGGGTAATCTCGCGCAGGTGCTGTTCACGAATAGCGTGCTCGCCAGGACCGCGTAAAGCCCGAACAGGTTATCCGTGCGCAAAAAAAAGCCACTCAAGAGAGTGGCTCAAAGGGAAGTCCGGTCAGAAGCGCGTTAAAGTGCGTCACGCTCGCTGAGAAATGGGTTCAGGGCAAAAGCGACGTTTGATGCCCTGTTTGCTCGGTTGCTGGCGATTATGGCGAACTAATATCGTGTTCGGAAATCAACTCTGACTATGCTGGTCATAGATTTCGCGGCGCAAAGACGCTTCCGAATGACGCATGAAAGAGGTAGCTGGGGCATTTAGCGCACAGGAATGGTGCGCGGCCCGCAGGTTTTATATCTAACCTATTGATATTTAAGCGTTTATGCCGGTGGCACGGGCCTTGCGAAGCTTAAGGTGTCCATGGTGACAAGGAGTACGGCATGATCCGCACCTTTTATGACGAGATGTACGATGCTGGCGGTCTGGTCCGTCCGCACTATCGGGAATTCGCCCGCTGGTTGGGCGATACGCCCCCTGAGCTTCTGGCTCAACGCAGGCGTGAAGCCGATCTGCTGTTTCATCGCGCCGGGATCACGTTCACGCTCTACGGTGACGAGCAAGGCACCGAGCGGTTGATTCCGTTCGATACCATTCCCCGCAGCATTCCGGCCAGCGAGTGGCGCGTCGTGGAGCGGGGCTGCATTCAGCGCGTCAAGGCGCTGAATATGTTCCTTGCCGACCTCTATCATGACCAACGCATCATCAAGGCCGGGATCATTCCTGCCGAACAGGTGCTGGCCAACGAGCAATATCAGCTGGCGATGCAGGGTCTGAATCTGCACCGCGATCTGTACTCGCACATCTCCGGCGTCGATCTGGTCCGTGATGGCGATGGCACTTATTACGTGCTCGAAGACAACCTGCGCACGCCCAGCGGCGTGAGCTATATGCTCGAAGACCGCAAGATGATGATGCGTCTGTTCCCCGAGCTGTTCGCGGCGCAGCGCATCGCGCCCATCGATCATTACCCGAACCTGCTGCTCGATACGCTGAAAAGCTCCAGCCCTCTGGATAACCCGAGTGTTGTGGTGCTGACGCCCGGGCGCTTCAACAGCGCGTTCTTCGAACATGCTTTCCTGGCACGCGAGATGGGCGTCGAGCTGGTCGAAGGTGCCGATCTGTTCGTGCGTGACGATCGCGTCTTCATGCGCACCACCGACGGCCCCAAGGCCGTTGATGTGATCTACCGTCGCCTGGACGATGCCTTCCTCGATCCGCTGGCCTTCAACCCTGATTCGATGCTGGGCGTACCCGGTCTGCTGGCGGCCTATCGCTCCGGCAACGTGGTGCTGGCCAATGCCATCGGCACCGGCGTTGCGGACGACAAGTCGGTGTATCCGTATGTCACCGACATGATTCGTTTCTATCTGGACGAAGAGCCGATCCTCAAGAACGTACCCACCTGGCAATGCCGCAAGCCCGAAGAGTTGTCCCATGTACTGGCCAACCTGAAAGACCTTGTCGTCAAGGAAACCCAGGGTTCCGGCGGTTACGGAATGCTGGTCGGGCCTGCTGCCACGGCTGCCGAGATCGAAGCCTTCCGGGCGCGTCTCAAAGCCAAGCCGCATGCGTATATCGCTCAACCGACACTGTGCCTGTCGACCTGTCCGACGTTTGTCGAGAACGGCATCGCCCCGCGCCATATCGATTTGCGCCCCTTTGTTCTGTCCGGTCGTGAAACCCGCGTCGTGCCTGGCGGCCTCACCCGAGTGGCCTTGCGTGAAGGCTCGCTCGTGGTGAATTCGTCGCAGGGCGGCGGAACCAAAGACACCTGGGTGGTCGAGGATTAAGGATGCCTGCCAATGTTAAGTAGAACTGCCTCGGATCTTTTCTGGATGTCGCGTTATCTGGAGCGAGCGGAGAACCTCGCCCGCATGCTGGACGTGAGCTATTCGCTGTCGCTGATGCCCCAGGACGGGCGTGGCGACGGGCTGGATGAAATAGCCATGCCGTTGTTGATCACCGGTACGCTGGAAACCTACATCGAGCGCCATGGCGAGTTGCACGCCGAGCGCATGCTGCATTTCTTCGCCCTTGACGCAAGCAACCCGGCCAGCATTTACAGCTGCCTGGGCGCTGCGCGCGCCAGTGCTCACGCGGTACGCGGTCGGATCACCGCCGACATGTGGGAGAACATCAACTCCACATGGCTGGAGATTCGCGGTATTGCCCAGCAAGGGCTGACGCGCTACGGCATGAGCCGTTTCTGTGAGTGGGTCAAGGAGCGTTCGCACCTGTTTCGCGGGGCGACCTACGGCACCATCATGCGTAACGACGCGTTCCGTTTCATTCGCCTCGGGACCTTCATCGAGCGCGCCGACAACACCATGCGCATGCTCGACGCGCGTTATGAAATGCTCGAACTGCGTGGGCCTCAGGCCAACGCCGCCGCAGACAATTCCGCTGCCGGTTATTACCAGTGGAGTGCGTTGCTGCGTGCGTTGTCGTCGTTCGAGGCGTATACCGAGGTGTATCGCGACGCGCCGGGCGCCCGTCAGGTGGCCGAGCTGTTGCTGTTGCGCGCCGACATTCCGCGCTCGTTGCGTGCCTGCCTGGAAGAGATGGACCTGATCCTTGCCAGTCTGCCCGGCGTCAACGGCAGACCTGCGCAGCGCATGGCGGCCGAGATGGATGCACGCCTGCGCTACACCAGCATCGACGAGATCCTGGATGAGGGCCTGCACGAGTGGCTGAACGAATTCATCCCGATGCTCGCCCAACTGGGTGATGCTATCCACACTTCGTACCTGGAGGCTGCATGAGACTCTCAATTAGCCACGAAACCACCTATCACTATGATGATCAGGTGCGTTCCAGTATCCAGTACCTGCGCCTGACTCCCCACGACAGCGAGCGCCAGAAGGTGCTCAGCTGGCAATTGACGCTGCCACGCGAAGCGCGGGCGCAAGTCGATCCGTTCGGCAATATTCTGCACGTGCTGAGCCTTGAAGAGCCTCATGAATCGATCATCATCGGCGCGCGCGGACAGGTCGAAATCGACGCGACGTGCGAAGCCGAGCACGAAAGCCAGTCACCACTGCCTTTCCTGCGCGTGACGCGCCTGACCGAGCCGGATGAGGCCATTCGCAGCTTCGCGGCCGCTCAGTGTGGCAAGCGTATCGACCGGACCGCACTGATCGACCTGATGCAGGCATTGAATCAGCACATGACGTACACGCAGGGCGCGACGGAAGTCGATACCAGCGCGGCGAAGGCATTTGCCGGACGCTCAGGCGTCTGCCAGGACCACACGCATGCCTTTCTGGCCTGCGCCCGGACCCTGGGTGTGCCAGCGCGTTATGTTTCGGGTTACCTGTGCAGCGAAGACAGCGATCACCTGTCCAGCCATGCATGGGCCGAAGCCTGGATCGATGATGCGTGGTACAGCTTCGACGTGACCAATCAACTGGCCATTCCCGAGCGCCATTTGAAACTGGCCGTCGGTCTGGACTATCTCGATGCGTGTCCGGTACGCGGGATGCGGCGTGGAGGCGGGGCAGAGCAGATGCACGCCAAGGTGGTGGTGTCGCCGATGGTGAGTGTGCCGAAGACCAAGGCAAAGGTTCAGGGTCAGGCGCAACATCAATAACCCTGCACCTCCGATCCTCATATCAGGCAGCGCACTCATAAACGTGCCCTGTCTGATGTTTTCCCGGATGTATTCACGCATTTGAATATTATTCCGCCGGGTCGTCCGTAATGTCATACAGCGCGTTGTGCAACTCTTCGTAGTTGCCGCCATTGATCACGCTGTAATAACCCGCCTTCATGAGCTTGTCCTGGGCTTTGCTGGCTTTCTCGTTGGAACTGCTGAAAATCACGAACACGGCGTTGCGGTCGTTGAGCACCAGCTTCATCTGGTTCACCAGCCGTACCTGATCAACGCGTACGGCGTTGAGCACAGTGCCTGCGTCGTAATCGGTCTGGCTGCGGACATCCATGGCCAGCTTGCCTTCCTTCAACGCCGCAACGGCCGCGGCCTGATCCACATCGCCCGCCTGTGCGGCGAAGCTGCCTGTCAGGGCAATGAACAACGCGATCCATTGGCGCATGAGCCTTTCTCCCTTCATTCGAGTGGGAAGAGTGGCATAGTTGCGCGCAGTTCGATAGCGCAAGTTGACTAGCCGAACAGCCTATTCAGATTCGGCAAGATCAATAGAAGAGTGGTAGCGAAGACGATAAGACCTGCCTGACGTACTTTCGAATGTTTAAACATGGCTGACTGCCTTTTGTTGTTATTCCCGAGCGACAAAAGCTGACCGGTACATGAGCGGTAATACGGCAGCTGGCAAAGGTTTAGCGATTGAACAGGCGGGTTCGATCAAATGACCGCAACCTGACGCGGAACTGTTTTTATCGCGTCGTCCTGTTACAGACTTAACCTTAGAGGTCGCGTGCCGAGCGATTTAGATCCGTTGGGTATTTAAACGGGGGTGATGTTGAGCAAATGGTTATCAGCGCTGCTTCCATCTTGCGTACAGCCCTTAACTAGACGCCTCAGGCCAGATACTGGTCTTTTTACCGTTCGTCCGGCTCGGAAATCTCTTACATCATCTGCGAGCGGCGCCACAGCAATTCGGTTCTAGTAAACGAGGTGCGTAGACATTTTCTGGCTTTATGCTTGGCTGTAGCGTTTCAGTTGTCGTCAGGTTTGCGAAGCGCCGCTTGATTTGCATCAGCCATCAAGGCAGGCTGCCCGCGTGCGCTGTCGCCCATCACTGTTTCAGGTCCCTTTATATGCCGCTACGCATCTGCATTCTGGAAACCGACATCCTGCGACCGGAGCTGGTCGAGCAGTACCAGGGTTACGGACACATGTTCGAGTTGCTGTTCGCGCGCCAGCCGATTCCTGCAGAGTTCGAAGTCTATAACGTGATGCAGGGCGTTTACCCACCCGAAAGCGCCAGCTTCGACGCCTATCTGGTGACCGGCAGCAAAGCCGATTCGTTTGGCAGTGATCCATGGATTCAGGTGCTGAAAGCGTATCTGGTCAAGCTGTACGAGCGCGGCGACAAGCTGTTGGGTGTGTGCTTCGGTCATCAGTTGCTGGCCCTGTTGCTGGGCGGCAAGACCGAGCGGGCGGTGCAAGGCTGGGGCGTGGGCATTCATCATTACCAAGTGGCACCCGCCACGCCCTGGATGACACCGTCAATGGACAAGCTGACCCTGCTGATCAGTCATCAGGATCAGGTCACTACCTTGCCCGACAACGCCACGGTGATCGCTTCCAGCGACTTCTGCCCGTTTGCGGCGTACCACATCAACCATCAGGTGCTGTGTTTCCAGGGGCATCCCGAATTCATTCACGACTACTCGCGAACCCTGCTCGACATCCGTCAGGAATCGCTGGGCGAGCAGATCTATCAGAAGGGCGTCGCCAGTCTAGATCACGACCACCATGGCGTGACGGTAGCCGAATGGATGATGCGTTTCGTGGCGCACAAGCCGGATGCGGCGGCGGTGTGATGGGTCCGGTTCCGGATCAGCGCTGTCTGTGGACGGCCCACACGTATTCGGCGTAGCGCTGTTGCTTAGCAAACACCGGACTGTGGGAGGCGCCGCCACGTCTTCGACGTAGCGCTGTCGCGCGGCAAACTAGGTGGGAGCGGACTTGTCCGCGAAAAGGCCTGTACATCCGACGAATATTCATCGGCTGAATTACAGCATTCGCGGACAAGTCCGCTCCCACAAAATCCAGTTTCTTCAGTGGCTTACAGGTTGTTTGATAAGAGGCGGCTTGCCGGCGATGGCGTCCGGTCAGTCGCTGACAGGCGGCCTGTGATACCGCATCGCCGGCAAGCCGCCTCCCACAAAAACTGCATCTGTTCAGCAAGTTAAGTGGTGTTCGATAAAAATCAGCCTGCCTTTTTCGCCCGCACTGCCAAGCACGGTGCAGCAGGCTACAACCACCCCGACCGCTTGAAGCTGGCGAACAGCGCAGAACACCCTCCGACGATCACGCCGAGCACGATGAAGTAACCGTAGTGCCAGGTCAGCTCGGGCATGTTCTCGAAGTTCATCCCGTAGATGCCCGCAATCGCCGTCGGGAACGCCAGAATGGCCGCCCAGCCGGCGAACTTGCGCTGCACGATGCTTTGCCGTGAAGACTCCAGCAGCAGGCCGATTTCTATGGTCTGACTGGCGATGTCGCACAGGTTGCCGAGGTCTTCCATTTGCCGTTTGACGTGAATCTCGACGTCGCGGAAGTACGGCCGCATATTTTTGTCGATGAAGGGAAAGCTGAGTTTCTGCAGCTCTTCGCCCACTTCAACCATCGGCGCCACGTAACGCCGCATTCTCAGCAGATCGCGACGCAAGGCGTGAATGTGCTGAATATCGGCTTCGCGCAACGCGCCACCCAGCACGTTCTGCTCCAGCAACTCCAATTCGGCATGAATGGCTTCGGTCACCGGCTGATAGTTTTCGGTTACGAAATCCAGCAAGGCATACAACACGAAGTCCTCGCCGTGCTCCAGCAGCAGAGGACGGGCTTCACAGCGCTGACGCACCAGTCCATAAGACTTGGAGTGGCCGTTGCGTGACGTAATGACGTAGCCCTTGCCCGCAAAAATATGGGTTTCGATGAACAGCAGCTTGCCGTTGTCGCGCACCGGGGCGTAAGTGACGATGAACAGCGCATCACCGAAGGTCTCAAGCTTCGGGCGGCTGTGAACTTCCATCGCATCTTCCAGCGCCAGTTCGTGCAGGTTGAACTGTTCCTTCAGGCTGGTCAGTTCCTGGGCATTGGGTTGCTCCAGCCCGATCCAGACAAAGTGGCCGGGCTTGGCGGCCCAGGCTGCGCCCTCGTCCAGTGTGATATCCGTGACTTTCTTGCCTTTGCTGTAAACCGCGGCTGCAACAACTCGACCCATGGTGCTATCGCTTCTTCAATGTGGCTGTGGCGCAAGAGGGGATGCGCGGTAGCTGATGAGATTAACCAAACGCGGATGAGTTCGCCGGTAAACAAAAAGCCCGCAATCGCGGGCTTTTCGGGTGGCCTTAAATAAAACTCTTTTTGTCCAGTTCGATGGCCGCGTCCAGGGTGTCCAGAAACGCTTTTCGGCTCTTGAGCTTGGTTTTCCCGTGGGCGTTCATATTGATTTTCTTCAACTGCGTGGCAACCGTGCGTGCTGTCTCGGACAAGGCTTCAACGCTGACCACCTGATCCAGAAAGCCCGCCTGCATGGCACCCTCGGGGTTGAAGATTTCGGCGTTGATCACCGAGCGGTTGAACGCCGACCTGCGCAGACGATCACGGGCCAGTTCGATCCCGGCGTGGTGCATGGTCATGCCGATCTGCACTTCGTTCAGGCCGATATTGAAGGGGCCTTCGACGCCGATACGATAATCGGCTGACAGCAGCAGGAACGCGCCCTTGGCAATGGCATGGCCCGGGCACGCGACAATGATGGGGAAGGGGTGTGACAGCATGCGCCGGGCCAGAGTCGAACCCTGAGTCACCAGACTGCTGGCCGCTTCGGGGCTGGAGGTCATGACTTTCAGGTCGTAGCCGCCCGAGAGAATGCCGGGCTGGCCGGTCACGATCACCACTGCCCGATCCTTCTCGGACTGATCCAGAGCGGCATTGAACGCGGCGATGACGTCCGGGGAAATGGCGTTGACCTTGCCATTGTTCAGGGTCAGCGTTGCGATGCCATCGTCCAGTTGGTACGAGACCAGATCACTCATGACGCGATTCCTTTTTATTGAAGTGAGCAGACGTTACTCACCCATGCTGAACAGGTAAAGCGCTGACTGATGGGTCACTCATTTTTGCTGAAACGCAGGCTACACCTGAATATCGTTCAGCTCGCAGTACTCGTCCCAGTCCATGCCCAGAGCTTCGGCGACCTGCGCATGGGCCTCCAGCCGCATCTGCTTGAGCTGTTCAGGCGATTCGGCAATCAACTCCAGCGCCAGTTCCCAGGGTTCGATCCCTCGGCTTTCGGCTTCATCCTCAAAAGCCCACTGAAGCTGCTGCTTCTGTTCGGCCGCGCTGAGCTGGCTGATTTCGTCTTTGAGCGTGGGATGGGTCGACAGATATTTCGCCAGGGCGGCTTCGTTCCACTCAAGAGCGTTCATGCTGTTTTCCTCGATCTGGCTGGGCGGCCGGAACTCATTGCAGCGCAGTCCGGCCAAACGGCGTGATTGTGCGGGAAGGGAGAAATACCTGCCAGTGCTGTCATAACACTTTGCCGCGTGTCTCGCGGTAGAGTCCCAACACAATTTTACCTGCCACCTGGAGAATATCGACATGATCAAAGTCAGCGTGCTGTACCCCTACAAGGAAGGTGCCCGTTTCGACCATGACTACTATCGCGACCAGCACATGCCGCTGGTGCAGTCCCTGATGGGCGAGCACTGCAAGCGCTACAGCGTCGACAAGGGCCTGGGCGGTGCAACGCCGGGCTCCACGCCGGTCTATGTCGGCATGTGCCACATCTACTGCGACTCGATTGAAGCGTTCCAGGCCGGCATGGGACCGCATCAGGAGCGCATCAACGCCGACATCATCAACTACACGGACCTGATTCCGGTGATTCAGATCAGTGAGGTCAGGGCCGAGTAAGGCTCAATTGCCCGTTACGGCTTTTCTGAATGAAGCGCCGCCCGATGGATCAAAGCATTGACTGTCGTAGCGCGGACTCTGGCATTGAGAGGGCACATCGGGCGCCGGCAAATGGCTTTTCTGAAAGGCTTTGTAGCTTTCAGTCTCGTACACATTGACCTTGGCGCGGCCGCTGACTTGCAGGTATTCAGTGGCCTTCAGGTTAACCTTGTGGGCATGGTCGACGGGTTCGCCCTGACGCAGCATTTTTGGCGGACCGGGCCGTTGAACCGCGACCTCCGCCGCTCCATCGCATGGAATGGCCGCGTAGCTCACGTGGCCCTGCGCCGAGGTGCATTTGAAGATCTCGCTGTGCGCCGTGCCTGAACCCGCTGCCGCTGTAATCGCAAGCAGCATTGAAAGCCTTTTCATCGTCATCCTCCATGAGTGGCGCAAGGCTACCAGTCCTGACGCGCGTCGCAAAGGGTTTGTGGCAGCTCCGTTCGTCAGTCCCGTGGCACGCCTGAGGTGATTACGCCTCTGAAGAACAGGTTGTACGTTTTAACCCAATGGAGGCGCCTATGACTGGCAACAAGCCAAGCGACAACAGTACCGACAAACCGGATTTCAATACCGAATCACCGGATGCCGGCGATCCGCAGGTTGATCCGGTCAAGCCCGCAAAAACGCCTGCCAAGGAGCACGGCACCAAGGACGACTATCCACCCTACGAATCCGACAAGTAAGTCGAAAGAACAAATACTGGCCCCCGAAGTGATTCGGGGGCTTTTCATTTCACGGCGTTATTTGTTCGCGTCGAGGTATTCCAGCAGGTCTTCCATGCGCTGGTCGTTGCCCATCCACCACAGCTTCATGCGCGTCCCCGGCACCACTTCGCCCGGATCCTTGATGTACGTGGTGAGTTGCTCGCGGGTCCAGGTGATACCCGAGTTTTTCATCGCGTCCGTGTACACATAGTCAGGGTGCTGACCCGCCTTGCTTCCGATAATGCCGTTGAGTGGTGGGCCAAATGCGCTGCGGGCACCGGGTCCGATCTTGTGGCAGCCTGAGCAGAGTCGCGTAAATACCGCTTTTCCGGCCTCTGCATCGCCAGCCCCTTGAGCGGTCGCGTGTATCGCCAGTGCGAGCAGGAATAACGCAGTCTTTTTCATCGATCTTCCATCACAGGTCTGGACAGCCTGATTTTCAAGCGCTGCATGCTAACGCAGTCCCCGATTCGCTGAAACCTCAGGCCCTTTCAAGGGAGGCGCCAGGGAACCACTTGCCCGGCCCGGCCACCCATTGCCATCTCATCGTTCAGGACACGATCATGGCTCAGCAGGCTGTCAGCACTTTTCAGTTCGTCAAAGAATTCTCATGCCTTGCCGAGCGCTGCGAGGACAACTGCTGCAAGGTCTGGCCGGTATCGGTAGGGGCCAGAACCGTCGAGCTGTGGGACCAGAAACTACCCCAGTTGCTCAACCTGATCGTCAAGGACGATGGCGGCACCTGGATGAAAAAGACCGATGGCGACTGCGTGGCGTTCGACAACGGGCGTTGCTCCGTCCATGCGACACACGGCGAAGATGCGCTTTCCGACACTTGCCGAATCTATCCGCGCATGTACCGGCGTATCAACGGCGCGCTGACCGGGTCGGCCAGCATGAGCTGTCCCGAAATCGTGCGGCTGGTCCTCAAAAGTGCGACTCCCTTTGCGCCAGCGCAAGTCACCGTGGACGACAAGACGCTGTCTGCCTACCCGGACAAGGATTTCCCCGGCATCGATGCGGAGCAGCGCGCTGCTGTCGTTCAGCAACTGAACGAGCTGGTGCTTCAGGACCAGCAGACCACTCGCCACGCGCTGCTGAGGCTGCTGGACCTGACGCTCAAGCTGGAAACCATTGCCTGCGAGGACTGGTTGTACGCATTGCCCGGACTGATCATGGATTACCAGACGCCTGCCGGTTCGGGCGAGTCGCTGGCGGTTGATCCGGTCATGGTCGTGCTGATCCAGATGCTCAACGGGCCAGGCGTGACAGAGGCGATGCGCGAGCAGGTCATTCGCTCGGTTGACGTCACCCCGGCCCAGGGCGATCAGCCTCAGGGCATGCGGCTCAAAACCGAGTTTCTGGACCTTGCCAGCGGACGGGCAGGGCAGGCGCTGGAGTCTGTCCTGAAACGCTTCGTTTGCGCCGAGATGTCCCGCACCGGCTTTCCATTCATCTCGACCACCGCGTATGGCCAGGACTACGGTACGAGCCTGAGTCAGTGGGCATGCACGCTGGCGCTGCGGACCCTGGCCTTGCGCTGTCTGTTGTTGGTGCACTGCGATCCAGTCACTCGGCAAGCCCCTGATGAGCAAGCCATTGTCGATCTGGTCTACCGCTTCTGTCGCAGCGCCAACCACAGCGTGGCGACAGGCGCAGAACTGTTTTTCAGGCAGAAACTGGGTGAGCAGGGTCTGGGCTATCTGCGCGTATTGACTGATCTGGTTTGAGTTCGCGATAGAGCTGTCAGACTCATGGGCGCAGTGTGGCTCAGGAGCGATTCAAGCCAACGCGCTCACAGCCCAGTATGATTCCCGTACAAACGATGCCCGCCACCATGCCTATAAAAGCGAAAAATACCGCGCCTTCCAGGAAGGACTCGGGCAAGACATAATCGCCTCCCGACACCATCGCGTGCATGGCGTTGACGAGTTGTTCCAGGGTAATGCACAGCCAGATCAGCAGCCCGGTGACAATACCTCCAGCGATGTAGCGCAACGGCGTTGTCAGATAGCGCTCGATAAACCACAACACTGGCCAGCCAGCGAGCATGCTCAGAAATGCTCCGACCAGACCTGCCATGACAAACGTCGACAGGCCAATGTCGGGGCCGTAGAAACCGATGACTGTTGTCGTCCCCAGCGTCAATGCGCCTGACAGCGGGACGGCATACAGAGCGGCGCGCTTCGCCGGGCGGCTCTGATTGTCACTCGTGCACAGTTTTTGAATGCCGTAGATCGTGGCTGAAAAAAGTATTGCGAGAGCGAAGCCACGACCGATGGCCAGTGGCAGGCTGTTGAGTGAGGCGCCAGCCAGCAGCCATCCGGCCAGAGCTTGAGTCAGCGCGTTGAACAGGTAGCGGCCTTTGGAATGGTTACCTTTGGTCTCGCTGCGCAGCAATAACGGAATGCCCAGAACAACCCCGATGAGGCAGCCGTAGAGAAAACCTGGCATCAGGTTCTCTCCATTCCAGACTTCGGTTAAGCCGCGGGTGATCGCAAACACGATGCCAGCACACAACGGCACAGCGACGAGGCGCAGCGCCTGCCCATGTCTTTCGGGTCTCATGTTGTTTTCCTTGAGCTCTGTGCCGGTTGCAGTGTCTGACCGGCTCCGCGTCGAGCATTGATACCGGATATCCCTGAAGCAAGTGTCAGCATGCCATGAGTCGTATTGTGTTTCAGGCTGCCTGCGCCTGCGCCTGCGCCTCCGAAATCGTTCGAGTTTTCGCGTGGGACGTGGATATCCTTCGGAAACGAAAAAGCCCCGACGTTCACAAGGAATGTCGGGGCTTTTCGTGTATCGAATATGGCGGTGAAGGAGGGATTCGAACCCTCGATACAATTTCTTGTATACACACTTTCCAGGCGTGCTCCTTAAGCCACTCGGACACCTCACCGTATCTCGCTGACAACGTTGTGTCTGTCGAGGCGCGCTAATGTAGTCGAAAGCTTTTCGGAACGCAAAACTTTTTTTCAGAATTTTCATGCGGTTAAGCAGAAAAACGTGGTCTGCCCGCTGAAAGGTCTGCGCGGGCTGGCGGGCTCCGGGTTTCATGGGAAGGCCGGGCCAGCCATGCGCGTCGTTCGATGGCTGGGATCAGGCGCCGAAGCCGCCGTCGATGGTCAGGCTGGCGCCGGTGATGTAACCCGCTTCCGGGCCGGCGAGGTAGGCGACGAAGCTGGCGATTTCCTCGCTCTTGCCGTAGCGCGGGATCGCCATCATGGCCTTGAGGCTTTCAGCGAATTCGCCGTGTCCTGGGTTCATGTCGGTGTCGACCGGGCCGGGCTGGACGTTGTTGACGGTGATGCCCTGCGGGCCGAGGTCGCGTGCCAGGCCTTTGGTCAGGCCGACCAGCGCCGATTTGCTCATGGCGTAGATCGCGCCGCCTGCGAAGGGCATGCGGTCGGCGTTGGTGCTACCGATATTGATGATGCGTCCGCCTTCGCCCATGTGGCGAGCGGCTTCCTGGCTGGCGATGAACACGCTGCGTACGTTGATGGCCAGGGTTCGGTCGAAGTCCTGCATGGTGAATTCGTTCAGCGGGGCAATGGCCAGCACGCCTGCGTTGTTGACCAGAATATCCAGCCCACCCAGGTTTTCGGCGGCAGTCTGAATCGCCTGGCGGATGGCCTTTTCATCAGCGCTGTCGGCTCGAATGGCCAGTGCGCGGCCGCCGTTGGCGGTGATGCTGCCTTGTATCTCCAGCGCGGCTTCTTCGGAGCTGACATAGGTGAAGGCCACGGCGGCGCCTTCCTTGGCCAGGCGCTGGACAATCGCTGCGCCGATACCACGAGAGCCGCCTTGAACGAAGGCGACTTTGCCGGCGAGGTTCGGATGCTGAATCATGGTGTTCTCCAATGTGTGGGTGCGACGGGACGTGGATGTGCGTAGACAGCGTAGTCGCAATAAGCTGTCCGGCGGCTGATACCGCGCTGGAACCGAGCGCAACTTACGACTACTGTCGCAGGCTCGAATTTCAAGGAAATGAACCCCGATGGATATCCGTCCCGACAGCGCGCTGATCCTGATCGACATGCAACAGGGCATCAATCATCCCAGGCTTGGGCGTCGCAACAACCCGCAGGCTGAAGCGCGCATGTCTGAATTACTGTCAGCGTGGCGGGAAGCCGGACGTCCGGTCATTCATGTCAGGCACTTCTCTACCTCGCCTTCTTCGGTGTTCTGGCCCGAGCAGTCCGGCGTGGAATATCAGCCAGCCTTTGTGCCGCAGGCGGACGAGCGGGAACTGAGCAAGCAGGTGCCTGATGCATTTTGTGGATCGTTTCTGGAGATGTGGCTGCGTTCGGACGGGATCAGGCAGATGGTGATCGCAGGCGTTGTCACCAATAACTCGGTGGAGTCCACGGCGCGCAGTGGGGGCAACCTGGGTTTTGAAGTCATCGTTGCGCACGACGCCTGCTTTACCTTCGATCAGGCAGACTTTTTCGGTACGCCGCGCAGCGCCGAAGACGTGCATGCAATGTCACTGGCCAATCTGCATGGCGAGTACGCGACAGTGCTGTCCACGGCGCAGATTCTCGATCAGCGCTGAGTCGGGGGATTCTGCAGGAAAACCACGTAACCCTTGAACCAGGGGCTGTCTTCCAGATAAGCCGGTGCCAGCCAGTCGCCGCCCTGAATCAGGCCGACCTTGAACGGAAGGCCGAGACGGCCAAGGCGGGGCAGGTACGCAGCGTAATCCGGGATGCTGTGGCGGCCCTGATAGGTCTGCACCACCACTTCATCCACCACGCCTTTCAGCTCGCCGATAGCGGCGATGTCGGCATTGCTGCTCCAGTCCATCAGCCCGGTGATGCTCAATCGGTAGTCTTCAGGCAGGCGCTGGCGCAGGTCGCGCAGGAAATCGACGTACTCATTCAGGTAGCGGGTGCGGGCGTCGAAGTCGATCTGGATGCCGATCACGTGGGTACCGGATGCTTTCCAGCGCTGAGCCTGACCAAGCAGTTGCCGGTAGACAGCATCCGGCCAGCGCAGCGTGTGGGCGCGGTAGACCAGCCATACCTGGTCCTGCGGCAAACGAGTCACCGAGACGCCTTGCGCGATGAAGCTGACACGTTGCTGCGGATCCCGGCGCGACGTGCTGACCTGGCCTTGCAGCACATACAGGGTCTTTGCCTTATCCATCACTGGCTGCGGCCTGACGCCTGCCCACAGCCAGAACGCATCGTAATCCTCGGCCTTGACCGCTGCATCTGCCTGGCCGAGCGTCAAAAGACAAAGCAGGGCAAGGCAGCGCTGGAGTCTTTGCATTACCAGTAGTACTGCTGGGTCTGGCCCCATGGGGTGTTGGCGAAGTCCTTTTTCAACTGGCGGAACCAGCCCTTGCGTACAGAAGGTTCGACTTCCTTGCCACCACACGTGTTGTAGCCGGACGGGCCGTAGCAGTTGACCGCCCTGTACAGTGCGTAGGCTTTTTCGTCACGCGGCGCCTTGGGGTTGGCGATGACGGTCTTGTAGCCTTCCTGTCGGGAAAACGCCTCACCACTGAAGCCCGGCGCGCTGCCGCCCAGCGTATCGGCGTGGCGCTTGCTGTCCAGCGGCATGCCGTCGAGGCTGTTGGCCCGGATGAACTCGCCCATGCAGTTCAGCGCCTTGGGGTCCTTGGCATCGAGCTTCAACGCGGCGGCTGTCTGCACGATGGCGGGGCAGGTGTAGCCGGATTCGGACGGGGTGCCCTGCCATTGAAACAGGCTCAACGAGGGACCTTTTTCGTACGTATAGCCCAAGGCGTAACCCAGTTTTTCTTCCGGCAGTTTTTCCGGAAGGCGTTTCAGGTCTTCGGCAAAGTCTGCATAGCGGTTGCGCATCAGGTCTTTGTACAGCAGGACGAACAACGCCGTGTTGCGCTCGGTCTCGGTCAGCCCTTGGGTGGTCTGCTGGCGTAGCAGGTCGGCATCGGCGACCCGGCTGAGCAGGATGTAGCGCACTTTGTCCGACTGAATGGGCGAGTCGGCGGCAAACACGCTGGACAGCTGCTCATTACGCTCGAAACTCATGGCCAGCGCCAGTTCCAGTTGTTCGCGTTGCAGTGGTTGTGTGGCGCGGGGCAGCATCTCCAGCCACAGCGCTTGCGCGCCCTTGATGTCCTGACGTGCCTGCAATGCCAGGCCGCGCAGCAGGTGCTGGCTGAACGTCAGATAGTCAAGGTGCTCGGGCAGCGCGGTAGGCAGGTGCTCAAGGGCTTGTTGTGGATCATCCAGGACGTACAGCGCAAGCGCGCCTTGCAGATAACGGTAGAGCTCGGGCTGGTCGGCAAACGAGGGTTCCTGGGTTTTCAGATCGGCTTCGCTCAATCTGGGGCTGGACGTTTCACGCATGCGAATCAGATCGGTGATCGCCAGCATCCAGGGTGAGCGCAGGTTCTGTCTGTCGCTGCCCAGTACGGCCCGGTCCATTTCGATAACGAGTGGCTCAAGGTCGCCTGAGGCCTTGCCTTGCTGCTTGAGCTGCCAGGCATAATCCTCGGCCAGTTTCACGTCATCGCCCGCCAGCCAGTGCACGCGCCGCAAAAGCCCTTGGGCCGAGTCTGCGTAATCGCCGTCGGGGTAGCTGTCCAGATACTGTTTGAACGCCGTTTCGACGTCTGCGAGCGCGGGTTTGTCGACCTTGTCGCGCTGCAGTTGGCTGTATTCGTCGAACACGGCTTCCTGGGCACTGTTCAGTCTGGTGCGCGCGACCATGTAAACGGCGGTTTGCTTGAGCCACGGCTGCGGGCTGTCTGCCAGCGCGGTGAAGCCTGTCAGTGCTTCGTCAAAGTTGCCGTTATAGAAGGCGCCGGCGGCGCGCAGGTACGTGGCGAATGCCTTGCCGGTCGCGGAGGCTACGGCCTTGGGTTGCAGGGCTTCCCGAGCGTCAGCATCCCAGGCGCAGGCACCCAGCATCTGCATGCGGCTGTCGGCCAGTGCCTTGCGTTCGGCATCCGTCAATTCGGTGCTGGCCAGAACCTGACTGATAAATGCCTGGGCGCTTTCATCGGAATTACTGCGACAGCGACTGCCTTCGCCGGACAGGAACTCATCACCCGCCGCTGGCGTATCAGCGCGCGTCAGGCCCAGCTTATCAAGCATGGCTGTCAGTGATGCTTGCGCCGCCGTAGCGGTTGGCTCGTCGGGCTTCACTTCCTCGGCGGTTTCTGTAGCCATTGCCAGATCGGTCGCGCCGAAGCGAAAGAGCGAGAACGGTACGGCGCCAAATCCTTCTTCCCGCTCCAGGTTTTTCTCGCCTGACAACTGGAACGTCTTCAGTCCCTTGTCAGCCAACAGCAGGCGCAGATTCACCTCGCTGTCATTGCCCGGGCTGAGGAACGGCAGGTTGCTGCACGCATCCAGGTTTTCCTTGAGCACCGTCCAGGAGGGATAGCAGGAATCGTCGCCACTGGCATTGGCCTGATTGAGAAGGGCAGAGCCCACCATGACCGCTGTAACGGTCAGCAACCGGGTACGCATGAGAAGTCCTTTAGTCGAGGGTACAAGCGCTGCCGATAGTAGCTCAGTGCCTGTACCCTCGGCTGCTATTTTCTGGACTTCTTGGGTGCTGCGGGGAGAGGCGCGAACAGGGCCTGCAGGTCTTCGTCGCGCAGCTTCCAGTCGCCGCTGGCCCGGCCATCGAGTACGCCTGCCGCCAGGGCGGATTTCTCGCGTTGCAGGCGCTGGATTTTCTCTTCCACCGTGCCGCGCGCGATCATCTTGTAGACGAACACCGGCTTGTCCTGACCTATGCGATAGGCGCGGTCGGTGGCCTGGTTCTCGGCGGCCGGGTTCCACCATGGATCGTAGTGAATCACGGTGTCGGCGGCGGTCAGGTTCAGGCCGGTACCGCCTGCTTTCAGGCTGATCAGGAAGATCGGCAGCTTGCCGCTCTGGAAGTCGTGGATCGGCGTACGTCGGTCACGCGTCGAGCCGGTGAGCAGGGCGTAAGGGATGCCGCGCTGTTTCAGTTCGGCCTCGATCAGGCTCAGCATCGAGGTGAACTGCGAGAACAGCAGGATCTTGCGTCCTTCGGCCAGCAGTTCGTCGAACATTTCCATCAGGCTGTTGAGCTTGCCGGACGTGCCTTGCTTGCTGTTGACCGGCATGTCCGGATTGACCAGACGCAGGTCGCAGCACACCTGACGCAGCTTGAGCAGCGCTTCGAGAATGATGATCTGACTGCGGGCCACACCCTTGCGAGTGATTTCGTCGCGGACCTTCTTGTCCATCGCCAGACGCACGGTTTCATACACGTCGCGCTGGGCGTCGTTGAGGTCGACCCAGTGAATGATCTCGGTCTTGGGCGGCAGTTCGGTCGCGACCTGTTCCTTGGTGCGGCGCAGCAGGAATGGCTTGATGCGTGCATTCAGGTGTTGCAGCCGATCCTGATTGCCGTGCTTCTCGATGGCGGTGCGGTAGTTGCTGTTGAATTCCTTACTGTTGCCCAGCCAGCCGGGCATCAGGAAGTGGAACAGCGACCACAGCTCACCCAGGTGGTTTTCCAGTGGCGTGCCGCTGAGGCACAGACGCTGGCGCGCATTGAGGTCACGTGCTGCCTGCGCGGCCTTGCTGTTGGGGTTCTTGATGTACTGGGCTTCGTCGAGAATCAGCAGGTGGAAGGACTGCGATTTCAGCAATTCGAGGTCGCGAGGCAGCAAGGCGTACGTGGTCAGGATCAGGTCGTAGTCCTGCAGGTTGCTGGCGTCCTGATGGCGATTGGCGCCATACAGCGCCAGCACCTTGAGGTCTGGCGTGAAGTGCTCGGACTCGTCCAGCCAGTTGGGGATCAGGCTGGTTGGCATTACTGCCAGTGCCGGACGATCCAGACGCCCGGCCTGTTTTTCCATCAACAGGTGCGCCAGCGTCTGCAGAGTCTTGCCCAGGCCCATGTCGTCAGCCAGCACGCCACCGACTTCCAGCTCGCGCAGGGATTGCATCCAGCTCAGGCCTTCCAGCTGATAAGGCCGCAAGGTCGCGTTCAGACCATCGGGGACCGCAACTGGCGCGTCCTTGATGTTGATCAGGCGCTCGGCAAAGTGCCGCAGGCGGTCGCCGCCCTGCCAGGTCAGCGGCAGGTCTTCGAGTTGCGTCAGCCGTGCCGCGTCGGCCCTGCTCATGCGCAGCGCGTTGTTGCCTTCCTGACGCCAGTAGAAGTCACCCAGCGTCGCCAGCACCGGCTTGAGCCGGCCGTAGGGCAGGGCGATCTGCACCGGGCTGCCGCCGCTTTGCGTGAAGTGATTGAGCTGCACCAGCAGTTGTTCTTCGTCGCCGCGCTTGGCAACGGCCGAAGGGCTCATCAGTTCGGGATGGCTGCGGATCAGGTTGATCAGGATTGGCAGCAGACTCAGGCGTTCGCCATTGACGATGATGCCCAGTTCCAGATCGAACCAGTCGCGTTCGTTCTCCTCATCAATGACCGCGTACCAGTCTTCAACCGGCGTGACGTCAAAGCCGAACTCGTCCTGAATCTCGATTTCCCAGCCTTGCTCGCGAAGCTTTGGCAGGTCGTCCAGCACGAAATGCAGCCAGGCCTTGTCGTTCGGCAACTCGTACATGTCGCCGGCGCTGTCGGGCAGAGCCTTGCTCTGCCGCGTGGAAACCTTGAACCCCAGATCGGTCAGTTGCTGGCGCAGCTGCCGTTCCTGCTCGCCCTGACGGCGGATGCGCAGAGTTTCGGTTTCGGTGTGTTCGATGATGTCGCTTTTCTGGTTCACCAGATCGCTGCCCAGCGAACTCACCAGAATGCTGACGTTGGTCGTGCCCACCGCGTAATGCTTGCCGTAAGCGAAGGCCAGTGCGGCGCGATGCTGAATATGCCGTTGCATGCGTCCGTTGCGCGGTTCGTAGGCGCTGAACTCGATGCTGGCCAGAATCAGTCGTGGTTTGGGTTGCAGGTTGTCGACCAGTCGCTCGGGCAGTTTTGGCTTCTGCTCGATCTGTGCCTGGATCTCCCGCTCGTGGGTACTCAGCGCAGCCTGCAGCAACGGCTGGTTGGTCGGGTCCGCAAGGAAGTACATGGCCGCGACACAGTGTTTGCAGTCGTTGCGCACCGGGCACGTGCATTTGCAGGTCAGGTAATTGCGGTAGCGATCCGGATCCTTGAACAGCAGCGTCTGGGTGTAGATCTCCAGCCCCGAGCCTCGGCAGGCGGTACGGATGATCTGCGGGCTGGAGTCTTCCAGCACGATGCGTTTCTGGCGGGCATAGTCGCGCCCGCGCTCAAGCGTTCGATCAGTGAACAGGTCTGTCCAGGCCGAGGCGAGGACTTTTTCGAGAATGGACGACAAGTTAAAAAAAGCCCTACGCCGCAGCGATGCTCAAAAAGAAAGGGAGCACGCCTGTGCTCCTTGAATACGTAACGATCACAGTGGAGAGACTTTGATCAGCAGCGCCAGATTGCCGTTATCCAGGTAATTCAGCCCGCCATTCTTGACCCTGGCGGTCTGCTTCAGGCGCTCGCTGTTGAGGACCACGCCATGCGGGTCCAACTGGTTGACCCAGAACTGCGCATCGATGTCGGTGAAACGATCCATTGCCAGGCTCACCGTGCCCTCGATGGGGAAGTGGCCGAGCTGTTCTTTGCCGGTGGCAACGGCAATTTTAACGGGCTCGGTGCCAATCGTCTGCTGCCAGGCGCGCTGCATCAGCACCTCATAGTTGCCACTGCCCTGCAATTTGGCGACCAGATCGTTGAGCGCCGGACTGCGCTCATCGGCTGCGGCGATTTTCTGCGCACCGGCGTCCCAGTCTTCGGGCGCGAGCTGACGCGTGGCTGCCGGTTCTCCGCTCTGGCGGAACAGGATCAGCTCCACCTGATAGGTGCCCTCGGCAAAGGCGCCCGGCGCGACTAGCACCAGCAGCAGGGACAATGAGCGAAACAGACGCATGGATGAATCCTTCAAGCAGTTGTCGGGGTCAGGCGCTCAAGCAGCGCTTCAATCGTGTTGAAACGCTCATCTGCGCGCTCCATCGGCACCATGAATTTGAACAGCGTGGCGCCTTCGAACTTGTAACGGTTGGGCTGGCTCTGGATCAGCTTGATCAGGGTCAGCGGGTCGACCGGCGTTTCGGCGGCAAACTCGATGCGCCCGCCTTGAGGCCCGGCGTCGATCTTGCGAATGCCCAGTTGTTCGGCGCGCAGTTTGAGTTGCGTGATCCGCACCAGCGCCTTGGTCGGCTCCGGCAACAGGCCGAAGCGGTCGATCATCTCGACCTGCAGGTCCTTCAAACCATCCTCGTCGGCGGCATTGGCAATGCGCTTGTAGAGAATCAGGCGGGTATGCACATCGGGCAGGTAGGCCTCGGGAATCAGCGCAGGCACGCGCAGGTTGATTTCCGGTCCTCCGCCCAGCGGCTGGTCGAGGTTGGGCTGTTCGCCCTTGCGAATCGACTTCACCGCACGTTCGAGCATTTCCATGTACAGCGTGAAACCCACGGCCTGGATCTGGCCGCTTTGGCCGTCGCCCAGCAGTTCGCCCGCACCACGGATTTCCAGGTCGTTGGTGGCAAGCACGAAGCCTGCGCCCAGGTCCTGGGTGTTGGCGATGGCTTCCAGACGCTTCTCGGCATCGCGGGTGACTTGCTTGCGTGGTGGTGTCAGCAAATAGGCATAGGCCTGGTGGTGACTGCGTCCGACACGGCCGCGTAACTGGTGCAATTGCGCCAGGCCGAACTTGTCGGCGCGCTCGATGATGATGGTGTTGGCGCTCGGCACGTCGATGCCGGTCTCGATGATGGTCGAGGCGATCAGCACGTTGAAGCGCTTGTGGTAGAAGTCGCTCATCACCTGTTCGAGTTCACGCTCGCGCATCTGGCCGTGGCCGATGCCGATACGCGCTTCGGGCACCAGTTCGGCAAGGTCGGCGGCGCATTTCTCGATCGTCTTGACGTCGTTGTGCAGGTAGTAGACCTGGCCGCCGCGCAGCAGCTCGCGCAACAGTGCTTCCTTGATCGTGGGCTTGTTCTGCTCCATGACGAAGGTGCGCACCGACAGCCTGCGCGCTGGCGGCGTGGCAATGATCGACAGGTCGCGCATGCCCGACACCGCCATGTTCAGCGTGCGCGGAATAGGCGTCGCAGTCAGGGTCAGAATGTCGACTTCGCTGCGCAGGGCCTTGAGCTGTTCTTTCTGACGGACACCGAAACGGTGCTCTTCGTCGATGATGACCAGCCCCAGATTCTTGATCTTCACGTCGTCCTGCAGCAGCTTGTGCGTGCCGATGACGATGTCGATCTTGCCTTCGGCCAGATCGGCGACGGCGGCGCTGACTTCCTTGGCCGACTTGAAGCGGCTCATGACTTCGACAGTCACTGGCCAGTCGGCGAAACGGTCGCGGAAACTGTTGTAGTGCTGTTGGGCGAGCAGGGTGGTCGGCACCAGAATCGCAACCTGACGCCCGCCGTGAACGGCGATGAATGCGGCGCGCATGGCGACTTCGGTCTTGCCGAAGCCCACGTCGCCGCAGACCAGACGATCCATGGGTTTGGGCGCGAGCATGTCGGCGCGCACGGCTTCGATCGTGGTCTGCTGATCCGGCGTCTCTTCGAACGGGAAGCCTGCGCTGAAGGTCGCGTAATCGGCTTTCGGATCGGCGAACGCGTAGCCTTCGCGGGCGGCGCGGCGGGCATAGATGTCGAGCAGCTCGGCGGCCACATCGCGCACTTGCTCGGCGGCCTTGCGCTTGGCTTTCTGCCAGGTTTCCGAACCCAGACGGTGCAGCGGCGCCATTTCGTCGTCGCTGCCGGTGTAGCGTGCAATCAGGTGCAGGTTGGCGACCGGGACGTACAGCTTGGCGTCCTCGGCGTACGCCAGCATCAGGAACTCGGCGACCTGATTTTCGACTTCCAGCGTGGCCAGCCCCAGGTAGCGTCCGACACCGTGGTCGATGTGCACCACCGGCGCGCCTTCGCGCAGCTCGGTCAGGTTCTTGATGACTGCGTCGTTATTGCCGCCATCGGTGCGTTTTTCGCGACGACGGCGTTGCATCACGCGTTGGCCGAACAGCGGGCTCTCGGCAACCAGCGCAAGGGCCGGGTCTTCCAGCAGCAGGCCTTCGTCCAGCGGCGCGATGGTGATTGCCAGCCGGTCCTTGCCGTCCACGAAGTCGAGCCAGCTGTCGACCGTCTTCGGCCGCAGCTTGAGGCGCTCCAGCAATTCCAGCAGCACTTCCCGGCGACCCGCCGATTCAGCGGTGAACAGCACGCGACCGGGGAATTCATCGAGGAATTTCGACAGCGCGGCCAGCGGCTGGACTGCCTTGGCTTCAATGGCCAGATCCGGCAGGCTCTGCGCGGGGAAACGCGAGCGTTCGCCACCGGCTTCGATGTCCTGCTGGCTGGCAACGACGCGCGGCCAGTTTTTCAGGCGCGCGAAACAGTCTTCGACCGGGAGGAACAGTTCGGCGGGTGGCAGCAAGGGGCGCGACGGGTCTACACGCCGCTCTTCGTAGCGGTTGCGCACGTCTTTCCAGAAATTTTCCGCCGCCTGTTCAATGCCCGGCAGCGAGAACACCTGGGTGTCCTGCGGCAGGTAGTCGAACAGGGTCGAGGTTTCCTCGAAGAACAGCGGGATGTAGTACTCGATACCGGCAGGCGTGATGCCGCTGCTCAAGTCCTGAAAAATCGGACTGCGCCGGAAATCGACGTCGAAACGCTCGCGGAAGCGTGCCTTGAAGCGGGTGACTTCTTCTTTCTTGAGCGGGAATTCACGTGCAGGCAGCAGGCGTACCGATTCGACCTTCTCGATGGAACGCTGCGTGTCCGGGTCGAAGGTGCGCAGGGTTTCGATCTCGTCGTCGAACAGGTCGATGCGGTAAGGCACCTTGCTGCCCATCGGGAACAGATCGATCAACGCGCCGCGTACCGTGAACTCGCCATGCTCGTAGACCGTGTCCACGTAGCGATAACCGCTGGCTTCCAGACGAGTGCGCATGGCCTCGACATCGAGCTTCTGGCCGACGTCCAGCACCAGGCTGCTGCCCAGCAGGAATTTGGTCGGCGCCAGTCTGTGTAGGGCCGTGGTGATCGGGACTACGAGAACGCCATGTTCCAGTTCCGGCAGGCGATACAGGCTGGCGATACGCTGGGAAATGATGTCCTGGTGCGGCGAGAACAGATCGTAGGGCAGGGTTTCCCAGTCCGGGAAGTGCAGAACCGGCAGCGTGGGCGCGAAGAACTTCAGCTCCTGTTCGAGCCGCTCGGCACTCTGGCTGTCGGCGGTCAGAAGCAGGGTGAAGCGCTTTGCAGCGCTGGCCGCCTCGGCGATTGCCAGGCTCAGTGCGGCACCGGGAAGATTGCCCCAGTGGTGTTTGCCTGCAGCGGCAGAAAGAAGCGGTAGACGCAGAACTGGCACGGAAGGTCAGGCTCCAGGCGTTGCGACAGGGGCGGCGATTGTAGCGGGGGAAGGTGGTGGCTGTCAGTTTTCCAGTCCATTACCGCGTATTTACGGGCCGAAATTATGTAGTGCGTAACGATCTGACAGTCGCGCATTGCTCATAAACACTGGCTTGGTCATAATGTAGCCCCTTTTTTCAGCCCCTACATGTGGAAGGTTCCCGTGACTCAGAAGCCCGACCAGTGTCTTGGTGAATGGATCGATCGTGAAGCCCTCGCCGAGGCGATGATCCCGCTTATCGGTCAGCTCTACCGCAATAACAATGTGGTGAGTTCGATCTATGGCCGCAGCCTGATCAACCGTTCAGTCATCGCGATTCTCAAAGCTCACCGCTTTGCGCGCCATCGTCAGTCCGATGCGAGCGAGTTGTCCGTACACGAGACTTTCCCGCTCATCAAGGCGATGAGCGAGCTTAAACTGGGCGCCGCTTCGGTGGACCTGGGCAAGCTGGCGGTCAAGTTCAAGACCGAAGGCAATGGCCGTACGCCTGAGCAGTTCGTGCGTGACGAACTGGCCAGCGTTGTAGGTCAGCAGAACACCAGCCCGCGCAAGGGTACTGATGTTGTGCTGTACGGTTTTGGTCGCATCGGCCGCCTGCTGGCGCGCATCCTGATCGAAAAAACCGGTGGTGGCGACGGCCTGCGCCTGCGCGCCATCGTGGTCCGCAAAGGCGCGGAAAACGATCTGGTCAAGCGTGCCAGCCTGCTGCGTCGCGATTCGGTGCACGGTCCGTTCGACGGCACCATCACCATCGACGAAGCCAACAGCACCATTACTGCCAACGGTAACCTGATCCAGGTGATCTACGCCAAGAACCCGACCGAGGTGGATTATACCCAGTACGGGATCAAGGACGCTCTGCTGGTGGACAACACCGGTGTATGGCGTGATGCCGACGGTCTGGGCCAGCACCTGTCCTGCCCGGGCATCGACCGCGTCGTACTGACTGCGCCGGGCAAAGGCAAGCTGAAGAACATCGTGCACGGCATCAATCACGGCGAAATCACTGCTGACGACAAGATCGTTTCCGCTGCTTCCTGCACCACCAACGCCATCGTGCCGGTGCTCAAGGCCGTCAACGACAAGTTCGGCATCGTCAACGGTCACGTCGAAACGGTTCACTCGTACACCAACGACCAGAACCTGATCGACAACTTCCACAAGGGCGACCGTCGTGGTCGCAGCGCCGCGCTGAACATGGTCATCACCGAGACCGGTGCTGCCACAGCCGCTGCCAAGGCTCTGCCTGAGCTGGCCGGCAAGCTGACCGGCAACGCGATTCGCGTTCCGACGCCGAACGTGTCCATGGCCATTCTCAACCTGAACCTCGACAAGCAGACCACTCGCGAAGAAATGAACGAGTACCTGCGCTACATGGCGCTGCATTCGGACCTGCACAAGCAGATCGACTTCGTGAACTCGCAGGAAGTGGTGTCCACTGACTTCGTGGGCTCGCGTCACGCCGGTGTCGTGGATGCCGAAGCGACCATCGTCAACGATAACCGCGTTGTCCTGTACGTCTGGTACGACAACGAATTCGGTTACAGCCATCAGGTGGTTCGCGTGATGGAAGACATGGCCGACGTCAATCCGCCAGCCTTCCCGCAGTAAGCATGCGCGGCCCGGTCAGTCCGGGTAGTGTGTGACGAAAGGGCCGGATCCTGTGCAAACAGGGTCCGGCCTTTTTTTGCGTGTTGGTTGCGACGACAGATCATGGGAAGATCGACGCCCGCGGCGCTGGGCTGACAGCCGCGCAGACAATGGCTCATGGAAGGGGGTTCGGATGAACGATGGTTCGGTCATGGACGGCTCGCAAAAACAACTCAAAACCAGTTTCTTCTTTCTGTTCCTGACGATCTTCATTCCTTTCGGTCTGGGGCATTTCGTTTCCTACCTGTTCCGTACCGTCAATGCCGTGATCTATGTGGATCTGCAGGCCGACCTGAGCCTGCCTGCCAGCAGCCTCGGGTTGCTGACCGGCGTGTACTTCCTGACCTTTGCCGCTGCGCAGATTCCACTGGGCGTGATGCTGGATCGTTATGGGCCACGCAGTGTGCAGGCGCCGATGCTGCTGTTTTCAGTGCTGGGTTCGATCATCTTCAGCCTGTCCAGCACCGAGACCGGCCTGCTGATCGGGCGTGGATTGATCGGCCTGGGCGTAGCGGGCTCGTTGATGAGCGCCATCAAGGCCTGCGCCATCTGGCTGCCGGTCGAACGCCTGCCGTTGAGCACCGCTTGCCTGCTGTCGATTGGCGGCCTCGGTGCGATGGCATCCACCACGCCACTGCATTTGCTGCTCGACTGGTTCACCTGGCGTGAGGCGTTTCTGATCCTGGCGCTGCTGACATTCTGCGTTGCGGGAATCATTCATTTCAGCGTGCCCAGAACCTACGAAGCCCGGCCTGCGAGATTTGCCGACATGTTTGCCGCCGTCGGCAGGCTGTACGCCTCGTGGACGTTCTGGCGACTGGCGCTGTATTCGGTGTTCGCTCATGCCATCTACATGTCGGTGCTGTCGTTGTGGATGGGGCCGTGGCTGCACGACGTGGCCGGTCTGAGCGAATCCGCCATGGCCCGCGTGCTGCTGTTCGGCGCGGTCGCGATGGTCGCAGGCTCCCTGGCGTTCGGCACCATCACTGATTATCTGCGCCGCTTCGGCGTGCAGCCGATCATGGTCTGCGGCGCAGGCATGGCTATCTTCATTGGTGTTCAGGCGCTCATGATCAGCGGTTTGCCGGTGTCGCCTTATCTGATTGCCATGGGCTTCAGCTTCTTCGGCACCTCGACCACCATGAACTACGCCATCGTTGCGCAATCGGTTCCGCCGGAACTGGCCGGAAGGGTGAGCTCTTCCTTCAACCTAGTGGTGTTCGTGCTGGCGTTCGTTCTGCAGTGGCTGGCGGGGGCGGTACTGAACCTGTGGCCGACCCTTGACGGCGTCGCACATCCGGTCGAGGCCTATCAGTGGTCGCTCGGACTGATGATTGCGCTGCAGGTGCCGGGGCTGTTGCTGTGGATGAGTTTCAGGCCGTGGCAGCTCAAAGGGTGAGGTGATAAGCGATATAAATCGCCGGTGCGCGCCTAATACCTGTAGCTTCGCGTCCAGTTGCGTTGAATCGCAACCTGCGTCGCACACTGTTTTGCGGAGCAATCTTCCCCAGGTAATGGAGTACACAGCATGCGGTTGGCTGATTTCATCGTTCAGAATATCGAGCCCATCCTGCAGCAATGGGAAGACTTCGCGAAAACCATGACCCCGGCAGCAGAAGGTATGGACACGGCAGCCTTGCGGGACCACGCCGAGCAAATGTTGCTCACGATAGCCGCCGATCTGCGCACCACGCAGACCCACGCGGCGAGAATCTCGAAGTCTCATGGTGAGGCGCCGGACTCGCTCAACCGCACCGCCGCCGAAACTCACGCCGATACCCGGCAGGTCTCGGGCTTCACGATCGGTCAGATGATTGCCGAGTACCGGGCCTTGCGTACAAGCGTGCTGGTACTCTGGATGCCGCCCAAAGACGTGACTAAAGATCAGGAAATTTCGGACATTGTCCGATTCAACGAGGCGATTGATCAGGCACTTGCCGAATCGGTAGTGACTTATACGCAGGCCGTCGATGCCGCGCGAAACGTCTTTCTCGGCATTCTCGGGCATGACCTGAGAAGCCCGCTGGGCGCGATCTCGCTGAGCGCCGAGGTGCTGCTGGGAGCGGGTGATCTGCCTCCGAAAGCCATTAAAAACGTGTCGCGTATTTTCACCAGTGTGAAACGATCAGTCAGTATCGTCGGCGACTTGCTGGATTTCACTCGTACTCAGTTGGGCTCGGGTATTCCGGTGCGCAGGAGGGTGGACGATCTGGCGCAGGCCTGTGAAGCCATGGTCGAGGAGGCGCGCGCCTACCATCCTGACCGCAGTATCGTCCTTCTGTCCGAGCCCCGCCTTGCGGCAAGTTTCGACCGTTCCCGGATGGAACAGGTCATTTCCAACCTGATCGGCAACGCGATCAAGCATGGCGACTCCGGCAGGGCCGTCACTGTGACATTGGCCGACGAACAGGGCGTTGCCTGCCTGTCCGTCCACAATGAGGGCGCTCCGATTGACGAAGGTGCCAGGGCAGGTCTTTTCAGCCCGATGGTTCGGCATCTTGCTGAAGGCGGCGTCGAATACGGTGCTGGTGCGGGGTTGGGGCTCGGGCTTTATATCGCATCCGCCATTGTCAGTGCCCACGAGGGCAGAATCGATGTGGAGTCCGTTGCCGGTATGGGGACTACGTTCACGGTCAGAATTCCGTTATCACCGATCCTGTCCTCGGTATCGCTTCCCGCCATGCAGTGATAAAAAAGGCCGTCGGTCAGATATACAGAAACTTGCGAGCATGTGTTCACTCACAGTCTTAAGACTGGGTTATTGGAGGGATGGGACGATGATTGACGATCTCATCAAGTGGAACAGCCGCTGGCGGCTTAACAGGCGTGTGGTTTCCTGCAGAGTGTGTCTGGCGGGGCAGGAGGAGGCTGATCGCGGAGCCGTGTTCCTGCATTCCAAAGGCTGCTCGTGCGAGTACGAGAAATCAGATCCCTGGGCTGATTTGGACAAGGCGTGCGGGCAGGCAGCGGACTGGAATCCGCAGGTTGCCACCGGTGCCCCGTCTTATCATGCGAGGTATGGAGCGCGCTGAAGAGCCGACGCTTGATCTGTCCCGGAGCGAATAAATGCAAGGTACAGATGTAGAAAACCCCGGTCTGAACGATGTCAGACCGGGGTTTTTTATTGCGCGCGGTGACCCGTAATCAGGCGGTCGCTGCAGCGCCAGGTGCTTCGAGCTTCTGGCCGCCCTTGCGGAACAGGACCAGCGTTGCGACCAGGCCCAGCACGGCAGCGCCGGTGAGCCAGATGCCCGGTGCAGCCTTGTTGCCCAGCGCATGAATCAGGTACGTACAGGCTGCCGGGGTGAAGCCACCGAAGGTCGCGGTTGCCAGGCTGTAGGCCAGCGAGAAGCCGGTGGTGCGGACTTCGACCGGCATGATCTCGGTGAGGGCAACGACCATCGCACCGTTATAGGAGCCGTACAGGAACGAAAACCACAGCTCGACCATCAGCAGGTGGCTGAAGCTTGGGTGATCTACCAGCCACGACAGGGCAGGGTAGGCGGTGGCAATGGCCAGCACCGTGGCAGCTATCAGCAGTGGCTTGCGTCCGATGCGGTCCGAGAACGAACCCATGATCGGCAGCCAGATGAAGTTCGACACACCCACACACACGGTAACCAGCAGGCTTTCAAGGTCTGTCAGGTTCAACTCGTTCTTGCCGAATGTCGGCGTGTAGGCCGTGATCAGGTAGAACGACACAGTGGTCATGACTACCAGCGCCATGCCGCCCAGTACCAGGCCGAAGTTCTGGCTGATCGAGCGAACCACTTCACGCAGGGTTGGACGATGCGTACGTGCTTCGAACTCGGGAGACTCTTCCAGCGAGCGGCGAATGATGAAGATGGCCGGTACGATCATGCAGCCAACCAGGAACGGTACACGCCAGCCCCAGTCAGTCATCTGCTCAGGGCTGAGCCAGTGGTTCAGGCCAACGCCCAGCAGACCCGCGAATACCACTGCAGCCTGTTGACTGGCGGACTGCCAGCTGACGAAGAAGCCCTTGCGACCCGGTGTCGAGATTTCAGCCAGATAGACCGAAACGCCACCCAGTTCCACACCAGCCGAAAAGCCCTGCAACAGGCGCCCCAGCAGTACCAGCAACGGTGCAGCAACACCCAGCGTTGCATAGCCCGGTACACAGGCAATCAGCAGTGTGCCCATGGCCATCATGGCAAGGGTCACGATCAATCCTTTCCGGCGGCCATGACGGTCGATGTAGGCACCCAGAAAAATTGCGCCCAGCGGACGCATCAGGAAGCCTGCGCCGAATGTCGCCAGCGACAGCATCAGGGATGCGAAGGCGCTGTCGGAGGGAAAGAAGGCCTTGGCAATGGCCGTGGCGTAAAAGCCATAGACCATGAAGTCGAACATTTCGAGGAAGTTACCGCTGACAACGCGAAAGATCGCCTTGCCCTTACTGGTTGTGGAGGCCATTTAGTTACTCGCTCAGGCTCATCGGCTTGTAGGCCGTTGTCGTTTTTATCCCGCATGCGTCACAACAGCGACGTATCCCGCTCATCATGCACATTTGTAACAGTATGTGTTACGTGGCTCAAAGACAACCGTTTCGGGAATTAACGGTTAATTGGCAGGGACTTGACAGCGCTGAGAGCATGCAGAACTACGCGTACTAATTGAATGGCTCGACTGTTTATACCGGACGAGTTATGAGCGACGTCACCGCTTGTCCGAAATTGCCGTGGCACTTGTCGGGCTTTACCGGACATTGGGCGGTAACAGCATTGAGGATGGAGGGCGTGATAGAAGTGAATGGCCGTTTCGGCCTTGCCCGACGCTGCCTGGCAAGGCACTCTTGCAGGCTTTTGACCTCGTGGTGTTTCGTCGTGAACGCGAGTGCTTCAGAACGGGTATTCAAGACACTGACGTGCGGGAAGCTGATTTGCAGGGAATAGGTTCAAGAGGGCTGGGCAGGTTTGCGGTATGCCTGTTGCTGGTCATCTGCAGTGGCTGCGAGCAACAGCGGGCACTGGAGAGCTTTGGCGGGCCGACCATGGGCAATCACTATTCAGTGGTTTATGCGCATGACGTCACAACGCCTGATCGCGCCCATCTGCAGGCCGAAGTCGAGACCGTGCTGGCCGAAGTGGATCAGCAAATGTCGACCTGGCGGCTCGATTCGGACATAAGCCGCTTCAATCTGCTGCCTGCCAACAGCTGTCAGAACATGGCGCCTGCTGTGCTTGAACTGATCGACGTCGGCAGGCAGTTGTCGCAGGACAGCGGCGGGGCGTTCGACCTCACGGTCGAGCCGTTGATGGAGCTATGGGGTTTTGGTGTCCATGCGTCGAAGACACAGCAGGTACCCTCCGCACCGCAACTGACGCGTGCGCGCGGCCAGATCGGTTATCGCAACCTGCGCATCGACGGTCAGCGACTGTGCAAGGACGCCGCCGTGCAGGTGGATCTCAACAGCCTTGCGGCGGGCCATACCGTTGATCGTATTGCCCGTTTTCTGGACGCGGCCGGCGTGCACGATTATATGGTGCAGGCCATGGGTGAAATGCGCCTCAAGGGTCGAAAACCGGACGGTGCCCCTTGGCGGGTCAAGCTGGAAGCGCCTCGAGACGATCGAGAGACGGCGCAGAAAATCTTTCAGCTGGACGACTATAGTGTCTCCACATCCGGTGATTACCGTGATCATTTCGAGCATGGTCGTCACGCGCGTTCGCGTACCTTCGATGCGCTGACCGGTCTGCCGGTGAGTCATGCCCTTGCTTCGGTGACTGTGCTTCATCCCTCGGCCATGATGGCTGACGGGCTGTCGTCGCTGTTGTTGATTCTCGGGCCGGAGCGGGGATGGAATTACGCGCAAGAGCATCAAATTGCTGCTTTTTTTGTGATTCGTGCCGATAAGCGCTTTATCATTCACAGCAACGCGTCGTTCGACCGACTCGTGACGGAGCAGCCACTGTAAGTGCGGCACAGACAAAAGTGGCCTTCGACGCGACCAAGGGTTAATGTTCGCCGCCTCGGCGCAGCGCTAGACTGCGCCGCGTGATTTAGCCAGAGATGCCAGAGTGGCGCCTCGGACTGTTCTAAAGGAGTACGCATGGCTGTCTACAACTACGACGTAGTGGTACTGGGTTCCGGCCCAGCCGGAGAAGGCGCGGCAATGAACGCCGCGAAGGCGGGACGCAAGGTCGCCATGGTCGACAGCCGTCGGCAAGTGGGCGGCAACTGCACTCATTTGGGCACCATCCCGTCCAAGGCACTGCGTCACTCGGTCAAACAGATCATTCAGTTCAACACCAACCCCATGTTCCGGGCCATTGGCGAGCCGCGCTGGTTTTCGTTTCCGGATGTGTTGAAAAACGCGGAGATGGTCATCTCCAAGCAGGTGGCCTCGCGCACTGCCTACTACGCCCGCAACCGGGTCGATGTGTTCTTTGGGACAGGCAGTTTCGCCGACGAGAACAGCATCAACGTGGTCTGCGCCAATGGCGTCATGGAAAAACTGGTCGCCAACCAGATCATCATCGCCACCGGCTCGCGTCCTTACCGTCCTGCAGACATCGACTTCAGCCACAAGCGTATCTACGACAGCGACACCATCCTCAGCCTGGGGCACACCCCGCGCAAGCTGATCATCTACGGTGCTGGCGTAATCGGCTGTGAATACGCGTCGATCTTCAGCGGTCTTGGCGTGCTGGTCGAACTGGTGGACAACCGCGACCAGTTGCTGAGCTTCCTCGATACCGAGATTTCGCAGGCGCTGAGCTATCACTTCAGCAATAACAACGTAATGGTTCGCCACAACGAAGAATACGAAAAGGTCGAAGGCCTGGATAACGGGGTGATTCTGCACCTCAAGTCCGGCAAGAAGATCAAGGCCGATGCCTTGCTGTGGTGTAACGGGCGTACCGGCAACACCGATAAGCTGGGGCTGGAAAATATCGGCCTCAAGGCCAATGGCCGTGGCCAGATCGAAGTCGATGAAACCTATCGCACCAGCGTTGCCAGTGTTTATGGTGCAGGCGATGTGATCGGCTGGCCGAGTCTGGCCAGTGCGGCGTACGACCAGGGGCGCTCGGCGGCGGGCAGTGTGGTTGACAATGGCAGCTGGCGTTATGTGAATGACGTGCCGACCGGCATCTACACCATTCCCGAGATCAGCTCGATCGGCAAGAACGAGCATGAGTTGACCCAGGCCAAGGTGCCATACGAAGTGGGCAAGGCGTTCTTCAAGGGCATGGCGCGTGCGCAGATCTCCGGCGAACGCGTGGGGATGCTGAAGATCCTGTTCCACCGCGAGACGCTTGAAGTGCTGGGCGTGCATTGCTTCGGCGACCAGGCATCGGAAATTGTGCACATCGGTCAGGCGATCATGAGTCAGCCGGGCGAAGCCAACTCGATCAAGTACTTCGTGAACACCACGTTCAACTACCCGACCATGGCCGAAGCCTATCGGGTAGCCGCTTACGATGGCCTCAACCGGCTTTTTTGAGCGACTCCGGCCGGTGGCCTGAGCCGGCCGGGGCGACCGATTTCAGCGATTCCCGAGCGTGGCGGTGGCCAAACCGGGAAAGTCTGTAATCAGGCTGTCCACGCCGAAGTCAGCGAGCCTGCGCATCAGCGCCGGTTCGTTGACCGTCCATACCGACACATGCAGCCCCTGACGCTGTGCCTTTTGCAGGCGCTCAGGGGTGCATAACGTCCAGTTCAACGCCAGAATTTCGCAACCATAGTTCTGCGCGACCTTCAGCGGGTCGAGCCAGGCGTATTCGGCTACCAGCCCCCGCGAGATGTCCGGCGTCAGCTCGACAGCGGCGCGCAGCACTTCACGGGAGCTTGAGGTGATGGTGACCTTGTCCAGCAATCCGTGCCGCTGAACCATTTCACGAATGGCCAGCACGGTATTTGCGGCACGGGTGCGTGAGGCACTTTTGACTTCCAGCTGCCAGTGCTCGAAGTCGCAGTGCTCGAACAACTCTTCCAGGCGCGGAATCGGGCAGGGGTTCACCCAGCCAGGTCCGCCCTTGCGTGCGTCGTAGGTCACCAGATCGGCTGCGTCGTGTTCGTGGACCTTGCCGCGCCGGTCGGTGGTGCGCTTGAGAGTCGGGTCATGGATGACCATCAGTTCCCCGTCGCGCGACAGGTGCAGGTCCAGTTCGCAGCGGCGAACGCCATGCTTGAGGCATTCCTGAAAGCTGGTCAGGGTGTTTTCCGGTGCTTCGCCCTTGGCGCCGCGGTGGCCGTAGATAAGGGTCACGTTTACTCCTGGCCTGAAAGGCGCCAACTACTGGTGTGATCGGATAAGGGGTGAATCATGAGCCTGAGGGCTGGCCTCGCTCCAGCGCCTGGCGACGTTGCTGCGCCTGGCGTTGCAGAACGTGACGGGCAATCAACTGGCGCTGCGCATCAGGCAACTGCACGAACTCGACCCAGGTGTCGAAACCGCCGTCGGCCAGTGCGTCGCTCTGCGTCACCCTGGCGTGCAGCATCAGGCCGGCGGCCTGTGGCATCAGCACCATCTTGATCGAGAGTTCTTCGCCCACCGTATAATTTTGCAACGAATTGAACTGCATGCCGCCTTCGGACAGTTTGACCGGCTGCGGTGTGCCGAGCTTGCCCAGCGCGGTGTGGGCGACGACCTGACCGAGCAGGTCGATGCGCTTGTTCAGCGACTTGAGAAAGCTGTTGAGCACGCGGTCCCGCTCGTCGAGCTGGCGCAGCAGATGCTGGGATTCGAATTCGCTGACATGCAGCTCGCTCAGCAGGTCGAACAGTGCCGAGGTCTCCTTCATCGCCTCGTGGCTGGCGGCCTCGGCTGCGGACAGCGGGTTAATTTCCAGTGCGACGCTGGCATCGATACGGTAGTATTCGCGGCGTTCTGCTTCATCTAATGTCGACATGGCGAACCCATGGTAGCGGCGGTGGTCAGAGAGTCTCGAGTGTAAAGCTGCACGTCAAGGCCCGCCACACGGACGTCCTCATTCCTGCGAACAAAGTCCCTAATGTTCAGACCTCTTTTTGTATTCATCGGCACGCGCTACACACGTGCAAAACGACGTAACCATTTTGTTTCCTTCATTTCCCTGACTTCCATGATCGGCCTGGCGCTTGGCGTTGTGGTGATGATAGTCGTGTTATCGGTAATGAATGGCTTCGATCATGAAATGCGCACCCGTGTGCTGGGCATGGTGCCTCACGCGACCATCGAGTCCGGTGACCCGATCACGGACTGGAAGGCGCTCGCCGCCAGGGTTCAGGAGAACTCTGAGGTGCTCGCGGTTGCGCCATTCACACAGATGCAGGGTCTGTTGACCCACGAAGGCAAGGTGCAGAAGGTGCTGCTCAACGGCATCGACCCGGCCCAGGAACGCAAGGTGTCGATCATCGACAACTTCATCCAGCAGGGTAAGCTTGACAGCCTCGCGCCCGGCAGCTTTGGCATCATGATCGGTGACAAGGCAGCGGCCAAGCTGGGTGTCGCGGTCGGTGACAAACTGACGTTCGTGGCGCCTGAAGTTTCACTGACACCTGCCGGTATGTTTCCGCGCATGAAGCGTTTCGAAGTGACCGGCATTTTCCACGTCGGTGCTGGCGAGATCGACGGCTATCTGGGCTTGACCAATCTTGATGATCTGGCGCGCCTGCATCGCTGGAAACCCAATCAGGTTCAGGGCTTGCGCCTCAAGTTCGACGACTTGTTCGCGGCACCGCGCACCTCGTGGGAAATCGCTCAGAAGCTGGGCGAAAACAATTTCTATTCCCGTGACTGGACCCGCACCCACGGCAACCTGTATCAGGCGATCCGCATGGAAAAGGCCATGATCGGGCTGCTGTTGCTGCTGATTGTGGCCGTGGCGGCGTTCAACATCATCTCCACGCTGGTCATGGTGGTCAACGACAAGAAGGGCGATATCGCCATCCTCCGCACGCTGGGCTCCACGCCACGCCAGATCATGGCGATCTTCATGGTGCAGGGCACGGTGATCGGCGTCGTTGGCACCCTGATCGGCGCGGCGCTGGGGATTCTCGCTGCGCTCAATGTCAGCGCGGCGATATCGGCGCTCGAAGGGCTGATCGGGCACAAGTTTCTCAACGCCGACGTCTATTTCATCGATTACCTGCCTTCGCAACTGATGGCCCAGGACGTGTTCCAGGTCTGCGGTGCGGCGTTGGTCCTGAGTTTCCTCGCCACCCTGTATCCCGCCTGGCGTGCTGCGCGCACCCAGCCGGCGGAGGCGTTACGTTATGAGTGAGTCGGGCATGTCTGATAAAGCTGTATTGAGTTGCCGCAACCTGGGTAAATCCTACGAGGAAGGCCCGGAATCAGTGGTTGTATTGTCCGGCCTGCAACTGGAACTGCATCCCGGTGAGCGGGTCGCCATCGTCGGCAGCTCGGGATCTGGCAAAAGTACCTTGCTCAATCTGCTGGGCGGTCTGGACACGCCATCGCAAGGCAGCGTCTGGCTGGCAGGCGAAGAGTTGTCGGCACTGGGCGAGAAGGCCCGTGGCCTGTTGCGCAACCGGGCACTGGGTTTCGTCTACCAGTTCCACCACCTGTTGCCCGAGTTCACGGCGCTGGAAAACGTCTGCATGCCGCTGTTGATCGGCCGCACCGCAATTCCCGAGGCTCGCAAGCGCGCCACTGCACTGCTGGAACGCGTGGGGCTGGGACATCGTCTGGCGCACAAGCCGTCCGAGCTGTCCGGCGGCGAGCGTCAGCGCGTGGCGATTGCTCGTGCGCTGGTCAATCAGCCGGGTCTGGTGATGCTCGACGAGCCGACCGGCAACCTCGACCATCACACGGCTCAGGGCATTCAGGACCTGATGCGTGAACTGAGCACCTCGTCGCGCACCGCGTTTCTGGTCGTGACCCACGACATGAGCCTGGCCAGACAGATGGACCGCGTATTGCGTCTGGAAGACGGTCGCCTCGTCGAGGCTTGATTCACCCGGCCCGGCGCAAGTCATCGCGCCGGGTTCTACACTTTTTCTACGGTGCTCCGCGAATGTTCAGACCGTTACCCATCTTCATCGGCATGCGCTATACCCGCGCCAAGCGCCGCAAAAGCTTCATCTCGTTCATTTCGATGACCTCGATGATCGGTCTGGCACTGGGTGTGCTGGCAATGATCGTGGTGCTGTCGGTGATGAACGGCTTCCAGCGTGAAATGAGCTCGCGAATTCTTGGCATGGTGCCGCACGCAGTGATTGCTGGCACGACGCCGGTTGATGACTGGAAGCCGCTGGCCGCCGCTGCCCTCAAGAATCCCGAAGTGACGGCAGCCGTGCCGTTCACCGACATGGAAGGCATGCTGTCCTACAAGGGCTCGATGCAGCCGATCCAGATCAGTGGTGTTGATCCGGCACTCGAACACGAAGTGTCGATTGTCACGAAGCACATCACGCGTGGCAGCCTTGAAGATCTGAAGCCCGGCGAGTTTGGCGTCGTGCTGGGCGATCTCACGGCCCGTCGCTTTCGCCTGAGCGTCGGTGACAAGCTGACCCTGATCGTGCCCGAAGTCAGTAGCGCACCGGGCGGCATCACCCCGCGTCTGCAGCGTCTGACGGTCGTTGGCGTGTTCAAGGTCGGTGCCGAGCTTGACGGCTCCATGGCGCTGATCAACATCGCAGACGCCGCACAGATGCAGCGCTGGCAGCCGAATCAGGTGCAGGGCGTGCGTCTCGCGCTGAAAGACCTGTACATGGCGCCGCAAGTGTCGACCGCCATCGCCAGCGGCCTGGGCGACGGTTATCGCGCCGATGACTGGACACACACGCAGGGCAGCCTGTTCAGCGCCATGAAAATGGAAAAGACCATGATCGGCCTGTTGCTGCTGATGATCGTCGCGGTGGCCGCGTTCAACATCATCGCCACGCTGATCATGGTGGTGAACGACAAGGGCGCTGACATCGCCATCCTGCGCACCATCGGCGCGACACCGAAACAGATCATGGCGATCTTCATGGTGCAGGGCACGGTGATCGGTATTGTCGGCACGCTGATCGGTGGCGTGCTCGGCATCGTCGCGGCGCTGAATGTCAGCAGTCTGGTGGGCTGGATCGAGCGGGTCAGTGGTCAGCACATCTTCAGTTCCGACGTGTATTTCATCAGCAACCTGCCGTCCGAACTGCAGGGCGGTGACGTGTTGCTGATCTGCAGCGCCGGTTTCATTCTGAGCTTCCTGGCCACGGTCTATCCGGCCTGGCGCGCCGCGCAGATCGAGCCGGCGCACGCCCTGCGTTACGAGTGATCTTCACGTTGGGACTTCAAGCCGTTGCCGACCCGCAACGGCTTTTTTGTTCTCAGACAGGCAGTTCGATCAGGAAGCGGGTGACACCGTTGGCCGATTCGCAACGAATCGTGCCGCCATGGGCATGAATGATCGAGCGAGTAATCGCCAGACCCAGCCCGGCATGTTCACTGCTTTCCAGTCTGGCGGGGTCTTCGCGGTAAAAGCGGTCGAACAGGCGTGGCAAGGCATCAGCAGCGATATCGGTGCCGCTGTTTTCAACATTAAGAGCAACGCTTGACGGTGACGTCTTCAACTCGATCTTCACGTAGCCACCCGGGTGGGTAAAGCGCAAGGCGTTGTCCAGCAGATTGGACAGCACGCGGCGTAGCAGCGCAGCGTCGCCGTGCACGGTGGCCTGTCCCTTTCGCGACAAACTCACCTTTGTGTCTTCGGCCAGTGGCGCGAAGAACTCCAGTACGGCATCCACCTCATTTTCCAGTTGCAGCGCTTCGCGTGCCGGATGCAAGAGGCCGTGCTCGGCCTTGGCCAGAAACAGCATGTCGTTGACCATTTGCGCCATGCCCTGCAACTCTTCGAGGTTGCCGGTCAGCGCTTCACGGTAGTCTTCGAGCGCACGCGGGCGGGTGAGGGTGACCTGGGTCTGGGTCAGCAGGTTGGACAGCGGCGTGCGCAGCTCATGAGCGATATCGGCAGAAAACGCCGACAGGCGCTGGAAGCTGTCGTCCAGACGGCCGAGCATGGCATTGAATGCGCGGGTCAGTTCCGCCAGCTCTGTAGGCATGTCCTGTTCGGGGAGGCGGGTGGTCAGCGAACTGGCCGACACGCTGGCCGCGACAGTGCTCATCCTGCGCAACGGCTTCAGCCCGCTGCGGATGGCCCAGGCACCGAGCAGCGCGGTAGCGAGGGCAGACAGGCCGACGGTGAGCCAGATCAGGCGTTGCATTCGCTCCAGAAAGTGCTGGTGATGGGTGATGTCCAGCAATAGCGTGACCTTGGGCGAAGGCCCTTTGTGCGGCAACAGTGATTCTGTAAGGCTGCGATAGGCCGTCTGGTCAGCGCTGATCGTCTGAAGGCCGTCATCGAGCGGCGCAGCGGTTGAGAGGTTATCGAACCAGATCTGGCCGTCAGGGCCTGTGATGCGCAACGTCAGGTCCGGCTGGTGTCCTGTACTGGACAGCGCCAGTTGCCGACGCTGGTCGAAATCCTGCGCTGTCCCGACACCTTGCAATGTGCTGCGCAGACTGGCGAGTCGGGCTTCGAGCAGTTGCCGGTCCAGTTCGACGAAATGCGCTTCGCTGGCATGGTTGAACAGGATGCCTGCGGTGAGCGAGACCGCAGCCGTGCAGACGGAAAACAGCAGCGCCAGGCGATTGCATAATGAAAGCCGATCAAACCGGCGCCGCAGGTTCACAGTGGACGCTCTTCGATGACATAGCCCATGCCGCGCACGGTATGAATCAGTTTGTCGGGAAAGTCGTCATCGATCTTGGCCCGCAGACGGCGGATGGCAACTTCGATGATGTTGGTGTCACTGTCGAAATTCATGCCCCAGACCTGCGCTGCCAGCAGAGATTTGGGCAGCACCTCCCCATGACGACGCAACAGCAATTCCAGCAAGGTGAACTCCTTGGCCGTCAGGACGATTCGCTGGCCGTTGCGTTCAACTTCGCGTCGCATCAGATCCAGACGCAGGTCGGCGATCTGCAGATGAGTCTCGACAGCGGCACTGCCACCGCGGCGCAGCAGGGTACGGACCCTGGCGAGCAATTCGGAGAAGGCGAAGGGTTTGACCAGATAATCGTCAGCGCCCAGTTCCAGGCCGTGAACGCGGTCCTCGATGGCATCACGCGCGGTGAGGAACAGCACCGGGGTATCCAGCCCTGCAGCGCGTACCGATTCAAGGATTTCCCAGCCGTTACAGTCCGGCAGCATCACATCAAGAATCAGCAGTGCATGGTCGCCACTCAAGGCCCGCTGCTGACCGGCGCTGCCGTCAGCCACCCACTCGGTGTCGAACCCGGCTTCGTTCAGGCCCTGGCGCAGAAACTGGCCGGTTCTGGATTGGTCTTCAACGATTAGTAATTTCATCAGGCGGGATCATGTGCAGTGCAATGCAGGCTTTATAGCGCAGGCGGCGCGATTCGGGGCGAAGCTGACACGACTGTAATGATCTGGCTGCGTCGCGTCGGGCGAGAGATTGTCGCTGAAAGCCTGTCGCAAACCCTATAAACTCGCCGCGTTAATTCATGATCCAGGTATCGCCATGCATCCCGCAGCCGAACACTCGCCGCTGGGCAAGTCCAGTGAGTACATCGCCACCTATACGCCTTCCTTGCTGTTCCCCATTCCTCGCGCTGCGAAATGGGCCGAGCTGGGGCTTACAGCAGAGACGCTGCCGTATCGGGGTGTCGATTTCTGGAACTGCTATGAGCTGTCCTGGCTGCTGCCGTCGGGCAAGCCGGTGGTGGCGATTGCCGAGTTCAGCATTCCGGCCGACTCGCCGAATATCATCGAGTCCAAGTCGTTCAAGCTGTACCTCAACTCGCTCAACCAGACTGCGTTCGAGACGCGTGAGCAATTACAGGTCACGCTGGAGAAAGACCTTTCAGCGGCTGCCGGAAAACCGGTCGGCGTGCGCATCCGCAGTCTTGACGAGATCGAGCGTGAAGGGGTAGCGGCGTTGCCGGGCGTGTGCATCGATGATCTTGACATCAGCGTCAGCAGTTACGATCGGCCGCAACCTGAACTGCTGCGTTGTGATGAGTCGCGCATCGTCGAGGAAAGCGTGTACAGCCACCTGCTCAAGTCCAACTGTCCGGTCACCAGTCAGCCGGACTGGGGCAGCGTCGTGGTCGAATACCGCGGCGCGGCACTGGATCATGCGAGTCTGCTGGCCTACATCGTCAGCTTCCGCCAGCATTCGGACTTTCACGAGCAATGCGTGGAGCGGATCTTTCTTGATCTGCAACGACTGCTCAAGCCGGAAAAACTGACGGTGTATGCGCGTTACGTACGACGCGGCGGTCTGGACATCAACCCGTATCGCAGTACCGAAGTGCTTGACGTGGAGAACGGTAGGCTGGCGCGGCAGTAAGGCGTTCGGGCCGCTTACTGATCGTTCGCAACGCTGCCCAGGACGCTCCGCGTCCGCTCTTGAATGTGACGCAGAGCGTCACGTGACGCATGCCCATGCAGAGCGATGGGCACGATCAAAGCGGCCTCTCAGCGATCATCAAATCCCGATGTTGCCCAATGTCTGCAAGACATTGCGCAGGGTGCCGGCGATCGCTGGGTGTTCCAGTTCGAAGCGCTCGACCGCCAGGTTCACGCCATCGGCCAGGCTTGGGTCTTCGTGGGTGGCGTTTTCCAGTTCGATTCGGGCCTGGATCTGTGCCATCAGTTCGTGCAGATTGTCGCGTTCGGCCTCGGACAGCGGGGGATTCTGCTCCAGTTGCTCGCGCAGGGTATCGAGTTGTTCTTGCAGTTCGCGGGCAGGCATGACGTGCTCCTTCAATGATAAGTCTGTCCCATGGACTACGCCGCTGGGCTAAAGGTTCGTGACGCCTTAAGACTAATCCACTCCAGAGCAGGCTGCATGTGTGTCAGGGCTTTTCGCCCTTGCTGCGGCGCAGACTGATGTCTGCAAGGCACGACTCCAGCTCGCCCAGATGATCGATCACCGAATGCACGCCCAACGCATAGAGCTTCAGTGTGGCGTGAGCGCGTCGCTGTTCGCGTTCGGCATCACTCAGGGCTTTCCATTGCAGAGGAGACAACCCGCACAACGGCCCGCACGACGCCAGTCCAATCGTCCACAGCCCGGCGTTCAGTCCCGATTGCAGCAGGCGTGGATCACCACTGATCAATACACAGCCATCCAGTTGGCGCACACCCAGAGCCATCAAGGCGGTCCAGCAGGCATCTGGCGCAGGCCACTGTGCGGCGGGACGCGGCGCGGCCATGATCCAGTCATTCAAAGGTTCAGCGAGTTTATTACTGAGTGTGTCCGGCAACTCGTCCAGCCATGCACAGGGCAGGCCTTGCTGACGCAGTCTTCGCAGGGCATCCAATGCACCCGGCGTCGCCTCTGCATGATTGCATTCCCGGTCGGCAGCAGGGCTGGCGGCCTGCGCACCAAAGTCCACAAGGCAACCGCTGAGGCCGAACAGCAGGGCGGAGAATGAGGGTTGCGGGTTGAGGACCGGCGCGAGCATGGTGATCTCTCTGAAATACCAAAGCACGCTACAGGCCTTTTGTGACACTGCGATGAACGAGTGATGACCGCTTTTACCTGCATTGCCTTGCCGACAGAACTGCCTTATTTGTCACAGAACGCTTTATACTGCCGGTCCTTGCGTGTGGGGGCGTAGCACCCGCGTCATTATTTAGATCAGGAGTGTCAGCTATGCCCGTGACCGGTGCAGGCTTTATCAAACGTCTGGCTCAGTTGTCTGTCTGTGCCGGTATGGTGCTGGTTCCAGTTGTCGCGCAGGCGGCAGAAGATGACCCATGGGAAGGCGTCAACCGCGCCATCTTCCGCTTCAACGATGTCGTTGATACCTACACACTCAAGCCACTGGCGAAGGGTTATCAGTACGTCGCGCCTCAATTCGTCGAGGACGGTGTGCACAATTTCTTCAACAACATTGGTGACGTAGGCAACCTTGCCAACGACGTACTGCAGGCCAAACCAGCGGCCGCCGGTGTCGACACCGCCCGCCTGATTTTCAACACCACCTTCGGCCTGCTCGGCTTCATCGACGTGGGCACCCACATGGGCCTGCAGCGCAATGACGAAGACTTCGGCCAGACCCTCGGTCACTGGGGTGTCGGCAGCGGTCCTTTCGTCGTGATCCCTCTGTTGGGCCCGAGCACTGTGCGTGATGCCTTCGCCAAGATTCCAGACACCTACACCACGCCATATCGCTACATCGACCACGTGCCGACCCGTAACACCGCGCTGGGCGTGAATCTGGTCGATACCCGCGCCAGCCTGTTGTCAGCCGAGCGCATGATTAGTGGCGACCGTTACACCTTCATTCGCAATGCGTATCTGCAGAACCGCGAATTCAAGGTCAAGGACGGGCAGGTCGAAGACGATTTTTGATCGTTTTTGCGCAGCGTGATAATGAATAAAGGCGACCAGGGGTCGCCTTTATTATTTTTCCGGATTGTGAACCATGACTCACTTCATGGACACGATGGACAGGCCCAGTTTCTGTCCGCCGCCTTCTTCGTCCGTTACCCAGACCACTTCAGTATCAGCTTCCAGGCCCTTGAGCGCAGGATGATCGGAATCAATGCTGACGTTCAGCTTGTCTCCGACGCTGAACGAGCGGGGCGCCTGGACCTGCATGCCAGAGCTTGAAAGGTCAATGCACACGGCGGGAATAACCTGTCCCGCATGGATCAGGTTGACGTCTGCGTCGACGCGCATGCGGATGTAATCCCTTTTCTCCTCGTAGTCGCGATCGGTTCGACTCATGTCCAGTCCTTCGTTTTGGTTGCTGATGTGACCGTTCTTATAACTCCCGGCGATTTGCGATGTAAAGAGCGCAAAGTCCGCGCCGGAGTACGCTTGAAACGCCCGTCGGATGGGAGTACCGTCTGCGCCTTGAAGGGCACCTCTGAAACACGATGCGCAACATTGTTGTGCACGGATGGTTTAAGAGAGGCTAGAAGCGAATCCAGTAAGCAGGTTCCGGTTAACCGGGCCGCCTACGCAAACCTGATCTGGCGCCGTTTGCCCACATGCCAAAAACCAGTGCCACGCTGCTGATAATCGACGACGATGAAGTCGTGCGCGCAAGCCTTGCCGCCTATCTGGAAGACAGTGGCTTCAGCGTCCTGCAGGCAAGTAACGGCTTGCAGGGTATTCAGATATTCGAGCAGAAAACCCCTGATCTTGTGGTCTGCGACCTGCGCATGCCTCAGATGGGTGGTCTTGAGCTGATTCGTCAGGTGACGTCCATCGCTCCGCAAACGCCGGTCATCGTCGTTTCCGGCGCGGGCGTCATGAGCGATGCGGTCGAAGCCCTGCGTCTGGGCGCCGCCGATTATCTGATCAAGCCACTTGAAGACCTGGCCGTGCTCGAGCATTCAGTGCGCCGAGCGCTGGACCGCGCGCGCCTGCTCAAGGAAAACCAGGTCTACCGCGAAAAACTGGAAACAGCCAATCGCGAGCTTGAAGCCAGCCTTCATCTGCTTCAGGAAGATCAGGATGCGGGCCGTCAGGTGCAGATGAACATGTTGCCGATCACGCCGTGGGCGATCGACGAGTTTCAGTTCGCCCACCAGATCATTCCCTCGTTGTACCTGTCAGGCGATTTTGTCGACTATTTCCGGGTGGATGAGCGACGCGTTGCGTTTTATCTGGCCGACGTATCCGGGCATGGCGCCTCTTCGGCATTCATCACCGTACTGCTGAAGTTCATGACCACGCGGTTGCTGTTTGAATCCAAGCGTGGCGGAACCTTGCCAGAGTTCAAGCCCTCCGATGTATTAGGGCACATCAACCGCGGGCTGATCAGTTGCAAACTGGGCAAGCACGTGACCATGGTTGGCGGTGTCATCGATGAAGAATCGGGCAAGCTGACCTATGCCGTTGGCGGCCATCTGCCGCTCCCGGTGCTGTACACCGAGGGTCAGACGCGTTATCTGGAAGGGCGTGGATTGCCGGTCGGGTTGTTCAACGAAGCGACCTATCAGGACCATGAAATGGACCTGCCAGCGTCGTTCAGTCTGACCATGCTGTCTGACGGCATACTCGATCTGTTGCCCGGTGATACACTCAAAGAGAAAGAAGCCGTTTTACCCGAATTGGTGAAGACGGCCGGCGGTAGCCTGGATGGCTTGCGTCAGGTTTTTGAATTGGCAACGCTAGGGGAGATGCCGGATGATATCGCCTTGTTAGTGTTAAGCAGGAATCTTTAATGAGTACCGGTAGAATCCAGTTCGCCGAGCAGGAAGGCACCTTCGTTCTCAAGTTCGTGGGTGAAGTGCGGTTGACGCTGTGTTCGGCCCTGGACGCGACTATCGAGCGAATCTTCACTGCCTTGAATTTTTCGGCGGTGGTGATTGATTTGACCGAAACTCGCAGCATCGACAGCACGACGCTTGGTTTGCTGGCCAAGCTCTCGATCCTGTCCCGTCAGAAAGTGGGTCTGTTGCCAACGCTGGTAACCACTCACGAAGACATCACGCGGTTATTGCAGTCGATGGGTTTCGATCAGGTGTTCAACATCGTCGACCGTCCCATTCCGCGTCCTGAGTGTCTGACTGATCTGCCTTCGCAGGATCAATGCGAGGAAGTGGTCAAGGCCAAAGTGCTTGAAGCGCACAAGATCCTCATGGGGCTCAACGACTCCAATCGTGAAGCCTTCCATGATCTGGTCAACGCGCTCGAAGGCCAGCGCTAAACAGCATTCCCTGTCTGTCCCGCTGAATGGCGGGCAGCAAAAAGGGCGACCTCCGCAAGGAGGTCGCCCTTTAATGTTTTCAGGGCTTGGCGGAGAGCAGAGCCTCGAGCTTTTCCTGATCGCGAGCGAACTGACGAATACCTTCAGCCAGCTTCTCGGTGGCCATGGCATCTTCGTTCGATGCCCAGCGGAACTGGCTTTCAGTCAATTTATGGCCAGCTTTGCCATCTTCGCCGGGATTGCCCGGAGCCAGCTTGCGCTCCAGTGTGCCGGTGTCTTCAGCCAGTTGCTTGAGCAGGTCCGGGCTGATGGTCAGACGGTCGCAGCCAGCCAGTTGTTCGATCTGGTTCAGATTGCGGAAGCTTGCGCCCATCACGACCGTCTTGTAGTCGTTGGCCTTGTAGTAGTTGTAGATGCGGGTCACAGACTGCACGCCAGGATCTTCGGCACCGGTGTAGTCCTGACCGGACGACTTCTTGTACCAGTCGTAGATGCGACCCACGAACGGCGAAATCAGAAACACGCCTGCTTCGGCGCAGGCAATGGCCTGAGCGAAGGAGAACAGCAGGGTCAGGTTGGTTTGAATACCTTCCTTCTCCAGCTTCTCGGCAGCGCGAACACCTTCCCAGGTGGACGCCAGCTTGATCAATACGCGATCACGGCTGACATGCGCTTTGTCGTACAACTCGATGATGCGATGGCTGCGTTCGATCAGGGCGTTGGTATCGAAAGAGAGGCGGGCATCCACTTCAGTGGAAACACGGCCTGGAACGACCTTGAGAATCTCCTGGCCGATGGCGACGGCGAAGCGGTCGCACGCCAGGCCAATGTCACCCTTGCTGCCGCTGAACGCGTCGGCCAGCAGTTGCGAGTTGCTCTCGCTCGAAGCGGCCTTGAGCAGCAGGGAAGGGTTGGTGGTAGCGTCCTGCGGCTTGAGGCTTTTGATTGCGCCGAAGTCACCGGTGTCGGCGACAACGGTGGTGAATTGCTTGAGTTGATCCAGCTTGGAAGTCATGAGCGTGCTCTGTCCTGTGCGGTTGGATGACATTACCCGAGCGCTGCCGCCCACTCAAGGCCGTGGCGCATAAGCTTTGCGCATCAGTGGCGTCGAGGGTCGGCATTGTCGCGCAAACCTTGTCGAGAATGGTTTTGAGCCCATGGCGGGCTGCTTGTTCCCTGAACCTTGATTTAAGCGTGCCCCATGGTCGTATGGTGCGGTTTCACTTAACGTATCTTTACTGGACGAATTGAAAGGATTTCCATGACGACCCCGATATTGCATCTTCTGTGCGGCAAAATCGCATCAGGCAAATCAACCCTGGCCCGCACATTGGGCAGCGAAGCCAAGACAATCGTCATCAGCGAAGACCGCTGGCTTGCGGCGCTCTATCCTGACGAAGTCCGCTCTGTTTCCGACTATATAAATCGCGCACGACGTATTCGTGGGGTGCTAGAGCCTCTGGTTGTCAGCGTACTGTCGACAGGTGTAAGCGTCGTCCTGGATTTTCCTGCCAATACAGTCTCGGATCGAGCCTGGCTTCGTGCGCTCGCCGATGGTGCCCAAGTGCAGAATCGCCTGCATTTTCTTAATGTTGATGATCAGACGTGTCGCGCGCGACTGCGTGCGCGCAATGTCCGGGGTGATCACGATTTTGCTGCCACGGACAAAGAATTCGATCTCATCACCAGCTACTTCACAGCGCCAGACGAACGTGAGGGATTGGTCATCGTGACCTATTAGGCTAGGGCGTTCTCACAATTTCTCACAGGCAGCCCGGGGTTCCCTGGACGCCTGTGAGTTTGTTTATCGAGCAATCAAAGCGACCACTTCAACGAGAACATCACGTTGCGTGGATCTCCGTAAACGCCGCTGCCGGTCGCGGTTGGAATGCCCTGCCAGTACTTCTCGTCCAGCACGTTGTTCAGGTTCACCCGGGCGTCCCAGTGCTCGTCGAAGCGGTAGCCCGCCATCAGGCCTACCACTGCATACGAGTCCTGCTCCGAGCGACCGGTGCCGACACGGTTGTAGGTGTCGCTCTGAGCCAGTACGTCGGCCCCGATGCGCAATTTGCTGAAGTCGCCTGAGAGGTGATACGTGGTCGCGGCCTTGAACAGGTGTTTGGGCTGCTCCGCTGCGAATCTATCGCCTTTTTCAAAGTTTCGGTCCTTGACGTATTGGCTCAGCACCAGTGTGTAGGACGCCGAGGCCTGCCAGTTCGGTGTGAGCTCACCGGTGACTTCTGCATCGATACCGCGGCTGCGCACTTCGCCCGCTGCTTCGTAGCAGGTGCGGTTCTGTTGCTGGCAACTGGCGGGCGGATTGACGATGGCGTAAGCGCGGTTTTCCTGAGTCATGTCGAACAGCGCAAGCGAGGCGTTCAGGCCGCCGTTGAAGTATTCGCCCTTCAAACCGATTTCATAGCTCTCGCCGGTCATCGGGTCAAGAATGGCACCGCTCACGTCCTGCTGGTTCTGTGGTTTGAAGATCTCGGTGTAACTGGCGTAGACCGAGTAGGTGTCGTTCAGGTCGTAGACGATGCCGGCATAAGGTGTGACCTCGCGTGTGACCTTGTAATCGCCCGTGTTGGCCGAGCGATTCTGATAGTCATACCAGCTCACCCGGCTGCCGACGATGATGTGCAGTGGATCGATCGGGTTGAAGCGTGCGGCTGCGTAGATGCCGTCTTCGGTCGCGGTGTTCTGGCTGACATACGCCGTGCGGGTGTTGATGTCCGGCTTGGGCATCACGTTCGGGTTGAAGTTGTAGATATCGATGGGCGTCGAGCCGTAGAAACCGCCTTTCTGGTCGAATTTCTCTTCACGGCGACTGACACCCAGCATCAGGTCATGCTCGCGGCCAAACAGCTTGAAAGGGCCGGACAGCGAGCCATCGATATTGGTCTGCACATCGGTGGTGTCGTACTGACCTGCCGCCTGGCCATAACCGTTGCCGTTAGCCGTCAGATAGTTGGAATACATGTCCGACTCGGCCCATATCTTTGCCGCTGCGATCTTGCCGCTCCAGCCATTGTCGAACCGGTGAGTCACGTCGGTGAATACGCTGACGTTGTCCCGATCCCAGTAAGCCCAGTCGTTGCTCAGGAATGTGGAGCGGGGCAGGCCGAGGTATTGGCCATTCGGACCCGAAGGCAGACTGCCCCAGTCCGATGTAGCATCGTCACGCTGCTTGGACGCACCGATGGTCCAGGTGGTCGATTCGTTCAGGTCTGCTTCCAGGATTCCGTAGAACGTCTGGCGTTCCTCATCGCGCTCGTCGAGAAAGCTGTTGCCCTTTTCATACGCTGTCACTACCCGACCGCGCAATGTACCCGAGTCGTTCAGTTTGTTGGAGGCATCCACTTCCGTTCGGTAGCGATCCCAGCTGCCCGCGCTGGTCGTGACGCTGACTTGCGGTATGGCGGTGGGGCGCTTGCGGATCAGATTCAATGTTGCCGATGGGCTGCCTGCGCCCGTCATCAGACCGGTGGCGCCGCGGACCACTTCGACACGGTCGTACATCGCCAGATCGGCCCCGGAAATGGTGTCCAGCGTGAAGGTGCTCACGATGGTCGGCAGACCGTCGTACATCAGGTTGTCGATGCTGAAACCGCGTGCGAGAAACTGCTGACGGTCCGTACCGAACTTGCGCAGGATGATGCCCGGCGCGTATTTAACGACATCGTTCAGATCGTTCATGCCCTGATCTTCGATGCGCTGACGTGAAATCACGCTGACCGACTGTGGCGTTTCGCGAATCGACAACGGCAACTTGGTGGCGGTGCTCATGGAGCCGGTGGTGTAGGAACCGCTGCCTTCGGTGGTCGCCGTTCCCGCCACGCCTGCTCGCGCATTGATGTCGACATTGTCCAGCGTCAACGCGCTCGACTGAGTCTGGGCAGGCGGACTGGTTTGATCGGGAGCAGCCAGCGCAGCAGTTGATGCACCGATAATCGCAAAAGCGGTCAGCGAAGTGAGCGGACGAAACATTGTGGGTTTCCTACGATGGACCTGAGCGTTTGGAAAGTGGCGAACTACTTGAACAACGGGGCGCCGGACGTTTGGTCAGCCAGCAGGCTGGTCGCAGGATCCTAACAATTTTTTCACAATTGAATAAATGCTAATTACTCTCAGTTACATTTATATACATATTTGCATTTGTATGGCTCTACGTCGTTCAGGCGTCTGGAAGTGGTGTTACGAGGCAGGTTGGGTAAAGATGGGGTTTCAAGCCGCAATGATCTGAGGGAACCAGCATGCAATTTCGACGTACATCGGTTGCGAGTGTCATCGCCTTTTCCATCCTGTCCACCGGCGCTTTCGCGGCGGACATCTCGCCCGAGCAACTACTGAAAAAAGCCGAAATCGAACAGACAGCCTATCTCGAGACCGTCAGGCAATTGGTTGATGTCGACACCGGCACAGGCCAGGCTCCCGGCCTGAAAACCATCAGCGCGCTGTTGGTCGAGCGCCTGAAAGCACTGGGCGCAGAAGTCACCACCACGCCCGCGACGCCCTCCGCCGGCGACAACATCGTCGGCACGATCAAGGGCAGTGGTACCCGATCCTTTCTGCTGATGGTCCACTACGACACGGTTTTTGGACCGGGTACCGCAGCGAAACGCCCGTTCAAACAGGACGGCGAGCGCGCCTATGGCCCAGGCGTCGCCGATGCCAAGGGCGGCGTCGCAATGATTCTGCATTCCCTGAAGCTTCTGCAGGAGGAGGGCTTCAAGGATTTCGGCACACTCACCGTGCTGTTCAACCCTGATGAGGAAACCGGCTCCAGCGGCTCGAAGAAAATCATCGCCGAACTGGCTCGCCAGCACGATTACGTCTTTTCCTACGAGCCACCTGACAAGGATGCCGTCACCGTTGCCACCAACGGCATCAACGGTGTGATTCTCGACGTCAAAGGCAAGTCATCACATGCGGGCTCCGCGCCTGAAGCCGGACGCAACGCCGCGATTGAACTGGCGCACCAGATGCTGCAGCTCAAGGACCTGGGCGATCCAGCCAAAGGCACCACCGTCAACTGGACCCTGATCAAGGGCGGCGAGAAGCGCAACATCATCCCGTCCAGTGCTTCGGCGGAAGCGGACATGCGCTATTCCGCTCTGTCTGAAAGTGATCGTGTCATCGCCGACGCCCAGCGCATCGTGCAGAAGAAACTCATCGACGGCACCGAGGTGTCGGTACGTCTGGAGAAAGGACGCCCACCATTGGCGAAAAACCCAGGCTCCGAACAACTGGCCAAAACCGCACAGACGCTTTACGGCAAGATCGGGCGCAACATCGAGCCCATCGCCATGCGCTTCGGCACTGACGCAGGCTATGCCTACGTTCCGGGTAGCGAAAAACCGGCCGTGCTCGAAACCATGGGCGTTGTGGGGGCGGGGTTGCATGCCGATGACGAGTACATCGAACTGTCGAGCATCGCCCCCAGGCTTTACCTGACAGTGGCGTTGATCAAGCAGCTTTCGGAGGCCAAACCCTGACGCCATCTGTCGACATATCTTACGTCCAAGGTTGACCTCAGCCCCGATGCGCGATTAACTGTATATGCATACAGTTAATCATAAAAAGGCTCGCATCATGAGTGTCACCTTCCTTGGCCCCTTGTCCGCAGGGGGCATCAAGCTCCCCTTCATCTCCATGTCGTCCGTCGGCTCGCAATCGCCCGTCATCGAAAAACACGTCTCCATCGCGGAGCTCTGCGAAGTGCGAGAACCGGACTTTTTCATTGCTGCGATCCAGGACGACAGCATGCAAGGGGAGCACATCAGCAAGGAAGACATGCTGATTGTCGACCGCGGACGCTACGCCGAGCACGGCGACATTGTCATCGCCTCGCTCAACGAGGCGCAGGTATGCAGACGTTTGCACATGCGCGGGAACGTCGTGATGCTTGAGTCCAGTCATAAGGATTACCCGTCGCAGCCTGTGACGGATAATGATGATCTGATTATTTTGGGGGTGGTGACGCAGAGTTTGAGGCGGGTTTGAGTGGCGGGGTGGATAGCAATTGATTATCCCTTGCGGGCTGTCCGCACGTTTCGACGTTTTTCGAAGATCATCCCATGCTGTGAATCCTGCTCATGAGGGCACTGGACACCGAGCTTTCACGTCACCAGCCACGCGGAAACCTTACAGGCAGAAATATCTGCTGAAGAGTTTCCCAAGTCGCCAATCCTGACAGCTCGAGTGGAACGTACTAGACTGCGGCCTGTATGACTTGGAGGTATTTATGAGCACTACACTTTCCCCCATCGTTTCCGAATTTGATACGCAAGAGCAAGCTGATAGCTACGATCTCTGGTTTCGCGCCAAGGTGGAAGCTTCGTTGGCCGAACCTGGACGTGCAGTGCCTCACGATGAAGTCATGGCGCGCATGGACGCGATCATTGAGGCTGCTGAGGCCAGGCAGAGATTGGGTAGCTGATGTTGCCCATTGTCTGGCTGCAAGCTGCTGTAAATGACCTTTCTTCAATCATCCTCTACATCGCCAATGAAAACCCCCCTGCCGCTCGTCGCCTAAAATCACGTCTTCAGGCTGCGCCTTTACCATTAGCTGAACATCCTTATCTTTTTCCTCTGGGGCGGGTTTCCGGTACGCGCGAACTCGTCGCGCACCCCAATTACATCATCGTTTACCGCATTGCCTCAGATCGAGTGGAGATCGTGAACGTCTTGCATTCAAGACAGACCTATCCGTTGACATGAACAGGGTCACCTGTGTTGCGCAAGGTTCGGCTTCCGATGTGTGTAGTGGTCAACTGCAATGCAGAGCGTAAGGTAGGTAAGGGTTTATTAAAGGCGGCTATGGAAATCAATGCAGGTCGCTCTGGAGACTTTGCTCAGGACAGCGCACCTTCGCCATTCATTCCAGTCCCTGTAAGATTCCACGTTGCCCCCTGAGCTACGAGCTTGCGGTAAAAGCTCTGCGCTTCCTGATAAACTACCTTCCCTGCGCGTTTGAACCTGATTTGTGCGGTGTACTTGATTCCACCCTTTTTGTTCTTCCTTTGGGTGATCGTTCCCATCTCGTTCCTTCGGTGCTAAAAGTTTTTTTGCGGTGCTAAATTTTAGCACCGAGCCCAAAAAACGGCCAAAAACAGCCCGAAAGTGCTAAAAATCGACTGATAAATATGCAACCAGATATTGCCTCAAGCCCCAGGCCTACAAGGCCTGCGCTGTCCCGCCGCTTCTCCGTTGCGCCGATGATGGATTGGACCGACCACCATTGCCGCTTCTTCCTGCGTCTGCTCTCCAAACACGCCTTGCTCTACACCGAGATGGTTACCACCGGCGCGTTGCTGCACGGCGACAGCGCGCGGTTCTTGAAGCATCACGAGACCGAGCATCCGTTGGCGCTGCAGTTGGGTGGCAGTACGGCGGCGGATCTGGCGGCGTGTGCGCGGATGGCGGAAGGGGTGGGGTATGACGAGGTCAATCTGAATGTCGGTTGCCCGAGTGATCGGGTGCAGAACAACATGATTGGCGCGTGCCTGATGGGGCATCCGGAGTTGGTGGCGGATTGTGTTAAAGCGATGCGTGATGCGGTGAGCATTCCGGTCACGGTCAAGCACCGTATCGGGATCAATGGTCGTGACAGCTACGAGCAGCTGTGTGATTTCGTCGGCAAGGTGCATGAGGCCGGTTGCCAGAGTTTTACGGTGCACGCGCGAATCGCGATTCTGGAAGGTTTGTCGCCGAAGGAGAATCGGGATGTTCCGCCGCTGCGTTATGACGTGGTTGCGCAATTGAAGAAGGATTTCCCGCAGCTCGAGATCGTCCTCAACGGCGGTATCAAGACGCTGGAGCAATGCCAGGAGCATCTGCAGACCTTTGACGGCGTGATGCTGGGCCGTGAGGCGTATCACAATCCCTACCTGCTGGCGGAAGTGGATCAGCAACTGTTCGGCAGCACCGCGCCGGTTATCAGTCGCGCCGAAGCGCTGGAGGCATTACGGCCTTATATCGAGGCGCATCTGGCCAGTGGCGGCAACATGCACCATATCACCCGGCATGTGCTCGGGCTCGCCCAGGGCTTTCCGGGGGCGCGGCGTTTTCGGCAGTTGCTTTCAGTCGATATCCACAAGCATGAGAACCCGCTGATGCTGCTGGATCAGGCGGCAGCTTTCCTCGAAGGTCGCTAAAGGCGAGCAAACAGGTATTTTCTCAGTGACGTCTGGCAGTCCAGGCGTCGGCTGTTTGCTCTGGATCAAATCAAACACTCTTTGCAGTAGCTGCGCCGCCCGGCTCAGGCTATGTTGACGGCATAATCCAACAAGGAAAGCCGCCATGCATAAAGTTCTTGTTCCTTTCGACGGTTCCGATCACGCCATGCGGGCCCTCGGGTATGTCATTGAGCTGTCTGCCGATCTCAAAAAGCCGCTTGAGGTTCATCTGCTGAACGTACAGGCCAGTCCGATCGACTACAGCCTCTATCTGGCACCGGACATGATCGAGGGTGTGAAGGCCGGTCTGAACAACGAAGGCAAACGCGTGCTGGATGATGCGATCGAGCTGCTGACCGCTGCCGGAACACCCTTTCAGGCGCACGTTGATCTTGGCAATGTTGCGGAGCAGGTCGAGGCGCAGGTGCAGAAGCTGGGTTGCGACGTGATCGTCATGGGCACCCGGGGGTTGAGCAGCGTGACGGGCCTGTTGCTGGGCTCGGTCGCCACGCGGGTGATTCATGAAGCGTCGGTGCCGGTGACGCTTATCAAGTAAGCCGCCAGCTATTGCTGTGCCAGCGAACGTGGCTGGCGCAGCAGTTCTATGTGCTCCGGCGGCACCAGCTTGCGCAGGGTCTTGTACAGCGCGCGCGTCTCCAGCAGGTTCCAGATCCGCAGCATGGTTTCCAGCGCATCGAGCGGTTTGCTGATGAAGTCCCGTGCGCCCAGTGCCAGGGCGCGCAGGCGAGTGTCACGCGTGGCATCCGCTGTCAGAACCATGATCGGCACATAATCATTGGTGGGAATGCGCCGGTTCAGTTGCTCCAGGACCGCAAAGCCGTCGAACTCGGGCATGTGCAGGTCCAGTACCACCAAATCCGGCTCGAAACTGTTGAACAGGTCCAGTGTACGCAACGGCTCGGTGCTGCTCAGTACGTTTGTCAGTCCTTCCCGTGCGAGCAGTTGCTCCATCAACTCAAGGTTGGGGCGCTGATCATCAATGATCAGGATACGGAAATCTCCGGTCATGTCGGCTCCGGTATGTATTGATCCAGATACGCGAGAAAGGCCGGCACCTGGATGGGTTTGGTCAGGATGGCGGTTGCGCCGGCCGCTTGCAAGGTTCGCTGAACGGTGTCGCTGGCGTCGGCGGTGATCATCAGGATCGGCGTATGTGCGGTCGCAGGCAGGCGTCTCAAACGCTGCAGGACTTCCAGCCCTTGAAGGTCCGGCAGATTCAGGTCCAGCAGGATCAATTGCGGGGCATGCTGCCTGGCCAGGTCCAGACCCAGTTGCCCCTGCATGCTCGACAGCAGCCGAATGCCCGGTCTGCGCTGCAGCAGCGTCTCGATCAGGGCCATGCTCGACAGGTTGTCTTCGATGCACAGCACCTTGCCGTGATAGTCGGCAGTGGCAGGGCGTTGCACGGCCGGGAGCAGTTCGGTCGGACGCGGTGCGGGCGCGACGGGAGCCTGCACTTGAACGTGAGGCAGTCTCAGGGTGAAGCGGCTGCCCTGTCCGGGCGTGCTTTCCACCGACAGCTGACCCTGCATCATCTCGAGCATGCTTTTGCTCAGCGCCAGACCCAGGCCGGTGCCTTCAACATTCGGATCGGCGCCCAGGCGCTCGAACGGCTTGAACAACTGATCAATGCGTTCGGCGGCAATGCCGTGGCCGGTGTCGATGACGGTTACGGTCGTGTGCTCATCCAGTTGCTCGACTTCGATCTGCACCTGACCATGGGGCCGGTTGTACTTGATGGCGTTGGACAACAGGTTGAGCAACACCTGAATCAGGCGTTGGCGGTCGGCGATCACGCCAAGTTCGTCCGGCATGTCGGGCAGTTCGACCAGCCGGATGTTGCCGTCTGCCGCCATCGGCGAAACCAGCACCAGCGCTTCCTGAAGCACTGCCGACAGGGCCACCGGTTCCAGGCTCAGGGACAGGTGGCCGGCTTCGATCCGGGCGATGTCCAGCACCTCGTTGATCAGCTTCAGCAAATGCTGACCGGCACGCAGGATGTGCCCGACCTGCGGCCGCTGGCTGGCCGTCGAATCCATGTCCAGCAACTGGGCAAACCCCAGGATCGAGTTCAGCGGCGTGCGCAACTCGTGGCTCATGCGCGAAAGAAACTCGCTTTTCGCCCGGCTGGCGCGTTCGGCTTCTTCACGGGCCGTACCCAGCGCGATCTCTGCGGCACGGCGGTCGGTGATGTCGCGGGTGATCTTGGAGAAACCGCGCAGTTCGCCGTTGCCGTCGTACTGTGCAGTAATCACCACGCTGGCCCAGAAACGGCTGCCGTCCTTGCGGCAGCGCCAGCCTTCTTCCATGTAGTGGCCTTCGACCGTAGCCTCATGTAACGCCATGTCCGGATGCTGCGGACACTCCTCTGGCTGGTAGAAAACAGAGAAGTGCTGACCGATGATTTCCTGCTCGGTGTAGCCCTTGATGCGCTCGGCACCGGCGTTCCAGGTGGTGATGTAGCCGTGCTTGTCCAGCGCGAAAATGCCGTAGTCCTTCACGCCTTCAATGATGAGCCGCAGGCGTTCTTCGTTGTCCCGCAGGGCACGCTCACGCTCGGCAAGCAATTGCCCGGCTTCGACCAGACGCGTGCTCAACTGGCCGATCTCGTCTTTCTCGGGAGGTTGTGGCCGCAAGGGATGCCCGAGCGCCAGGCGTTGGGCGTTGCGCTGCACCTGCTGGACCCGCGTGACGATGCCTCGCGACAGCATGAGCACCGCCAGAATGGCGCCGATGATGCCGCAGGCCGCGGCCAGCAGCGTGGACAGCAACAGTTGCTGGCGAGTGGCCGACGCGGCGGCAGTGCGTTCGGCCAGCAGCGTGTCCTCGCGCTCGCGCATGGTGCTGATGCGTTCGCGCAATTGATCGAGCACGTATTTGTTTTCAATCAGGATGCGCGTGATGTTTTCCGGTGCATCCAGGCTGAGCGCCTGCAGTTTTGCCAGTCCATCCGCCTTGGCGTGGATCAGGGGTTCGATCGACGTCAGATAGCCACGCATCTGCACGTCCTGAATATTGGCATCAAGCCGTGACAGCGCCGCGTCGATCAGCGGCTGTGCGTTCAGATAACCAGGCAGAAAATCCGCCTGGCGGGTCAGCAGGTAACCGCGCACGCTGGCGGCTGCTTCGGCGATCTGGGTATGCACCGTCTGAATATCACCCTGCACCAGCAGTGCACGGCGCACATCCTCTTCGGCCTGCGCGGTCTGGCGCTCGGCGTGATAGATCAACCCCAGCGAGGACATCAGCACCACCAGCGGCATCGAAATCGCCAGCAGTGCCTTGCCACGCAGGGGGAGATCCTGCCAGCGGCTGGTGGACAGTGCTGTCATTGCCAGTCGCCCGGTGCCTGAGTAACCAGTCCCAGCGCCACACCACGCACGGCCGCCTGGGTGCGATCAGATGCGCCGAGCTTGCCGATCACTTTTTCCACGTGAGCCTTGGCAGTCCCGGTGGTGATGCCCAGTTTTTCGCCGATTTCCCGGTTGCTGAAACCGCCTGCCACCAGCCCCAACACCTGACGTTCGCGAGGCGTCAGGGCTTCGGGCAGTGACGCGCCGCTGGTGTTGCGCTCGGTCATGCGGCGCAGCAGGCGTGCGCTGACCGCACTGTTCAAAGCCTCTTCACCACGTGCCACGCGTTGCAGGCTGGCAATCACCTCATCGCGGCTGGCGTCCTTGAGCAAGTAGCCCACGGCACCGGCGCTGATCGCCGCTTCCAGGTGATCGGTGCTGTCGTCCATGGTGAAGATCACCACCTTGAGCTTCGGCATGCGTTGCTGCAGAAGCCGGGCTGCGCCCAGTCCGTTGAGCACCGGCATGCGGATGTCGAGTATCGCGATGTCCGGTTGCAGTTCTTCGCAGAGCTCAATGGCCTGCTGGCCGTTGGCGGCCTGGCCAACCACTTCGAATTCCGGATGTCCTGCCAGCAGCGAGACGAATCCGGTACGGGTCACTTCATGGTCGTCCGCAAGGACCAGTCGCAGGGTGTCAGTCATTGAATTGCCTTGTCAGCAGTGAAAGGGACGGTAGCGCGCAATCGCGTACCGCAATCGGGACGGCTGACGCAGGTCAGGCGGCCACCCATCAGGCTGGCGCGCTCCTGCATGGCCACCAGCCCCAGTTTCTGAACGCCGCTGCCGTCGCTGCGCTGATCGGTCACGAAACCGCGGCCATTATCCTCGAGCAGCAGCGAAACGTTACTGTCACTGATGTCCAGTGCCAGCTGCACGCTGCCAGCCCCCGAATGTTTGAGCACATTGTTGATGCCTTCCTGAGCAATGCGAAACAGACCAATCTCCAGATGGCTGGGCAGGCGGACCATCGAGCGCGAGCTCCAGTGCACGGCAATGCCGGCTTCGCGCAGGCGATCGGCTTCCTTGTCGACCGCCTGAAGCAGGCCGAAGTCATCGAGCACGGTAGGGCGCAGACCGCTGATCAACTGCCGTCCTTCGCCCACGCAGTGTTGCGCCAGATTGAGGATGGCCTGCAGGTCGGCGCTCATGGGCTCTGGCAGTTCCGGGCAGCGCCCGGCGAAACCTTGCAGACGCTGATGCAGTCCGGCAAGCGTTTGTGCCAGACCGTCATGCAGGTCGTAGGCCATGCGCTTGCGCTCGTCTTCCTGAGCAGTGAACAACTGATGAACCAGCTCGGACATGGTCCGTTCCCGCGCCACCAGCGCTTCGAGCAGGCGGTTGTTCTCCAGATGCGCCGCCAGCAGCGTGGCGAGCAGTTGCAGGGATTCAATGTCTTCGTTGTCCGGGGCATTGATCCCGACGCTGTTGGCGAGCAGCAGCGTGCCGAACGCGCCTTCATCTGCACCGCGCAACGGCAGCATCAGCACACTGGGCAGTCGGTCTTGCGGACAATCCAGCCATTGCGGGCCGACGGCCAGGGTGTCGGCCACCTTGTCCATCGAGTTCAGACGTTCCTTGCTGCCGTGGCTGGCCGTGATCGTGACTACGTTATCGCTGGTCCACTCAAGCAGCAGGCCATGGTCCATGGCCACGAAGGCACAGGCCCGTTGCAGCACCCGCTGGCGCATGGCTTCGGGCGGCAGCTGGGTCAGTTCCTGGCCCGTGTCCACCAGAAGTCGCAGACGGGCGGCACGGCTTTGCGACTGGCGATACTGGGTACGGATCGCCAGGGCACTTGCCGGGTCATGGGGAGGGCTTTGCATAGGGGAGGGCTCCAGCGAAGGGTGATGCGCGCGCGAGCACACCTTGAGTTACAGCCATTAGAACGCGTAAGGCGATTGTGCGCCTATCTGCCAGTTGGCATAGGCAAATAACCCCGTTCGGCCGATGGAGCAAACAGCGCTACAGGGCAAATTGGCAACCACTGAATCCCTGAACCGATTACCCCGTAGGAGAGTTGCAATGAAACTGAAATTGACCGCCCTGGCCCTGTTCCTCGCTGTTAGCGCCCCAATGGTTCAGGCAGCTGCCGAACCGGCCGGCGGTTACACCTATCGCATGGTGGCCGAGCAGCCAAGCAACGTAAACGATAAAGAGATTGCAGGTCTGTTCGACCGCTGGAACAAGGCTCTGAAAACCGGCAATCCGCAGACCGTTGTCTCTCTCTACGCCAAGGATGCGGTGCTGCAGCCGACTGTCTCGAACAAGGTGCGAGCCAACCCGGCCGAGATCAAGGACTACTTCGAGCACTTCCTGGCCCTGAAGCCGGTCGGTGAGATCAACTACCGGGAAATCCGCCGTCTGGGTCCGGATGCAGCAGTGGACAGCGGTGTCTACACCTTCACCCTGACGTCGGCCGAAGGCAAGCAGAGCAAGGTCCAGGCTCGCTATACCTTCCTTTACCATCGTGTCGGCAACGAGTGGAAGATCTTGAACCACCACTCTTCGGCCATGCCGGAAGTGCAGCCTGAGTACCAGGTCAGCCGCTGATAAAAAGCGTCGAGCCAAAACGAAAAATCCGGAGCCCAGGCTCCGGATTTTTTTGTCGTCTGAAAAGGCTCAAGGCTCGGTTCTGACGCCGTTGACCTTGCGACAGTGAATCAGCGCATCGCGAATCATGAAGTTGACCAGGGTAGGGGAAACGCCCAGTTCCTTGGCGATGTCCTTTTGCGGTACACCGTGCAGGCGGTACATCTCGAACGCGTAACGGGTGCGGGGTGGCAGCTCCGAAAGCGCGTCGGCAATTTTTTCCAGACTCGAGAAGTTGATGTGCGAGGTTTCCGGTGACGCGCCCTGAATCACCACATTCAAACCCTCTGCCTCGGGGCCGGTGTATCGCTGCTCCAGTGCCTGCTTGCGGTAGTGGTCGATGGCCAGATTGCGCACGATCTGAAACAGATAGCTGAGCTGAGCCTTGAACGTCAGTGTGACCTGAGGGGCCGAACGCAGCCTGAAGTAAGCGTCCTGAACCACATCCTCGGCACGGGACCGACAACCCACGATGCGTGCGGCAATCTTGACCAGCAGCAGGTAATTGTCGACGAAAGCCTGGAGGAGGGGTGAATCGCACTTACTTGTGAATACTTGTTCCGTCATGGAATTCACCTTGCTGCAAAGTCATTGGAGGGGAGCGGCCTTGTGGGTCGCACCATCACGTGGGGCGATAAATTAGTCTTAATGATAATTATTGTCAAATGCGAAAGCGCATCAGCGCACTTTAAAGGGGCGATTCCGACCAGTGCGCCCGACACGCGTGCAAGGCGGGCGAATGCGACTAATTATTTCCGAACGCCGTCCGTTCTCATTGATGACAGGCCCGCCCATGGCGCAGGCCGGGGATGACATCAGGAGAACACCATGCGTATCAATCGCGCGCATCGAGGCTTTTACACCGGATCCAATGGACGGACGGCCCTGATATGAACAGCTCTACAGGCATGAAGCTGTTCTGCCTGCCGTATTCCGGTGCCAGCGCGATGTTCTACAGCCCCTGGCGGCGCACGTTGCCGGACTGGCTGAACGTGCGCCCGCTGGAACTGCCGGGCCGCGGCATGCGCATGGCGGAGCCGTTGCAGACGGATATCGTGCAACTGGCCGGTCAACTGGCCGATGAAATCGCCGCCGAACTCGACACCCCTTATGCGCTGTTCGGGCACAGCCTGGGCGGACTGCTGGCCTTCGAACTGGCGCATGCACTGCGCGTTCGCGGGCTGCCCGCGCCGCTGGCGCTGTTCGCCTCGGCCACGGCGGGGCCTGCGCGCCGCGACGTCAGCGACTACGCCGTGGCCAGGACCGATGCGCAATTGATCGAACGGCTTCGTACGCTCAAGGGCACCCGCGAAGAGGTGATCGCCAATGACGAACTCATGCAAATGATGCTGCCGATCCTGCGCGCCGATTTTCTGCTGTGTGGCAGCTTTGTCTATGGCGTGCGCGAGCCGCTGCAGATCCCCATTCACGTATTCGGCGGCAAGCAGGACAGCGTCAGCGTCGAAGAACTGCTCGACTGGCAGGAAGACGCCGCGACGGGGTTTTCTCTAGACATGTTCGAAGGCCACCACTTCTATCTGGTCGACGAGCAGGCTCAATTGCTACGCCATCTTCGGCGTTACGCCGAACAGCACCTGACTCGCTGGCGCAACAGCGCTGCGCGGCACCTGACCCGCGCTGCTGGCTGATGCCCGCTCGCCCGACGCGTCGCTGATCCTGCGACGCGCTTTTTTTGATACCCAGACCCGCTCTGGCAAGCCGAATCCAGCAGGAACCCATCATGGACGCTTTCGAACTCCCCGACACTCTGGCTCAGGCGCTGCAACGTCGCGCCGCGAAAACGCCTGACCAGTTGGCGCTGCGTTTTCTCACCGATGAAAACAGCCAGGGCCTGGTGTTGGCCTACCGTGATCTGGACCTGCGTGCGCGCACCATTGCCGCCGCCCTGAAGCGTGAGGCAGTGCCGGGAGATCGCGCGATTCTGCTGTTTCACAGCGGGCCGGATTACGTGGCGGCGTTCTTCGGTTGTCTGTATGCCGGGGTCATTGCCGTACCGGCCTATCCGCCGGAATCCAATCGCCGTCATCATCAGGAACGTCTGCTGTCGATCATCGCCGACGCCGAACCGCGTCTGCTGCTGACCGGTTCCGACCTGAAATCCGCCTTGTTGCAAATGGACGAGCTGGCGGCTGCCGATGCGCCGCAACTGCTTTATGTGGACACGCTGGACCGCGCCCTGGGCGAGGGTTGGCAAGGACCTGAATTGCAGGCCGATGACATCGCCTTTCTGCAGTACACCTCCGGCTCCACTGCCTTGCCCAAAGGCGTGCAGGTGAGCCACGGCAACCTGGTTGCCAACGAAATGCTGATCCGTCACGGCTTCGGCATTGACCTCAACCCCGACGACGTCATCGTCAGCTGGCTGCCGCTGTACCACGACATGGGCCTGATCGGCGGTCTGTTGCAGCCGATTTTCAGCGGCGTGCCCTGCGTACTGATGGCGCCTGCGTACTTTCTGACCCGCCCGTTGCGCTGGCTGGAAGCGATCAGCGAGTACGGCGGCACCATCAGCGGCGGACCGGATTTCGCCTATCAGCTGTGCAGCGCACGGGTCAGCGAGTCGGCGCTGGAGCGTCTGGACCTGAGTCGCTGGCGCGTTGCGTACTCAGGTTCCGAGCCGATCCGTCAGGACAGCCTTGACGCGTTCGCCGACAAGTTCGCCCGTTGCGGCTTCACGCCCGACAGCTTCATGGCGTCCTACGGGCTGGCCGAGGCCACGCTCTATGTGGCCGGTGGCAAGCGCGGCCACGGCATTCCTTCGTTGCGTCTGGACGAAGCGGCGCTGGCGCGCAACGTCGTGGAGCTGGGTGAGGGCAGTCCGGTGATGAGTTGCGGCACCGGTCAGCCGGGGCATGGTGTACTGATCGCAGACCCAAATACCTTGCAAGTGCTGGACGAAAACCACGTCGGTGAAGTCTGGGCGACCGGTCCGAGCATCGCCCATGGTTACTGGCGCAACCCTGAAGCGACGGCAAAGACCTTCGTTGAACACGGCGGCCAGACCTGGCTGCGAACCGGCGATCTGGGTTTTCAGCGCCACGGCGAGCTCTATATCACTGGCCGCTTGAAAGACATGCTGATCGTGCGCGGGCAGAACCTCTATCCGCAGGACATCGAAAAAGTCGTCGAGCGCGATGTCGATGTGGTGCGCAAAGGCCGTATCGCCGCGTTCGCTGTGGCTCATGCGGGCATCGAAGGCATCGGCATTGCGGCTGAAGTCGGTCGCAGTGTGCAGAAAACCCTGCCACCCGAAGCCTTGATCAAGCTCATTCGACAAGCCGTGGCCGATGCATTCCAGGAAGCGCCGACGGTCGTTGTGTTGCTCAACCCTGGCGCGCTGCCCAAGACCTCCAGCGGCAAACTGCAACGTTCAGCCTGCCGCTCGCGTCTGGCCGATGGCAGCCTGGACAGCTACGCGGTGTTTCCTGAAAGCACCGCACTTCAGGTGGCGCAGGCGTATCCCACGGGTTCGCAGCTGCTGGCCAAAGTCGCCGATGTCTGGTGCGAGCAGTTGCAGCGCGAGCAGATCAGCGTGGATGACCACTTCTTCCTGCTGGGCGGCAACTCGATTGCCGCGACTCAGGTGGTGGCTAAGCTACGTGAGGTGCTGGGCATCGGCCTAAGCCTGCGTCTGCTGTTCGAAGCGCCGACCCTGGGTGCCTTTGTTGCACAGATCGAAGCGCTGCAACTGGCCGCACAACAAGGCGATGCGCCCAGCGAAAACGCAATCACCCGCCTGCCGGGTGACGAGCACTTGCCGCAATCCCTGGCGCAGAACCGCCTGTGGTTTGTCTGGCAACTGGACCCGCACAGCAGCGCCTACAACATTCCCGGCGGTCTGCACTTGCGTGGCGAACTGGACCGCACGGCCCTGCGCGACAGTTTTCAGCGGCTGATCGAGCGGCATGAATCGCTGCGTACCCGCTTCTACGAACAGGACGGCGTAGCGTTGCAACGCATCGATCCGGTCGGTGAGTTTCAGTTACAGGTGCTGGACATCAGTGGCCTGTCTGGCGACGAGCGCCAAGCCCGTGCGCGGGCGATTCGCGAAGAGCAGGCGCGTCAGCCGTTCGATTTACAGAACGGTCCGCTGCTGCGCGTAACGCTGGTGCAACTGGACGACGAAGAACACCTGTTGCTGGTGACCCTGCACCACATCATCGCCGACGGCTGGTCGCTGAACGTGCTGATCGATGAATTCTCGCGCCTTTATGCGGCGGCTGTTCAAGGTCAGTCGCTCGAACTGGCACCGCTGGCGCTGCGTTATGCCGACTACGGCCAGTGGCAGCGTGAATGGCTGGCGCGTGGCGAGGCTGCGCGCCAGCTCGAGTACTGGAAGCAGCAACTGGGCGACGAGCAGCCAGTGCTCGCGTTGAACACCGATCATCCGCGCTCGGCGCGCCAGCAGCACAGCGCCGACCGCTACGGCCTGCGCCTGAGTGCCGAATTGAGCGCCGCCGTGCGCAATACGGCGCAAGCCTGGCAATCGACGCCGTTCATGCTGTTGCTGGCCAGCTTCCAGACCCTGTTGCATCGCTACAGCGGACACACTGACATTCGCATCGGCGTGCCCGGTGCCAATCGTCCGCGTCATGAAACCCAGGGCATGATCGGTTTCTTCATCAACACCCTGGTGTTGCGTGCGCAGCTCGATACGCGCCAGCCGTTCTCTGCGCTGCTGGCCCAGACCCGTCAGACGGCGCTGGACGCCCAGGCTCATCAGGATGTGCCCTTCGATCAACTGGTCGAAGCCTTTCCTCAGGCCCGCGAGCACGGTCTGTTTCAAGTCATGTTCAACCATCAGCAGCGCGACCTGAGTGCCTTGCGCCGCTTGCCGGGATTACTCGCCGACGAATTGCCATGGCACAGCCGCGAAGCCAAGTTCGACCTGCAATTGCACAGCGAGGAAGACAGAAACGGGCGCCTGACGCTGTCTTTCGATTACGCCGACGAGCTGTTCGAGCGCGACACCATCGTGCGCATGGCGCAGCACTATGTGCGGGTGCTGACTCAGGTCAGCCAGCATGCGCAGGTCGCACTGGGTGATCTGCAACTGCTCGGCGATGACGAGCAGGCGCAACAGGCACAGTGGAGCGTTGCGCCCTGTGCGCCCGCGACGCATTGGCTGCCTGAGCTGCTCAGCAATCAGGCCCGACAGACGCCGGAACGGATTGCGCTGATGTGGGAGGGCGGCAGCCTCGACTTCGCCAGCCTGCATGCCCAAGCCAACCGTCTGGCGCATTACCTGCGCGACAAGGGCGTCGGCCCTGATGTCAACGTCGCGATTGCCGCCGAGCGTTCGCCACAACTGCTGATCGGGCTGCTCGCGATTCTCAAGGCCGGTGGCGCGTACGTGCCGCTGGACCCGGATTACCCGACCGAACGCCTCGCTTACATGCTCAACGACAGCGGCGTCGAACTGCTGTTGACCCAGAGCCATCTGCTGGGTGATCTGCCGAGCGCCGAGGGTGTCTGCACGATGGCGATGGACACCCTGAACCTGGAAAGCTGGCCGGTCAGTGCGCCGCGTCTGCATATACAGGGCGATAACCTTGCGTACGTGATCTACACATCGGGCTCCACCGGGCAACCCAAGGGCGTTGGCAACACCCACGCCGCGCTGGCCGAGCGCCTGCAATGGATGCAGGCGACCTACGCGCTGGATGAGAGCGACGTGCTGATGCAGAAAGCGCCAATCAGTTTCGACGTGTCGGTGTGGGAGTGTTTCTGGCCGCTGATCACCGGTTCCCGATTGCTGCTGGCCGGTCCCGGCGAGCACCGCGATCCGCATCGCATCGCGCAACTGGTCACGGATTACAGCGTCACCACGCTGCACTTCGTGCCGCCGCTGTTGCAGGTGTTCATCGACGAACCGCTCACCCGGCAGTGCAACAGCCTGCGTCGTCTGTTCTCCGGCGGTGAAGCGTTGCCGAGTGAGCTGCGCAACCGGGTGCTGGAGCAACTGCCGAACGTGCAACTGCACAACCGCTATGGCCCGACCGAAACCGCGATCAACGTCAGCCACTGGCACTGCCAATTGGCGGACGGCGAGCGCTCGCCGATTGGCCGCCCGCTGGGCAACGTGCTGTGTCGGGTGCTGGACAATGAATTGAATCCGGTGCCGCAAGGCGTTGCTGGCGAGCTGTGCATTGGCGGCATCGGACTGGCGCGGGGCTATCTGGATCGTCCTGCGCTGACAGCCGAACGTTTCGTGGCCGATCCGCTGGGCGAGGCGGGTGAGCGGCTGTATCGCACCGGCGATCGGGTGCGCTGGGGCAGCGACGGCGCGCTGGAATACCTGGGGCGTCTCGATCAGCAGGTCAAGCTGCGTGGTTTCCGGGTCGAACCGCAGGAAATCGAAGCGCGTCTGCTGGCTCAGCCGGGTATTGGCCATGCGGCGGTGCTGGTGCGCGAAACGGTCGTCGGTCCGCAACTGATCGGCTATTACACCGCAGCGCTCGAGGACGAAAGCGAAGCTGAACAGGCAGAGCGCATCAAGTCCGCACTGGCGCTGGAACTGCCGGATTACATGGTCCCGACGCAATTCGTGCGCCTGTACAGCATGCCCTTGAGCCCTAGCGGCAAGCTCGACCGTCGCGCCTTGCCCGAACCGCAATGGCAGACCCGCGAGCACGTCGAGCCGCAGTCGGCGCTGCAAAAGCAGATCGCCGCCATCTGGCGCGAAGTGCTGGGTGTGCCGCGTGTCGGCTTGCGTGATGACTTCTTCACGCTGGGCGGCCATTCCTTGCTGGCCACGCAGATTATCTCCCGCGTGCGTCAGGCCTGCGACATCGACCTGCCGCTGCGCACACTGTTCGAGGCCAGCGAACTGGGTGCGTTCGCCGAGCAGATTGCGAGCATTCAGGCGTCCGGCGTACGCGGCAGCCTGCAACCGATTGCCCGCGTCGACCGCAGCCAGCCGGTGCCGTTGTCCTACTCACAGCAACGCATGTGGTTCCTCTGGCAGATGGAGCCGGACAGCCCGGCCTACAACGTGGGCGGCATGGCGCGCCTGAACGGCGTGCTGAACATCGAGCGTTTCGACGCGGCGCTGCAAGCGCTGATCCTGCGCCACGAAACCCTGCGCACCACCTTTCCCAGCGTCGATGGCGTGGCGTATCAGAAAGTCTCGGAGCACACCGGTCTGCAGATGCGCTGGGAGGACATTTCCGCGCTGCCTGCCGAGGTTCGTCAGCAGCGGCTTCAGGCTCTGGCCGACAGCGAAGCGCATCAGCCGTTTGATCTGGAAACCGGACCGCTGCTGCGTGCCTGTCTGGTCCGGGCGGGCGAGCTGGAGCATTACTTCGTCCTGACCCTGCACCACATCGTCACCGAAGGCTGGGCGATGGACATTTTCGCTCGCGAACTGGGGCTGCTGTACGAAGCCTTTCTTGAGGGCAAGCCGTCGCCGCTGGAACCGCTGGCGGTGCAGTATCTGGATTACAGCGTCTGGCAACGCCAGTGGATGGAAGCGGGCGAGCGTCAGCGCCAACTGGATTACTGGACCGCGCAACTGGGCAGCGAGCATCCGCTGTTGGAACTGCCCGGCGACCGTCCGCGTCCGCCGGTGCAGAGCCATCAGGGCGAGTTGTACCGTTTTGATCTGCAAGCCGATCTGGCCGCCAGGGTTCGCGCTTTCAACGCACAGAACGGCCTGACCCTGTTCATGACCATGATCGCCACGCTGGCGGTGCTGCTCTACCGTTACAGCGGCCAGACCGACCTGCGCATCGGCGCGCCGGTGGCCAATCGGATTCGCCCGGAAAGCGAAGGCCTGATCGGCGCGTTCCTCAACACCCAGGTGCTGCGTGTGCAGCTCGACGGGCAGATGAGCGTGGCCCAGTTGTTCGAGCAGGTCCGGCATACCGTCATCGAAGGCCAGTCACATCAGGACCTACCGTTCGACCATCTGGTCGAAGCCCTGCAACCGCCGCGCAGCGCGGCTTACAACCCGCTGTTCCAGGTGATGTGCAACGTGCAGCGCTGGGAATTCCAGCAGAGCCGTGAGCTGGCCGGGATGACAGTCGAGTATCTGGTCAACGATGCGCGGGCGACCAAGTTCGACCTCAATCTGGAAGTCACCGAACTGGATCATCGTCTGGGTTGCTGCCTGACTTACAGCACCGACCTGTTCGACGAGCCGCGCATCGCCAAAATGGCCGAGCACTGGCTCAACCTGCTGCAAGCCTTGCTGGCCGATCCGCAGCAATGCCTCAGCGACCTGCCGCTGTTGCAGGATACCGAGCGTCAGCAGCTGCTCGACAGTCTGGGCGTCGAAGCGGGCGAGCAACGCCTGGATCAGTGCATTCATGAGCTGTTTGCCGGGCAGGCTCGCCTGCGTTCGAACGCGCCAGCGCTGACCTTTGCCGGCGAAACCCTGAGCTACGCCGAACTGGACAGCCGGGCCAACCAACTGGCGCGGGCGCTGCGCGAGCGGGGTGTCGGGCCGCAGGTGCGTGTCGGTCTGGCGCTGGAGCGTTCGCTGCACATGGTGATCGGCCTGCTGGCGATCCTCAAGGCTGGTGGCGCCTATGTACCGCTGGATCCGGAATACCCGTTGGAGCGCTTGCAGTACATGATCGAAGACAGCGGCGTCGGCCTGCTGTTGAGTGATCGCGCACTGTTTGCCGCCCTCGGCGAGCTGCCTGATGACGTGGCGCGCTGGTGTCTGGAGGATGACCTGCCATTGCTGGAAGGCTACTCGCACGACGAATTGCCGTTCCTCAGCCTGCCGCAGCATCAGGCGTACCTGATCTACACCTCGGGCTCGACCGGCAAGCCAAAAGGCGTGGTGGTGTCCCATGGCGAGATCGCCATGCACTGCCAGGCGGTGATCCGCCGCTTCGACATGCAGCCTGACGACTGCGAGCTGCATTTCTATTCGATCAATTTCGATGCGGCCACCGAGCGTCTGCTGGTGCCATTGCTTGCCGGTGCACGCGTGGTATTGCGCGCGCAGGGGCAGTGGGACGCCGAAGAAATCTGCAGCCTGATCCGTGAACAACAGGTCAATATTCTCGGTTTCACCCCGAGCTACGGCAGCCAGCTGGCGCAATGGCTGGCGACACAGGGTCAGACCCTGCCAGTACGCATGTGCATCACCGGCGGCGAAGCGCTGACTGGCGAGCACCTGCATCGCATTCGTGCGGTGTTCCAGCCGGAGCTGTTCTTCAACGCCTACGGCCCGACGGAAACCGTGGTCATGCCGCTGGCGAGTCTGGCCCCGCAGCAATTGCCGGAAGGCGAGGCCAGCGTGCCGATTGGTCAGGTGGTGGGCGCGCGAGTCGCCTACATCCTTGATGCCGATCTGGCTCTGGTGCCGCAGGGCGCAAGTGGCGAGTTGTACATTGGCGGACCGGGTCTGGCGCAGGGGTATCACCAGCGTCCGGGCATGACCGCCGAGCGCTTCGTGGCCGATCCGTTCAGCGGGCAGGGCGGGCGTCTGTATCGCACCGGCGATCTGGTGCGCCAGCGTGCCGATGGGCTTGTGGAATACTTGGGCCGAATCGACCATCAGGTCAAAATTCGCGGCTTCCGCATTGAACTGGGCGAAATCGAGACCCGCCTGCTGGAACACGGGCGCGTGCGCGAGGCCGTGGTGTTGGCCCTGGATACGCCGTCAGGCAAGCAATTGGCGGGTTATCTGGTCACTGACGTGGCCGCGCAGGATGCCGGGCAACAGGCGCATCTGCGTGACTCGCTCAAAGCGCACCTCAAGGCGCAACTGCCGGATTACATGGTGCCTGCGCACCTGATTCTGCTGGACAGCATGCCGCTGACGGCCAACGGCAAACTCGACCGACGGGCCTTGCCTGCGCCGGACCCCGAGCTCAATCGTCAGCACTACGTGGCGCCGGTCAGCGACCTCGAGCAGCAACTGGCGGCGATCTGGTGCGCAGTGCTGAACGTGGCGCAGGTCGGGCTCGACGACAACTTCTTCGAGCTGGGCGGCGATTCGATTCTGTCGATTCAGGTGGTCAGTCGGGCGCGTCAGGCGGGCATTCATTTCACACCACGTGATCTGTTTCAGCATCAGACCGTATATACCCTTGCTGCCGTAGCGACGACTCAGCAGTTGATCCAGGCCGAACAGGGCCGGGTGAGCGGCGAATCGGGCTTCACGCCGATTCAGCACTGGTTCTTCGACACGCCGATTCCAGAGCGTCAGCACTGGAATCAGGCGCTGGTGCTGGAGCCTGTCGCCCGCTTGAACGCGCAGACGCTGGAACTCGCGCTGCACGCCGTGCTCGAACAGCACGATGCCCTGAGGCTCGGATTCGAGGAGCAGCGCGGTCATTGGCGCGCCGAGCATCGCGCAGTGGTCACGCAAGACGCGCTGCTGATCCACGTGCAGGTGGCGCAGATGGACGAATGCGCCGCGCTGTTCGAGCAGGCCCAGCGCAGCCTTGATCTGCAGAACGGTCCGCTGTTGCGTGCCGTGCTGGTGGATGGACCGCAGGATCAGCAACGTCTGCTGATGGTCATTCATCACCTGGTGGTCGATGGTGTGTCCTGGCGTGTGCTGCTTGACGATGTGCAGACGTCCTATCGGCAGCTCAGTGAAACCCTGCCGGTTCGTTTGCCGGCCAAGACCAGTGCCTTCCGGGACTGGGCGAGTCGCTTGCAGGCCTATGCCGGCAGCGAGTCGTTGCGTGAAGAGCTTCAATGGTGGCAACGCCAGCTCAGCGGTCCGACCGCAGCGCTGCCGTGCCATGCCCCGCAGGGCGGTCAGCAGAATCGTCACGCCCGAACCCTCAGCGTGCGATTGGACTCCAGTAGCACCCGGCATCTGCTGCAACAGGCGCCGAGCGCCTACCGGACCCAGGTCAACGACTTGCTGCTGACCGCATTGGCGCTGGTAGTGTGTCGCTGGAGCGGGCAAGCCTCGACCCTGATCCAGCTCGAAGGCCACGGTCGCGAAACCCTGTTCGATGACATCGACCTGACCCGTACCGTCGGCTGGTTCACCAGTGCCTATCCGTTGCGCCTGACCCCTGCGCTCGACCATGCCGAACCGGATGAGTCCATCAAGGCCATCAAGGAGCAGCTGCGTCAGGTGCCTCATAAGGGGCTGGGTTATGGGGTGCTGCGCTATCTGGCCGATGAGGGCAGCCGCAGCGCCATGCAGGCGTTGCCGGTCGCCCCGATCACCTTCAACTACCTGGGCCAGTTCGATCAGAGCTTCGCTGACGACGCGCTGTTCCGGCCGTTGGAAGAGTCCGCTGGCGCGGCCCATGACCCCCATGCGCCGCTGCCCAACGAGCTGAGCATCGACAGTCAGGTGTACGGCGGCGAACTGGTGCTGCGCTGGACGTTCAGCGCCGAGCGTTATCTGCCTGAAGCCATCGAAGCCCTGGCGCAGAGTTATCTGAAGCAGTTGCAGGTGCTGATCAGCCATTGCCTGACCGAAGGCAGCGGCGGTCTGACGCCGTCGGACTTCCCGCTGGCCGAACTGGATCAGGCGCAGATGGACGCGTTGCCTGTTCCGGCCGCCCGGATCGAAGACGTCTATCCGCTGACTCCGATGCAGGAAGGCATGCTACTGCACACGCTGCTGGAGCCGGGCACCGGCCTGTATTACATGCAGGACCGCTACCGCATCAACAGCGCGCTGGATCCGCAACGTTTCGCGCAAGCCTGGCAGGCCGTGATCGCACGACACGAAGCGCTGCGGGCCTCGTTCTGCTGGGACATCGGCGAAACCATGTTGCAGGTCATTCACAAACCGGGTGATACGCCCATCGATTACCTGGACTGGCGAGACGTGGCCAGCGACCAGCAGGAACCGCGCCTGCAGGCCCTGCTCAAGTCCGAGCGTGAGGCCGGGTTCGATCTGCTGCGGCAGCCGCCGTTCCACCTGCGCCTGATCCGCGTGGACGAGGCGCGCTACTGGTTCATGATGAGCAATCACCACATCCTCATCGATGCCTGGTGCCGCTCGTTGCTGATGAACGATTTCTTCGACACCTACACCGCGCTGGGTGAAGGCCGTGACGCTCAATTGGCTCCCGCACCACGTTATCGCGACTACATCGGCTGGCTGCAACGCCGGGGGCTGACGCAGGCCCGCGACTGGTGGCGTCAGAATCTGGCGGGCTTCGAACGGCCGACGCCGATTCCGAGCGACCGTCCGTTCCTGCGTGAACACGCGGGCGAGAGCGGCGGTATGGTGGTCGGCGACTGCTACACCCGTCTCGATGTCGCGGACGGCGCACGGCTGCGTGAACTGGCGCAGCAGCACCAACTGACCGTCAACACCTTCGCCCAGGCCGCGTGGGCCTTGACCCTGCGGCGTCTGAGCGGCGATCGCGACGTCGTGTTCGGTGTCACCGTGGCAGGCCGTCCGGTGGAATTGCCGCAGATGCAGTGCACCGTCGGGCTGTTCATCAACACCATCGCGCTGCGCATCGGCATGCCGGGGGGCGAGCAGCGTTGCAGCGTACGCCAGTGGCTGAGTCAGTTGCTGTACAGCAACATGCAGCTGCGCGAGTACGAATACCTGCCGCTGGTGACCATTCAGGAAAACAGCGAACTGCCCAAGGGCCAGCCGCTTTTCGACAGCCTGTTTGTGTTCGAGAACGCGCCGGTGGAAGTCTCGGTGCTGGACCGCGCCCAAAGCCTGAACGCCACCTCCGATTCCGGTCGCACCCACACCAACTACCCGCTGACGGCGGTCTGCTACCCCGGCGATGACCTGGGCCTGCACCTGTCCTACGACCAGCGCTATTTTGATGAGTCGACTGTGCAGGGCATGCTTGGCGAGTTCAAGCGCTTGCTGCTGGCGTTGGTCGAAGGCTTCCACGGCGACATGGCCGAGCTGGCGCTACTCGGCGAACCAGAACGTGAATTCCTGCTGGAAAGCTGTAATCAGAGCGAGCGCGCCTATCCGCTGGAGCGCAGTTATGTCGAGCTGTTCGAGGCGCAGGTTGCCGCGCATCCCGAGCGCATCGCCGTCAGCTGTCTGGAACATCGCGCCAGCTATGCCGATTTGAACCACTCTGCCAACCGACTGGGCCATGCATTGATCAAGGTCGGTGTCGGGTTCGATCAGCCGATTGCGCTGCTGGCCGAGCGCGGGCCTGAGCTGTTGGGCATGATTATCGGCAGCTTCAAGGCCGGTGCCGGTTACCTGCCGCTGGACCCGGCGCTGCCGAATCCACGCCTGGGCGGGATCACCGTTCAGAGCCGTACGCCGGTTCTGGTGTGTACCGAGCACTGTGTGGGGCAGGGCAGGGCCTTGCTTGAGGCGCTGCCCGAAGCCAATCGTCCGCACTTGCTGGTCTGGGAAACCGTGCAGCAGCGGGAAACCGCACAGCACAATCCGGGTCGCTACAGCGCACCGGACAACCTGGCCTATGTGATCTTCACCTCGGGTTCGACCGGGCAACCGAAAGGCGTGATGGTCGAGCAGCGCGGCATGCTCAACAATCAGCTGAGCAAGGTGCCTTACCTGAACCTCAGCGCTGCCGATGTGATTGCCCAGACCGCTTCGCAGAGCTTCGACATCTCGGTCTGGCAGTTCCTCGCTGCGCCGCTGTTTGGCGCTCGGGTCGATATTGTCCCCAACGACATCGCTCGCGATCCTCAGGCGCTGCTCAAACATGTTCAGGTGCAGGGCATCAGCGTGCTGGAAAGCGTGCCGTCACTGATCACCGGGCTGTTGGCCGAAGAGCAGGCGACGCTCGACGGCCTGCGCTGGATGCTTCCGACGGGCGAGGCGATGCCGCCGGAACTGGCCAGCCAGTGGCTGCAACGCTATCCCGATATCGAGCTGGTGAATGCCTACGGTCCGGCTGAATGTTCGGACGACGTGGCGTTCTTCCGGGTCGATCCGGCGTCGACCCGCAGCACCTACCTGCCCATCGGCCTGCCGACCGACAACAACCGTTTGTATGTGCTCGATGAAGCGCTGGAGCTTGTGCCGCTGGGCGCCGTCGGTGAGCTCTGCGTGGCGGGTACCGGGGTCGGACGCGGTTATGTCGGTGATCCGCTGCGCACGGTGCCGGTGTTCGTGCCCAACCCGTTCGGTGCGCCGGGCGAGCGGCTGTATCGCACCGGAGATCTGGCACGCCGTCGCCGTGATGGCGTGCTGGAGTACGTCGGTCGGGTCGATCATCAGGTCAAGATCCGTGGCTACCGCATCGAACTGGGCGAGATAGAAACTCGCCTGCAGGAGCATGCCGCGATTCGCGAATCGGTGGTGCTGGATATCGACGGTCCGCTGGGTAAGGTGCTCGCCGCCTATCTGGTGCCCAACGGTGTGGTGCAGGACCCCGACGCCTTGCGTGACGACCTGAAGAACCAGCTCAGGGCCAGCTTGCCGGACTACATGGTGCCCTCGCATCTGGTGCTGCTGGAGCAGATGCCGCTGACCCCGAACGGCAAGCTGGACCGCAAGGCCCTGCCTGCGCCGGACGTCAGCCTGGCGCAGCAGGATTACGTCGCGCCACAAAGCGAAATGGAGCAGCAACTGGCGGCGATCTGGGCCGATGTGCTCAAGGTGGAGCGGGTCGGTATCACCGACAACTTCTTCGAACTGGGCGGCCATTCACTGCTCGCCACCCAGGTAGTGACCCGTGCGCAGAAACAGTTGCAGCGCAACGTGCCGCTAAGGGCAATGTTCGAGTTCAACACGGTTCAGGCGCTGGCACAGCATCTGGAAAGCCTGGGCGGGCAGAAGGTCGACGAGCAGAAATTCGACCGGCTGGCCGACCTGATGGCGGAACTGGAAGGGCTCTGATCGGCCTGTCGTCGGGCTATCGGCCTAGCGGATGAAAAACTCGTTACCGGGTGTAAATCCCCAGGTCGCTGGCGCGTTTTCAAGGGAAGGAATAAATGCCTTGCTCGACCGGGTCCAGCACCCGGTCGAGCAAGGTCACACAACGGTTTCGCTCATCAGACAGCGTATTGAGGGTTGCACAGATGTCAGTCGCTACCAGGTTTATCGATGACCAACCGGCACGGGTTTCCCCGGCGCCGGTCGAGACGCTCTACCAGTTCGACGAGTCGCCCTTGCTGGCGCGCCAGAGTCGCCAGGAGTCCAACGCCCGCAGCTACCCGCGGCGCATTCCTCTGGCACTCAAGCGCGCCAAGGGCATTCATGTCGAAGACGTCGAAGGACGGCGTTTCATCGATTGCCTGGCAGGCGCTGGCACGCTGGCGCTGGGTCACAATCACCCGGTGGTGATCGAAGCGATTCAGCAGGTCATCAGCGACGAATTGCCGTTACACACGCTGGACCTCACCACGCCGGTCAAGGATCAGTTCGTGCAGGACCTGTTCGGTCTGCTGCCCGAAGAACTGGCTCGTGAAGCGAAGATTCAATTCTGCGGTCCGACCGGCACTGACGCGGTGGAAGCAGCGCTGAAACTGGTGCGCACGGCGACTGGACGCAGCACCGTGCTGTCCTTTCAGGGTGGTTACCACGGCATGAGTCAGGGCGCGCTGAGCCTGATGGGCAGCCTGGGTCCGAAGCAGCCGCTGGGTGCGCTACTCAGTGCCGGCGTGCAGTTTCTGCCGTATCCCTACGACTACCGCTGCCCGTTCGGGCTGGGCGGCTCGCAGGGCGTTAAAGTCAACCTGCATTACCTGGAAAACCTGCTCAACGACCCGGAAGCCGGTGTACAACTGCCTGCAGCGGTGATTGTCGAAGTGGTGCAGGGCGAGGGCGGCGTGATTCCGGCTGACCTCGACTGGCTGCGTGGCGTGCGTCGCATCACCGAGAAGGCAGGCGTGGCGTTGATCGTCGACGAAATCCAGAGCGGCTTTGCCCGCACCGGCAGGATGTTCGCCTTCGAGCACGCCGGGATCATTCCGGACGTGGTGGTGATGTCCAAGGCCATCGGTGGCAGCCTGCCGCTGGCGGTCGTTGTCTATCGCCAGTGGCTCGACACCTGGCTGCCGGGCGCGCACGCCGGGACTTTCCGTGGCAACCAGATGGCCATGGCCACCGGCTCTGCGGTGATGCGTTATCTCAAGGAACACAACATTTGCGAGCACGCGACCGCGATGGGCGCGCGGCTGGTTGCGCACCTGCGCGAGCTGCAGCGTGATTTCCCGCAACTGGGCGATATTCGCGGACGTGGCTTGATGCTTGGCGTTGAACTGGTCGACCCGGCTGGCACGCGTGATGCTCAGGGTCATCCGCCGGTGTTTGCGCGCCTGACGCCGCTGATCCAGCGCGAATGCCTCAAGCGCGGGCTGATTCTGGAACTGGGTGGTCGGCACGGCAGCGTCGTGCGCTTCCTGCCGCCACTGGTCATCACCGCCGAACAGATCGACGAAGTCGCCGACATCTTCGGCCGCGCGCTGAATGCTGCGGTCGCTCAGCTTTAATTTTTCGACGTAGCGATACGTTCAATCCCTATAGCCGCCATGAATTGGCACGGCGGCGCTGAACCCTTATGGAGAGCAACAATGACTTCAGTATTCGACCGGGAAGACATCGTCTTTCAAGTGGTGGTCAACCACGAAGAACAGTACTCGATCTGGCCCGACTACAAAGCCATCCCCAACGGCTGGCGCACCGTGGGCAAGAGCGGCTTCAAGAAAGAGTGCCTGGCCTACATCGAAGAAGTCTGGACCGACATGCGCCCCCTGAGCCTGCGCCAGAAGATGGAAGCGCAGACGGCGGCGAGCCACTGATCAAGTCGGATCAATGATCGTGCCCATGCTCCGCGCTCGGAGTTATACACAGGTCCGCCTCAACACTGATCGTGCCCATCGCTGCGCGTGGGCATGCCTCCCGTGACGCTCCGCGTCACACATGGCACAGATTGCGGATTCAGTGAGCCGAGCGCATGACGTGGATAACGCTGGAGCTTGTCCGCGCATCTGCGCCACATTCGAGAGCGGACGCGGAGCGTCCTGAGCGGCATTCCCACGCGGAGCGTAGGAACGATCAGCGTGATCTCAAGCACGCCGATCATGCCCATGCTTGTGCTCAGCGTTATGCCCGAGTCTTGCTACGACCACGGGGTATGCATTCAGCCCGGGACGCTCTGCGTCCCATTGGGTCTGGCGACGCCAATCACTCAGTCCGATGATTTAGTGCAGGCACTCGGACGCGGAGCGTCCTGAGAGGCGTTACCACGCGAAGCGTGGTAACGATCAGGGTGATATCAATGAGCGCGACTGCGCCCAATCAGTATCACTTCAACGCCCCGATAATCTGCTCGATATCCCCCTGCAATTCCGCCAGCGGATCAGCGCCATCGATCCCCAGCACCAGCAACTTGCTGCCTGCCTGGGCAATCGCGGCCTTTACCGGCTCGGGGGGCTGGCGGTGGTCGAGTACCAGGGCCACGTCGTTGTCCTTGAGAGTCTTCGCCAGCTTCTGCACCGCTTCTGGCGTCCATTGTTCGTCGGTCAATGCCTGGCTGTCGATCAGCTCCAGATTCAACCCGCTGACCAGATAACCGAAGCGGTCCGAAAGGCTCACCACGCTCAGGTTGTTGGCGCTGGCCAGACTCGCTTCGCTGCTGGCGCTGAGCTTGAGCAGTTGCTGCTTGAGCGCTGCCAGATTGCCCTCGATCTTCGGCTTGGCGGCTGGCGCCAGTCGCACCAGGTCTGCCGCCATCACGTCGGCCATGCGCCCCATGTTGTTGCTCGCCAGCCACGGCTGACTGTTCAGGCCATCGACACCTTGCCCCGGCTGAACCGCGATGCCGGGCAGGCTGCCGTCCACGGGACGCGCGGCGTCGATCTCAACGATACGAATGTTGCTGCGGCGCGCATTGGGGTAGAGCGGGTCATCGGCCCAGATCGAGCGCAGCCCGATCACCGCATCAGCCTTGACCGCCAGCCCGCGCAATGCCTCGGCACCACGCCCGGTGAAGTAGGCAGTCTGGCGAGAGCCGGGCAGATTGGCTGCTGCAGCCCGCTCCAGCACTACGCCGCTGTCCTTGAGCAGAATCTGCCCCAGGCCATAGGTGATCGGCAGGCTGGCGAGCACGCGTACCGGCTGGGCGGATTGCGCTGTGGCATCAGCCCCAGAGACGGCATTGCAGAGCAGGCCGGTCATGGCCAGCGCCAGGGTCATACGTCGCAGAGTGAACATTTATCCGATATTTCCTTTGAGGCTGGGCACCGTGCCGCGAGCGATGGCGGCCAGGGCGAACGCGACGCCGGCCACCAGAATGATCGCTGCGCCGGAAGGTACAGGCAGGTCGAAGACGATGGGCAGCAGAATGCCGCACAGGGTGCTGACGGTCGCAATCGCCACCGAGATCCAGAAGAACCCCTTCAGCGACTGGCTCAGCAGACGCGCCGCCGCAGCGGGAATCACCAACAGCGCGCCGACCAGAATCGCGCCAATGACCTTCACCGCCGCCACAGTGATCAGCGTCACCAGAATCACGAACAGGTAATCCAGCGTCTTCACCGCCACGCCACGCACAGCGGCCAGTTGCGGGTTGAAGCTGGCCAGCATGATGCGGTTGTACAGCGGCAGGCTCAGGCCCATGACCAGCGAACCGACGATCAGCAGCACCAGCAGGTCATTGCCGTTGACGGTCAGTACCGAGCCAAACAGCACGTTTTCCAGAATGTGCACGTTGATCTTGCCCGCCAGCACCAGCAGCAGGCTCGCACCCAGCGCCAGCGAGACCGACAGGAACACGCCGATCAGCGTGTCGGGCGCTAGGCCGGTGCGGTTGCGCAGGTAATTGAGCACGATGCCGAACAGCAGGCAGTAGCCGAACAAACTGCCATATGGGCCGGTGTAAGGCTCGCCGAGCAGGATACCGATGGCCACGCCCGTCAACGCCGCATGGCCTACCGCTTCGGAGAAGAACGCGAAGCGCTTGACCACCACCAGCGTGCCCAGACCACCCAGCACCGGACCGATCAGCAACCCGGCAAGCAAGGCATTGACCACGAATCCGTAGGCCAGCGCCTCAGGCAGATAGCCGGACGACGCCAGGCCTTGAATGAACAGTCGAAAGCTCTCGTAATCCATCACGCAGCGCTCCCGTTCTTGATGTCTGCGGCACGCGGATGCGCCGAAAACAGGGTCAGCAGCCGTTCCGGCGTGAGCGCTGTCTGCGCCGATTCATCGAACAATACCCGGCGATTGAGTCCGGTCACCTGATCAGCGAGACGCTTCACGGCTTCCAGATCGTGCTCGATCCACAGCACCGTAATCCCGGCTCGACGCCAGTCGCCCAGCAGGCGTTCGAAGACCTGAATACCGGCTTCATCCAGCGCCGACATCGGTTCATCCAGCACCAACAACTGTGGGGCCGGAATCAGGCCCTGCGCCAGCAACACACGCTGGCGTTCGCCGCCGGACAGCGCGCCCATGCGACGTTTGCGCTTGTCCTGCATGCCGACCCGCTCCAGTGCTTCGCCGATGGCCGCAGCGTAGTGCTTCGACAAGCCCAGAAAGGCAGGGCGTCGCTGGCACATGGCGGCCATGAAGTCATCGACGGTCATCGGCAGGCCGCGGTCGAATTCCAGCGCCTGTGGCACATAGCCGATCAGGCCGGGCGAGCCGGGCCATTGCAGGCTGAGCTGGCCGTGGTGTGGCGTTTGTCCAAGCAGGGTCTTGATCAGCGAACTCTTGCCGCCGCCATTGGGGCCGACCAGTGCATGCACGCTACCTGCCCGTACGTTCAAGGTGACGCGATCAAGAATCGTGGTGCGGCCCAGCGTCAGGCTCACGTCGCTGAATTCAATGCCAGGCCCCTGATGGGGAATCTCAAGGTTTTGCGCAACCGTCATGCGCCTGCCTCCTGAATCGCCCGGACCACGGTGTCGAGGTTGCCGGCCATTTCCTTTTCGTACTTGTCGGCGCTGTATTCGCCATAGGAGATGTGCGACAGCGGGTACAGCTTGACCCCGGACTCACGCTGGATGGTGTCGACGTAGGTGGACGGGAAATCCATTTCCGAGAAGATCACTTTCACGTCCAGCTCACGCAATTGATCGATGGTTTTCTTCAACTGGCTCGGGCTCGGTTCGATGCCATGGGCCGGTTCCACCACTGCCGTAACCTCAAGGCCGAACTCGCGCAGCAGGTAATCGTAGGCGGCATGCACCGTGGCCACACGCAGGTCGGCGTTGGGTGCCTTGGTCAGCTTGGCCAGGGCATCGGCACGCATCTGTCGCAGGCGTTTGCCGTAGGCGCGGGCGTTGGCGGTGTAGGTCTTGGCGTTGTCCGGGTCGAGCTTGCCCAGTTCACGGGCGATGTTGTTGACCTGTGCGATGGATGCGCTGATCGACAGGAAGGTGTGCGGGTTGACCACCTTGCCCGCGCCGCGTGCAGCAACACCGGTGGCAGCCAGCAGCGGCACGTCGGCGTTGGCTTCGATGGTCTTGATGTCCGGCTTTTCGCTGGCGGCGATCATGCGGTCGGCAAAATCGTCATGGCCGACGCCATTGAGCACGACCACATCCAGCGAACCGATGCGCTTGATGTCCTCGGCGCGAGGCTCATAGGCGTGGGGATTGAAACCCGCTGGAATCAGCGGTACGACCTCGGCCTTGTCGCCCACGATATTGGCCACGTAGCTGTAATACGGGTGCAGGGTGATGCCGATGCGCAGGCGCTTTGCCGGGTCGGCGGCGTGGCTCAGCGGCGTCATCAGCGTGGCGCACAGGCCGATCAGCAGAACACGCAGCAAGGGGCGGCGTTTGAAAAAATTAGGCATGGGCGAGCGATCTTCTCTGATGATTTCAGTGCTGATGCTGGCGAGTGACACCAGCGTCGAATTGCGCGACAACCTGCTGCCAGCCTGCGCCGATCAGGGTCTTGTCGCTGAGGTCGGCCGGTGCAGCCGTGGCCTTGCGGTTGATCCAGATGTCGGCCTGAGCGTCAGACGAGGTGCCGACCCGCATCAGGAACGAGCCCGCCACCGTCGGCGTCTGGCTCAGCCCCAGATAAGACTGCTCCAGCATCTGCCACGCATGGGCGCCACGGCTCACTGAACTTGCGTCTTCAGCGAACGGCGCAAAACCTTCCTCGCCCAGTTGCTGCGGCGTGACCGGCGTTGATTGCTCCTGAGTCAGCAGGCGGATCTCATCCAGCGTCACGCGCAGGTCGGCGTAGATGCCCTGTTCGGCGGCGGTCAGGTCGCGGCGGGCATCAAGCTGATGGCTGGCGACACTGTGGTCGTCCTGACGTTCACCGTGCAGGCTGACGACACCTGCTGCAGCAGCCAGAATCACCAGACACAACAGGAGGACGTAGAGGGTTTCATGCCCGGCACCGGCCGGCCGTACGATCTGTCGGGTCGGCGCACTCATGGGGTCGGGATGTCCGCTTGGTCGATCTCCACGACATGGCCGGGACCGGCATCGAACAGCACATAGAACTCCGAAGCGGGGCGCTTGAAGGTGACGGTGGAATCCTCACCCAGCTTGCCGGGCACCAGAATGGTCTCGTCATAGCCGATCACATCCAGGGTCACACCCGGCGCGCCGCTGCCATCGGAGAAACCGCCGGTGCAGCGGATTTGTTCATTGTCGATCTGTTTGCACTCACACATCGGGTTGTGGGCCTGCACGTTGGCGCTCAGGCCAAGGCCGATCAGGCAGAGCGCAGCGGCCGTCAGCCGCTGCGGGGAGAAGCGGGCATTCATGGTTTGGCTCCTTGTTTTTTCAGCCAGGCCACGGTGGTGGGCGAGGCCTGTTGCAGGGGAATGGAGGTTTGATGCACGGAACCGTCCCAGCCTTCCATGGTGATCCACAGTTCCGAGTCGGGGCTGGTGGTTTCCGGGATCTGCATGAAGGCACCCATGCGATAGCCGCCGCCGAAGAAAATCACCCCGGCGGTGCGCAGGCTGCGAGGCTTGCCGATGCGCAGGTAAGTCGCCTTGACCCGGTCGATGCAGGCGTTGCACAGCGCAGCGTTGAAGCTTTTCATGTAGCCCGACGCACCGGACAGCCGCGGCGCTTCGTTGCGGTCTTCGGCCAGTCGCAGGCTCCACGGGCCGACCTTGAACTCGCCGATCTCCCGCTGTCCGAGGCCCGTGTCGCCGCGATCCAGCGCATTGTCGGCAAAGTATTTGGGCATGAAACCCAGTGGAATCAGGATCAGCAGCACATTGATGTGGAAGCGCCATTTGTGCCAGAAACGGCTCAATGACGAAGCGGGTTGCGCGACAGCGGCCTTGCTCACAGGTTGTTCTCCGGGGTGCCGGTCGCCAGCGGCGGCCGAGGGGTTTGCCGGGTGGAAATCGGTTGGATTCTGTTCTCGCGCTTCAAGGCATTGAGCGTGGCCAGTGCGGTGCGCTTGCTCCAGATCAGCAGCCCGCTGAGTACCATCATGCTCAGCACCAGACCGAAGAACGCCCAGATCAGCTTGATCCAGATGCCGCCGAAGTCGCCGGTGTGCAGCGGACGCATGGACTCGGTCACGAATTCCAGCTTGTTGCGGTCCGACAGCAGATGAGAGGCAGCGATCTCACCGCTGTACGGGTTGATCTCGGCGGTCTGGTACATCAGCGGATACCAGCTGCGGCCGCCGACCTGCAGGTTGCTGTAGGCGTTGAACGGCGGTGTGATGAAACTGGCTTCCAGACCTGGAATGCGCTCCTTGGCGATTTCCACGGCCTTTTCCAGACTGATGGTCGGCGCAGGGCTGCCATCAGCGGTCAGCGGCACGGCGCTGTGCGGGATGATCGATGCGACCTGAGAGCGGCTGGAAATACTGATCTGGTTGTCACCCAGAATGGCCTGAATCAGAAACCAGGTGCCGGTGATGGAAATGACGGCAATGAACCAGATCGACCAGACACCACTGAGCCGGTGCAGGTCGCCCCAGAAGATCCGCGGACCCTGGCTGAAGCGCAGCGGCTTGAAAAAGCCTTTCCAGAATTTTTTGTAGACCACCAGCCCGGTCACCAGCGACGCCAGCAGCGGCAGACCGAGAATGGAGACCAGATACCAGCCCCACGAATAGCCATTGGTGAACGGCACCAGCCACCAGCCATGCAGGGCGCGGGTGAAGCGGCGGAAATCGAACGACGGCGTCAGGCCCTGAATCACCCCGGTATACGGATTGACGTAAGCCGGTACTGAACGGCCGTCGGGGTAAGTCACGAACACGCTGAGCGCAAAATAGTCGCCGTCGGGCTGCATGATCGTGCCGACGATCAGGTCCGGCTCGTTGCGCTCGATGGTGGCGCGAATCTGCTCGAAACTCATCCGCTCGGCCGTGTCCGAAGGCGGGTTGTCACGTATTTCCGGCATCGCCAGCCACATGATTTCCTTGCTGACCACAGCCAGGGTGCCGGTCACACAGACAATCAGCACGAAGAACCAGATGGGCAGGGCCAGCCAGCTGTGGACGAGAAACCAGATTTTCGAGCGGGATTTCTTCGACATGGGTAAACGGTCTCGATTCACGGTATGGAGCGGCCTTCAGTCAGGCATGGGCTCTCTGTGGGGCAATATCTGAAAAACGGGCGCGGTTCTACCGACAGGCCCTGCATCCAGTTAAAGACGAATGAGAATACGAAAGATGTAGTTTTTTCTCGCGCTTAAATGAAAGGAAATGTTTCAGAGCAGGTTTTGGGGAGGGTGAATGTCGTGTGCCGGCTAATTTTCCGCCCGCCGGTTACGTTCAATCTGGACATTGGCGTTGCGTCCGGCCGCAGGGGATCAGGCGCTTTTGCCATCAAGGGAGAGTCATCATGAGTCATGCGTTGAGTTTGGATATCCGGCCATTGCTGGCGGGGGCGGGCACATTGCCAATGCTGGTACAGGCGCCCGAGCCAGGTCTGGACTTGATGGAAGCACTGGGCGAATTCAAGCCGCTGGTCGCAGAACACCTTTATCGCGCCGGGGGCATTCTGTTTCGCGGCTTCGACGTGGGCGGCCCTGAAGCGTTTCGCGAGTTTGCTGCTGGCTTCGGCGATCCGCTGCTCAATTACGAATTCGGTTCCACGCCGCGCAGCAACGTGACCAAAGGTGTGTACACCTCCACCGAATACCCGGCGCACCAGAGCATTCCGCTGCACAACGAGCAGGCCTACACCCTGGAATGGCCGATGAAGATCTGGTTCTACAGCATGATTGCCGCGCAGACCGGCGGCGAAACGCCGATTGCCGACAGCCGGGAGATCTACCGCCGCATTCCGGCGCGCATCCGTGACCGTTTCATCGAAAAGAAACTGATGTACGTGCGCAATTACGGCAATGGGCTGGACGTGGAATGGAGTCAGGTGTTCAACACCGAAGATGAAAGCGTGGTCGAAGCCTACTGCCGCGCCCACGCCATCGAATGCGAGTGGAAGGACGACGGCGAACTACGCACCCGGCAGATTTGTCAGGCGGTGTCGCGCCATCCGGTCACTCAGGACACGGTCTGGTTCAATCAGGCGCACCTGTTTCACATCTCCAACCTGCAGCCGGAAGTGCGCGAAACCCTGCTGGACGTCGTGGACGAGGAAGACCTGCCGCGCAATGTGTACTACGGCGACGGCTCGGCCATCGAAGAGACCCTGCTGGACGAGATTCGCGGCGTGCTGGACGACTGCACGGTGAGTTTCCCGTGGCTGGAAAACGACGTGCTGATGCTCGACAACATGCTCACCGCCCACTCCCGTGCCCCGTTCACCGGCAAGCGCAAAGTGGTGGTGGCCATGGCGCAGGGGCATTCGGACAAATAAGCGCCGGGTTCCTCGTCTACTGCGCAGAGATGACTTCAAGCGAGCGCTCGGTCTGCGCCATGTGTGACGCAGAGCGTCACGGGACGCATGCCCACGCGGAGCGATGGGCACGATCAGTGTACGTTACTGATCGTTCCTCACGCTCCGCGTGGGAATGCCGCTCAGGACGCTCCGCGTCCGATCTGCAAGACGCACCGGAGCATCCTGACAATACCCTCAAAACCTTTCTAAATATTTCCCCGCCAATTCGTTCTTGTTGAGACGGCCGCGTCACACGGTCAGCCCCATTCAGCAAGGACATGCCCCCATGAACCCCGAACACGCCCAGAAACTCGCTCGCCGTTTTGTCGAGTTGCCCTTGGAAAAACGTCGCTTGTTTCTCGACGGCATGCGTCGTGAAGACATGGATTTTTCGTTGTTTCCGATCCCTTCGTGCGAGGGGCTGGCGGAGCGGGACGGGCTGTCTTATGCGCAGCAGCGCATGTGGTTTCTCTGGCAACTGGACCCGACCAGCGCGGCCTACAACCTGCCGATGTCGGTGTGCCTGAACGGCGCGCTGGAGCTGCCGCGGCTGGAGCAGGCCTTCAGCGTGCTGGTCGAGCGCCACGAGAGCCTGCGCACGACCTTTGGTCAGGAAGGCGACCGGGTGTTTCAGCGCGTCGCGCCGGCGGCTCCCGTCCGTATCGAATTGACTGACCTGAGTGCAATGCCTGTCGATCAGCGCTGGGCTGCAGCGCGTCAGGCCATGGCCGAGCAGGCGGTGCAGGCGTTCGATCTGCAACACGGGCCGCTGTTCACCGTGCGCGTCTTGCGCCTGGCCGGGCAGGAGCATGTGCTGCTGCTCAACCTGCACCACATGATCACCGACGGCTGGTCGATGAACGTACTGATCGACGAATGGCTGCGAGGCTACGACGCGCTGGTCGCCGGTCAGCCGCTTCCGTTCCAGCCGCTGGTCGTGCAGTACCGCGATTACGCCGTGTGGCAACGCAGCTGGCTGGAAGCGGGTGAGCAGGCACGGCAGCTGGATTACTGGCGCGCGCATCTGGGCGATGAACATCCGGTGCTGGAGCTGCCGACCGACCGTCCATACCCGGCCTTGCCCAGCCACGAAGGCGCACGCCTCGAGCTGGCGCTGGAACCCGAATTGTTACGCAACCTGAAAACCCTGGCCCAGCGTCAGGGCGTGACGCTGTTCGTGGTCCTGCTCGCGACCTTCAAGAGCCTGCTGCACCGTTACAGCGGGCAGACCGATATCCGGGTCGGCGGGCTGATTGCCAACCGCACCCGCAGCGAAACCGAAGGGCTGGTCGGCTGCTTCATCAACACCCAGGTACTGCGCAGCGAAGTCACGGCACAGACGCGCTTTGTCGATCTGCTGCAAACCGTGGCCAACGCCTCGACCGGCGCACAGTCGCATCAGGAATTACCCTTCGACGCGGTCATCGACGCGCTCCAGCCCGAGCGCAGTCAAAGCCACAATCCGCTGTTCCAGGTGATGTTCAATCACCAGCCGGTGGTCGCCGATCTCCTCGACAAGCAACTGGCCTGCGGTCTGCGGGTGGCCAACCTGCCTGCCGAGCAACAGGCGCTCGCCCAGCGCTCCCATGCCGCAGCCAGCGACCTGATGCTGGCCACCAGCGGCGAAGGCGAGCAGTTGAACGCCGCGTTCACTTACGCCATCGATATTTTCGACGAGGCAACCATCGCCCGGCTGGCCGCGCACTGGCGCAACCTGCTGGCGTCGGTCTGCGCCGATCCGCTGCAAACCGTGTCACAACTGTCGATGCTGGCGGCGCAAGAGCGCACGCAGTTACTGGACGTCGATAATCTCATCAAAGCCGATAGCAGCACGCCTGCGCACCAACTGTTCGAAGCGCAGGTCAGACGCACCCCGGATGCCGTAGCGCTGATCCTTGCTCAGGACAGCGACTCGCCGGGCATGACCTACGCCGAACTGAACGCACGCGGCAATCGACTGGCCCGACGCTTGCGCGAACGCGGCGTAGGGCCCGACGTGCTGGTCGGTGTGGCGCTGGGGCGTTCGCTGGATATGCCCGTCGCGCTGTTGGCCGTGCTCAAGGCGGGGGGCGCTTGCGTGCCGCTGGACCTGTCGGCGCCAAGCGAGCGTCTGCGGCATGTCATGGACGACAGTGGCCTCAAGCTGCTGCTGACCCACAGTGACCGTCTCGCCGCTTTGCCGATGTCTGAGGGGCTCGATTACCTGTGCGTCGATGAGGTCGACAACATGACGACCGACATAAGCGATCTGCATGTCCCTGTTGATCCGGCCAGCCTCGCGTATGTGATCTACACCTCCGGCTCCACAGGGCGGCCCAAGGGCGTGGCGATCAGTCATGGAGCGCTCGCCGAATTTGTGACCCTGGGTGCCGATTACAGCGACTTGCGCGAAGGCGACCGGGTGCTGCAATTCGCGACCCACAGCTTCGACGGCTTCGTCGAACAGTTCTACCCGCCGTTATGCCGAGGCGCCGCCGTGGTGCTGCGTGACGAACGTGTGTGGCACAGCGCGACCTTCCATCAGGCAGTCGTCGAGCATGGTGTGACGCTGGCCGACTTGCCCGCTGCCTACTGGCTCACGCTGGTTCAGGACTTCGCCGCCAGTCCGCCTGCGCATTACGGCGCGCTGCGGCAGATTCATGTGGGCGGCGAGGCCATGGCAATCGAGGGATTGCGTCTGTGGCGCGACGCGGGTCTGGGTCATGTTCGCCTGCTCAACACCTACGGCCCGACCGAGGCCACTGTGGTGTCGAGCATTCACGATTGCAGCGCGTTGACGCCGGAAGCGGTGTCCTGGCGTGGCGTGCCGATTGGTCATGCACTGGCTGGTCGCCGTCTGTCTGTGCTCGACGACGATCTGAATCTGCTGCCGCAAGGCGCGGTGGGCGAGTTGTACATCGGCGGGCCGGGGTTGGCGCGGGGTTATCACGGCCAACCGGGTCTGAGTGCCGAGCGTTTCGTCGCTGATCCGTTCGTGGCGGGGGAGCGCCTGTATCGCACTGGCGACCGCGCCCGGCAGCGTCTCGATGGCGCCATCGAATACATCGGTCGAGTCGACCATCAGGTGAAGATTCGTGGCTTCCGCATTGAGCTGGGAGAGATCGAGTCGCGCCTGCAACAGTGTCATGACGTGCGCGAAGCCGTGGTGCTGGCCGTCCCTCTGGCGGGCAGCACGCAACTGGTGGCGTACATCGTGCCGCAAGCCGCGACCGCCAGCGAAGCCGAGCAACTGACGATGCGCCAGCGCATCAAGGCCGAGTTGCAGACCAGCCTGCCGGATTACATGGTGCCGACCCACCTGCTGCTGTTGCCGACCCTGCCGCTGACGCCCAGCGGCAAACTGGATCGCAAGGCCTTGCCCGCGCCGGACGTCAGCCAGTTGCAGGCCCGATATCGCGCGCCGGTCAGCGAGGTGGAAGTCTGCCTCGCCGCCATCTGGCAGGAAGTCCTGCATGCGCCGAGGGTCGGGCTCGACGATCACTTCTTCGAACTGGGCGGCCATTCGCTGCTGGCCGCGCAAGTCATTGCCCGTATCAAGACGCAGCTGGGCGTAAGCCTGCCGCTGCGCGTGCTGTTCGAAAAACCGGTGCTGGGCGATTTGTCTGCCGAGGTCGCGCTGCTGACCGCCAATACCCCTGACAACGACTGGAGCGACATGGACCAGTTCATGGATTCGCTGGAGGAATTTGAAGCATGACCGGGACCACTGCTGCACGTATCGCGAAGCGCTTTGTCGGCCTGTCGCTGGAGCAACGCCGACAGTTTCTCTCCCGGCTGCGTCAGGACGGCAAGGACTTCAGTCTGCTGCCGGTGCCGGTCAGTCGCCACGATTTCACTGCGATCCCGCTGTCCTTCGCTCAGCAACGCCTGCTGTTCCTCTGGCAGCTCGATCCGTCGAGCGATGCCTACAAGATGACCACCGGCCTGCGTCTGCATGGCACGCTGAACGAGACGGCGCTGACCCGCGCATTCGACCATCTGATCGAGCGTCACGAAGTGCTGCGCACGGTGTTCCAGACCGACGGCGACCAGCCGCTGCAAGTGGTGCTGAATGACCAGCACGTGGCGCTTGAACGCATCGATCTGTCTGCGCTGGACAACGAACAGCGCGACGCCGAACTGGCCCTGCAGGTCGCGACGGTCACTGCGCAGCCTTTCGATCTGCGCTTCGGTCCGCTGCTGCGTGCCCATCTGTTCCGTCTGGCCAGTGACGAGCATGTGCTGGTGGTGTGCATGCACCACATCGTCTCCGACGGCTGGTCGATGGACGTGATGATTCAGGAGTTCGTCCACGCTTATCAGGCGTACAGCCAAGGCCGCGAGCCGAGCCTGGCGGAGTTGCCGCTGCAATACGCCGATTACGCGATCTGGCAGCGCAGCTGGCTGGAGGCGGGCGAGGGCGAGCGGCAACTGGCTTACTGGCGCGATCAATTGGGCGACGAACAACCGCTGCTCGACGCCGCACAGGACTTCCCGCGGCCGGTTGCGCAGAGCTATCAGGGCGAACACCTGCGCTTTGATTTCGGTGCCGACCTCTCGCGTCAGCTCAATGCCTTTGCCCGCACTCACGGCATGAGCCTGTTCATGCTGGTGCTGGCCGGTTTCTCGCTGTTCCTGTCGCGCAAGGCCGGGCAACGCGACATCCGCATCGGTGTGCCCAACGCCAATCGGGGCAGGGCCGAGACGGAAGGGCTGATCGGCTTCTTCATCAACACCCAGGTGCTGCGCTGCCAAGTGGACGAACGCTTTAGCTACCTCGATCTGCTGGCTCAGATCCGCGACACCTCATTCGGCGCACAGGCCCATCAGGACGTACCGTTCGAACAACTGGTCGACCATCTCGCACCCGAGCGCAATCTGGGCCACAACCCGCTGTTCCAGGCCAAGTTCAACCAGAACGTGGTGCTCAAACAGAAGACCGCGCTCAGGCTGCCGGGTCTGCAAGTCAGCGAGTATCCGTTCGATAAACAGGGCGCGCACTTCGACCTGGCGCTGGACATCACCGACGACGGCACGCTGATTCACGGCGACCTGGCCTTTGCCAGCGACCTGTATCGCCGCTCGACCGTCGAGCGTTTCGTGCCCGAGTTGCTGGCACTGTTCCAGACCCTGTTGGCTGCGCCCGACGCGCCGCTGTTCAGTCTCGGCGCGTTGGCCGTCGAGCAGGCACCACGTCCGCTTGAGCCCGCACTTTCGGTATTGCAACAGTGGGATCGTCAGGTCGGACGGCAGCCGCATGCGCTTGCGGCCCGTTATCTGGACTGCACATTGAGCACACAGGAACTGGATCAGGCCGCCAATCAACTGGCCCGCCATCTGATTCGGCTGGGCGTACAGCAAGGCCAGCCGGTCGCCGTGCTGATGGAGCGCTCGCTGGAGTGGCTGATGTCAGTGCTGGCGATCTTCAAGGCTGGTGGCGCGTACATGCCGCTGGACGTGAAAGCGCCAGATGCGCGCCTGCAGCAGATGCTGGTCAACGCGAAGGCCAGCGTGGTGCTGTGTGCCGAAGGCGATGCACGGGCTGAGTCGCTGAAAGTCGAGGGTTGTCAGGGCGTCAGTTGGACGCCTGCGGTGTGGCAGGATTTGCCAGCCACTACCTTCGACTCGACGCTTGCCGCCGAGTCGCCTGCCTACGTCATCCACACCTCCGGTTCCACCGGCCAGCCCAAGGGCGTACTGGTCAGCCACGGCGCGCTGGCCAGTTACGTGCGGGGTCTGCTGGACAGGCTGCAACTGGCTCCCGAGGCGAGCATGGCGCTGATCTCGACCATCGCCGCCGACCTGGGCCACACCGTATTGTTCGGTGCCTTGTGTTCCGGTCGCACCCTGCACGTGCTGCCTGAAGCGCTGGGCTTCGACCCGGACGGTTTTGCCCGTTACATGGCCGAACATCAGGTCGGCGTGCTGAAGATCGTGCCCGGCCATCTGGCGGCACTGATGCAGGCCAGCCAGCCCGCCGACGTGCTGCCCCAGCATGCGTTGATCGTTGGCGGCGAAGCCTGTTCGCCGACGCTGGTCGAGCAGATTCGCCAGCTCAAGCCAGAGTGCCGGGTGATCAACCATTACGGCCCGAGCGAGACCACGGTCGGGGTGCTGACTCACGAAGTGCTCGTCTTCGACCCGATGCGTCCTGTCCCCGTGGGTAAACCTTTGCCGGGTGCGCAGGCATATGTGCTGGATGACGTGCTCAACCTGAGCGACACGCAGGTGGCGGGCGAGCTGTACATCGGTGGTGACAGCGTGGCGCTGGGTTATCTCGGACAACCCGGGCTGACCGCCGAACGCTTCGTGCCGGATCCGTTCGCGCAGGATGGCGCTCGGGTCTACCGCAGCGGCGACCGCATGCGCCGCAACCATGAGGGACTGCTGGAGTTCATCGGTCGCGCCGACGATCAGGTCAAGGTGCGCGGCTATCGGGTCGAGCCTGCCGAAGTGGCGCGGGTGCTGCTGGCGCTTGAAACGGTGAGCGAGGCCTGCGTGCTGCCGCTGCCGATGGAAGGTGACGAGTCGCGCCTGCAACTGGTGGCGTATTGCGTAGCGTCTGCCAGCGCTGAAATCCTGCGCGAACAACTGGCGACAAGGTTGCCGGACTACATGGTGCCCGCGCAGATTGTGCTGCTCGACCGCCTGCCGCTGACCGCCAACGGCAAGCTCGACAAGCGTGCCTTGCCCAAGCCGGGCGTGGTACAGCAGCGCTACACCGCGCCGGTCGGCGAGGTCGAGGAAAAGCTCGCCGCAGTCTGGGCCGATGTCTTGAAGCTGGAGCAGGTCGGCAGCACCGATAACTTCTTCGAACTGGGCGGCGATTCGATTCTCAGCCTGCAGATCATCGCCCGCGCCAAGCGGCAGGGCATCAAGCTCAGCCCCAAGCAGTTGTTCGAAAAACAGACCATTGCCCAATTGGCGTCGGTCGCCAGGCTGATTCAGAAAAAGCCGGTGGCGACGGTGGAGCAGAGCAGCGGTACGCTACCCTTGCTGCCGATTCAGGCGCGCTTTTTCGAACTGGAGATCGCCGAGCGACATCACTGGAATCAGGCCGTGATGCTCAAACCGCAAACGGTACTCGACGCGACATTGCTGCAAGGCGCGCTGACTGCGCTGATCGAGCAGCACGACGCCTTGCGCCTCGGCTTCGTTCAGCAGGACGGCCAGTGGCTCGCGAGCTTTAATGCGCACGACTCGCGCAATCTGCTGTGGATTCATGAACTGGATAATCGCGAGCACCTGACCGAGCTGGCCGACAAGGCCCAGCGCAGTCTGAATCTGCACACCGGCCCACTGCTGCGCGCCGTGCTGGTGAACTTGCCGCAAGGCGAGCAACGCCTGCTGTTGGTCATTCATCACCTTGCTGTGGATGGCGTGTCATGGCGTGTGCTGCTGGAAGACCTGCAACAGGGTTATCAGGCGTTGGCTTCTGGTCAGCCACTGACATTGCCCGCGAAAACCAGCGCGTTGCAGCGCTGGGCCGAACAGTTGCAGCGCTATGCACTGAGCGACGCGCTCTCAACCGAGCGTGATTACTGGCTGCAGGCCCTGCAGGGCGCCGATCGACCGCTGCCACGCGACAATCCGCAAGGCACGCAGCGCAACCGCGATGCGGCCCACGCATCGTCCTGGCTGAGCAGGGAACTGACGCATCAGTTGCTGAAAGTCGCGCCTGCTGCCTATCGCACTCAGGTCAACGACCTGCTGCTGACCGCGCTGGCGCAGGTGCTTTGCGAGTGGAGCCGGCAGCCGTCGGTGCTGATCCAGCTGGAAGGTCATGGCCGTGAGGACCTGTTCGACGACATGGACCTCAGCCGCACAGTCGGCTGGTTCAGCAGCCTGTTTCCGGTCCGGCTGACGCCCCGGCCCGCGCCGGGTGCGAGCCTGTGCGGCATCAAGGAACAGCTGCGAGCCGTGCCGAACAAGGGCGTCGGTTATGGCGTGCTGCGTTATCTGGGCGAACCATCGTTCGCCCGTCAACTGGCTGAACTGCCCGAAGCGCAGGTCACGTTCAACTACCTGGGCCAGTTCGATGGCAGCTTCGACAGCAAGGACGCCTTATGGCTGCCGAGTTCAGACAGCACGGGTGTCGCGCTCAACGAGGACGGCCCGCTGGCCAACAGTCTGAGCCTCAACGGCCAGGTGTTCGACGGCCAGTTGCAGATGAACTGGACCTTCAGCCGCGAGCAATACCAGCCCTCGACCATCGACGCGCTGGCGCGTCGTTACGAGCAGGCCCTGACCACCCTGATCGAACATTGTCTGGCCGGGCATCAGGGCGTCACGCCGTCGGACTTCCCGCTGGCCCGCGTGAGTCAGGCGCAGCTTGATCGTCTGCCGATGCCTGCCAGCAACGTTCAGGACGTCTACCCGCTGGCTCCGATGCAGCAGGGCATGCTGTTTCACAGCCTGTTCGAACAGGACGCGGGTCATTACATCAATCAGCTTCGCGTGTCCGTAAGCGGGCTGGATGTGCCGCGTTTCAAGGCGGCCTGGCAGTCTGCCGTGGACGGCCATGACGTGCTGCGCAGCAGTTTTGTCAGCCATGCAGAGCAGTCGCTGCAAGTGGTGCAGCGTCAGGCCGATGTGCCATTTGTGGTGCTGGATGCGCGTGGCAAGCCGGATCATTGGCTGGACGACTGGGCCAACGATGACCGTCAGCGGGGCTTCGATCTGGCCAAGGGGCCACTGCTGCGTCTGGCACTGCTACAGACCGGCGAAGACAATTATCAACTGATCTACACCAGCCATCACATCCTCATGGACGGCTGGAGCAGCTCGCGCCTGCTGGGCGAAGTGTTGCAACGCTACAGTGGCCAGACACTTCCGAAACAGGCCGGGCGATATCGCGACTACATCCAGTGGCTGAGCGCTCAGGACGCTGATCTCAGCCAGCGTTTCTGGACGCAGCAACTGGCCGAACTCGACGAGCCGACCCGGCTGGTGCAGACGCTCAAGTCGTCGCCGAGCGGGCAGGGGCATGCCGATTACGTGCAACTGATCGATGTCGACGGCACCCGACGCCTGACCGAGTTTGCCCGTGAGCAACGCGTGACCCTCAACACGCTGGTGCAGTCGGCGTGGCTGCTGGTGCTGCACCGCTACACCGGTCAGTCGAGCGTGACCTTCGGCGCCACCGTGGCCGGACGTCCGTCGGATCTGCCGGGCGTCGAGGAACAGCTCGGTCTGTTCATCAATACCCTGCCCGTCATTGCCAGCCCGCGCCCTGAGCAGACCGTTGCCGACTGGGTGCAGCAGGTGCAGGCGAAAAACCTCGCGCTGCGCGAACATGAACACACGCCGCTGTACGACATCCAGCGCTGGGCGCGGACCGGCGGCGAAGCGTTGTTCGACAACATTCTGGTGTTCGAAAACTACCCGATGTCCGAGGCGCTGCAACGTGCGCCGGACGGTCTGACGTTCAGCGAGCTGCGCAATCAGGAGCAGGCGCATTATCCGCTGACACTGGTGGTCGAGGCCGCCGACGTGTTGTCGGTGCGCTTCAGTTACGACCGACAGCACTTCAGTGCCGAAGCGGTCGCGCAACTGGCTGCGCACTTCGATCATTTGCTGCAAAGCATGAGTGCCGAAGCATCCGCCTGCCTCGGTGAACTGCCGCTGCCGGTCGGCTGGACGCAGGCTGTACAGGCCTGGCCGACCACGCAGTGCGCTCATCAGCGTTTCGAGGCGCAGACTGCAGAAACACCTCAGGCCATCGCCTTGAGTCTGGGTAGCGAGCAATTGAGCTACGACGAGCTCAACCGACGTGCCAACCAGCTTGCCCACAAATTGCGCGAGCAAGGCGTCGGCCCTGACGTGCGCGTGGGGTTGGCGGCCGAGCGCAGTCTGGACATGATCGTCGGCCTGCTGGCAATCCTCAAAGCCGGTGGCGCTTACGTGCCGCTGGACCCGGATTACCCGCAGGACCGGCTGAGTTTCCTGATGCAGGACAGCGGTATTGAGCTGCTGCTGACTCAAGGTCATCTGATGAATGGCTTACCGGTTCCGGCGAACGTGCAGTGCCTGCTGATCGAGACCTCGTTGGATGGCTACAGCGCCGAGAACCTGATCAACCACACGACGCCGGACAATCTGGCGTACGTCATCTACACCTCAGGCTCGACCGGCAAGCCCAAAGGCACGTTGCTCGCACACCACAACCTGATGCGCCTGTTCGCCGCCACCGATGAGTGGTTCGCCTTCAACGAACGTGACGTTTGGACGCTGTTCCATTCCTTTGCCTTCGACTTTTCGGTCTGGGAAATCTTCGGCGCGCTGCTGCATGGCGGCCGACTGGTGATCGTGCCGCGTGAAACCAGCCGCTCTCCGGAAGACTTCCACGCCTTGCTGGTCGAGCAGCAGGTCACTGTGCTGAACCAGACGCCGTCGGCGTTCAAGCAGTTGATGCACGTGGCCTGCGAGAGCGCAAAACCGCTGGCACTGCGTTCGGTGATCTTCGGTGGCGAAGCATTGGACGTGACCAGTCTGACGCCGTGGTTTGAACGCTTTGGCGATCAGGCACCACAACTGATCAACATGTACGGAATCACCGAAACCACGGTTCACGTCACCTATCGGCCGATCACCCAGGCCGACACACACAACCCTGCGAGTCCCATCGGCGAGGCCATTCCTGACCTGTCGTGGTACGTACTGGATGCCGATTTCAATCCGGTCGCCCAAGGCTGCAGCGGCGAGCTGCACATCGGTCATGCGGGGCTGGCGCGGGGGTATCACAACCGCGCCGCGCTGACCGCCGAACGCTTCGTGCCTGATCCGTTTTCTGCTGGCGGCGGACGCCTGTACCGCACCGGCGATCTGGCGCGTTATCGCGCGACCGGAATCATTGAATACGCCGGGCGTATCGACCATCAGGTCAAGATCCGTGGCCACCGCATAGAGTTGGGCGAGATCGAAGCGCGCTTGCAGGCTCAGGCCCAGGTGCGCGAAGTGATCGTGCTCGCACTGGACGGGCAACTGGTGGCGTATCTGGTGCCGGGCGACCCTGCGCAGGACCCGCAAACACTGCGGGAAACCCTCAAGGCCGAGCTGAAAACCCATCTGCCGGACTACATGGTGCCGACCCATTTCGTGCTGCTGGACGCCATGCCGCTGACCGCCAACGGCAAGCTGGACCGCAAGGCACTGCCTGCTCCGGATGCCACTCAATTGCAGACGCAGTACCTCGCGCCTGAAGGCGAGCTGGAACAGCAATTGGCTGCGATCTGGGCCGACGTGCTGAAGGTCGATCAGGTCGGTCGTACCGACAATTTCTTCGAGCTGGGCGGGCATTCGCTGGTGGCGGTGCAAATGCTGGTCCGCGTGCGTGAGCAATTGCAGCACGAGGTCAGCCTCAAGGACCTGTTCGAACGGCCCGTACTCGCCGACTTCTGCGCCACGATTCAGCAGAAAAACGGTGAAAGTGACCACGCACAGGACGAATTGACTAAATCACTGGAGGCTCTCAAACGTTTATCAGCGGAGGAAATTGATAATTTGCTGGCGTGATGGTTTTGCGGGGTGGAGGGGCATTTTTATTTCCTGACACAGCGCTGTCGCGCAGCACACTTCGTGGGAGCGGACTTGTCCGCGAAAAGGCCGGTAAGTTCGACGAATATTCAGCGACTGAAGCGCGGTATTCGCGGACAAGTCCGCTCCCACGGATTATCTATCTGCGGTGAGCTGTGTCAGGACACAGCGCCAGTTCCCTCAGGAATGCTTCAGTTCAGTTGTTCAGGAGAGACACCCGTGCACCAGTTGCTTGACTCCGTTAAATCGCTGTCCCCCCGTGAACGCAAGGCGCTGGCGGTCCTGCTCAAGCGTCAGGGGGTGAATCTTTACGGGGTCACGCCGATCTTCCCGAGGGAGACGCTGGAACCGGCAGCGCTGTCCTTCGCCCAGCAACGGCAATGGATTCTCTGGCAATTGGAGCCGCACAGCGCGGCCTACAACATTCCGCTGGCCTTGCGGCTGCATGGCCCGCTGAACATCGAAGCGCTGCGTCGCAGTATCGAAGCGCTGATCGAGCGTCACGAAACCCTGCGCACGACCTTCGAGCAACAGGGGGACGAAGCGCTTCAGGTTGTGCATCCGGCGTCGGCCTTTTTACTGAACGTTGATCGGCTTGCCGATGGCCAATCGGTTCAGGACTACGTCGATCACGAAGTGCAGCAGCCGTTCGATCTGCAACACGGACCGCTGCTGCGCGTCAGGCTGCTGCAGGTCGCCGATGAAGAACACGTGCTGGTGCTGACCCAGCACCACATCGTCTCCGACGGCTGGTCGATGCCGATCATGGTCGAGGAACTGCTGCAGGGTTATCAGGCCATCAGCCTGGGGCGAGCGATCGAGCGTGAGCCGCTGCCCATCCAGTACGCTGACTACGCCATCTGGCAACGCAACTGGCTGGAGATGGGTGAACAGGCACGGCAGCTGGAATACTGGAAAAATCAGCTCGGTGATCAGTCTCCCGTGCTGGAATTGCCCACCGACCGTCCACGTCCGGCCATGCGCAATCCTCATGGCGCACGCTTGAATGTCGAACTGGACGCCGCGCTGCTGAATCGCCTCAAGGCCCTTGCCCGTGAGCAGGGCATCACCCTGTTCATGTTGTTGCTGGCCTCGTTCCAGACCCTGCTGCATCGCTACAGCGGGCAGGACGATGTACGTGTCGGCGTGCCGATTGCCAACCGCAACCGCAGCGAAACCGAAGGGCTGATCGGTTTCTTCGTCAACACTCAGGTGCTCAAGGCCGAGTTTTCGGCGCAGACCACCGTGGCCCAACTGCTGCAACAGATCAAACAGACTGCCGTGCAGGCTCAGGCCCATCAGGACCTGCCGTTCGAGCAACTGGTCGAAGCCCTGCAGCCGGAACGCGACCCGAGTCGCAGCCCGCTGTTTCAGGTCGCCTACAACCACCAGACCGAGTCCCGCAACGAAGCCCGCGAACTGGCGGGTCTGCGTCTCGAGTATCAGCTGTCCGACAAACACACCGCCCAGTTCGACCTGACGCTGGACACCTGCGAGCGTCTGGACGGGCTTGGCGCATCACTGATCTACGCCACCAACCTGTTCGATGCGTCCACCATCGAGCGCATGGCGGGCCACTGGCGCAACCTGTTGCAAGCCATGACGAACGATGTGCAGCAGCGCATTGCCGACCTGCCGTTGCTGAGCACCGATGAGCGTGAGGCGACCTTGCAGGGCTGGAATGCCGGTCTGAAGGCTTATCCGACCAAGCAGTGCGCGCATCAGCGCTTTGAAACTCAGGTGTTGAAAACACCGCAGGCCATTGCCCTGAGTCTTGGCAGTGAGCAATTGAGCTACGACCAGCTCAATCAACGGGCCAATCAGTTGGCCCACAAACTGCGCGAGCAGGGTGTCGGCCCTGACGTGCGCGTAGGGTTGGCGGCCGAGCGCAGTCTGGACATGATCGTCGGCCTGCTGGCAATCCTCAAAGCCGGTGGCGCTTACGTGCCGCTGGACCCGGATTACCCGCAGGACCGGCTGAGTTTCCTGATGCAGGACAGCGGCATCCAGCTGCTGGTGACTCAAAATCATCTGATGAATGGCTTACCGGTCCCGGCGAACGTGCAGTGCCTGTTCATCGAAGCCGCGCTGGACGATTACAGCGCTGAAAACCTGATCAACCATACGACACCGGACAATCTGGCCTACGTCATCTACACCTCAGGCTCGACTGGAAAACCCAAGGGCACGTTGCTCGCGCACCACAACCTGATGCGTCTGTTCGCCGCCACGGACGACTGGTTTGCGTTCAACGAACGTGACGTTTGGACGCTGTTCCATTCCTTTGCCTTCGACTTCTCGGTCTGGGAAATCTTCGGCGCGCTGCTGCATGGCGGCCGACTGGTGATCGTGCCGCGTGAAACCAGCCGCTCGCCGGAAGACTTCCACGCCTTGCTGGTCGAGCAGCAGGTCACTGTGCTGAACCAGACGCCGTCGGCGTTCAAGCAGTTGATGCACGTCGCCTGCGAGAGCGCGAAGCCTCTTGCGCTGCGCTCTGTAATCTTCGGTGGTGAAGCGCTGGACGTGACCAGCCTGACGCCGTGGTTCGAGCGCTTTGGCGATCAGACGCCGCAGTTGATCAACATGTACGGCATCACCGAAACCACGGTTCACGTCACCTATCGGCCGATCACTCAGGCCGACACACACAACCCTGCGAGTCCCATCGGCGAGGCCATTCCTGACCTGTCGTGGTACGTACTGGATGCCGACTTCAATCCGGTCGCCCAAGGTTGCAGCGGCGAACTGCACATCGGTCATGCGGGGCTGGCGCGGGGGTATCACAACCGCGCTGCGCTGACCGCTGAACGCTTTGTGCCCGATCCGTTTTCAACGAACGGCGGACGCCTGTACCGCACCGGCGACCTGGCGCGTTATCGCGCGACCGGAATCATTGAATACGCCGGGCGTATCGACCATCAGGTCAAGATCCGTGGCCATCGCATCGAGCTGGGCGAGATCGAAGCGCATCTGCAGGGCCAAGCCCAGGTGCGCGAAGTGATTGTGCTGGCGCTGGACGGGCAACTGGTGGCGTATCTGGTGCCGGACGACCCTGCGCAGGACCCGCACACCCTGCGTGAGGTCCTGAAGGGCGAACTGAGAGCTCATCTGCCGGACTACATGGTGCCGACCCATTTCGTGCTGCTGGACGCCATGCCGCTGACCGCCAACGGCAAGCTGGATCGCAAGGCACTGCCCGCTCCGGATGCCACCCAATTGCAGGCGCAGTACGTCGCGCCTGAAGGCGAGCTGGAACAGCAAATGGCCGCGATCTGGGCCGACGTACTGAAGGTTGAGCAGGTCGGTCGTACCGACAATTTCTTCGAGCTGGGCGGGCATTCGTTGTTGGCCACACAGGTCATTTCGCGCATTCGTCAGCACCTCAGTGTCGAGCTGTCCCTGCGTCATCTGTTCGAAGCGCGGGATCTGGCCGCGTTCGCGCAGTGTGCCGGTCAGGGGCAGACCGCCAGCGTGCCGTCGTTCGTCAAGGCCGACCGCAGCCAGCCGCTGGGTCTGTCTTACGCCCAGCAGCGTCAATGGTTTCTCTGGCAACTCGACCCGCAAGGCACGGCCTACAACATGCCTGCCGTACTGCGCCTGAGCGGCCCACTGGATATCGCAGCGCTGGAAAACAGTTTCAGCGCGCTGATCGCCCGTCATGAAACCCTGCGCACCACGTTTCGTCAGGATGGCGAGCAGGCGGTGCAGATCATCCATCCGGCCCGCACGTTCACGCTGACGGTCGAGCAGTTGCCGAGCGGGCAGGGTGTTGAAGTGGTCATGCAGCACGAAGTGCAGCGTCCGTTCGATCTGGAGCAAGGCCCGCTGCTGCGCGTCAAGCTGCTGAATCTGCGCAGCGATGAGCACCTACTGATCCTGACCCAGCACCACATCGTCTCCGATGGCTGGTCGATGCCGATCATGGTCAACGAACTGGTGCGTCTCTACGAAGGCTTCAGTCAGGGCCGCGACGCGCAACTGGCCGAGCTGAGCCTGCAATACGCCGATTACGCGCTCTGGCAACGCAACTGGATGGAGGCGGGCGAGCAGGCGCGACAGCTGGCGTACTGGAAACAGCAATTGGGTGACGAACAACCGATTCTGGAACTGCCCGCCGACCGGCCGCGTCCGGCGCTGCAAAGCCATGCCGGGGCGCGACTCGCCATCGAGCTGGATGAGGCGTTGATCGACGGTCTGAAAAAAGTGGCCCGTCAGCAGGGCGTGAGCCTGTTCATGGTGCTGCTGGCTTCGTTTCAGAGCCTGCTGCATCGCCACAGTGGTCAGCCCGATATTAGGGTCGGCGTGCCGATTGCCAACCGCACCCGGGCTGAAACCGAAGGCCTGATCGGCTTTTTCGTCAACACTCAGGTGCTGCGTGCCGGATTTGATCTGCACACGACTTTCAACGAGTTGCTGCAACAGGTCAAACAGACCGCGCTGCAGGCCCAGGCGCATCAGGAGCTGCCTTTCGAACAACTGGTCGAAGCCCTGCAACCCCATCGCAGTCTCAGTCACAGCCCGTTGTTCCAGGTCATGTTCAACCACCAGAACCAGGCCAGCGCCGAGGTGCGCGGTGTGGCGGGCCTACAGGTTGAAACCGTCGAGCTCGACAGCTACCCGGCGCAGTTTGACCTGACCCTGAACACCGCCGAACACGACGGTGGGCTCAGCGCGGGCATGACCTATGCCACTGCATTGTTCGATCGCCGCACCATCGATCGCATGGCCGGGCATTGGCGAACCCTGTTGCGGGCCATCTGCGCCAATCCCGGCCAGCGTATAGCCGAACTACCGATACTGAACGACGCCGAACGCCAGCAGATGCTGGACTGGAACGCCACGTCTGCGGCCTTCCCGAGCGAGCAGTGCATCCATACGCTGATCGAGACTCAGGTTCAAAAAACGCCGGATGCGCCAGCGCTGATCTTTGCCGAGCAGCAACTGAGTTACGCGCACCTCAACGCTCGCGCCAACCAGCTGGCTCATCGTTTGCGTGAATCGGGCGTCGGCCCGGACGTGCGAGTGGGCATCTGCGTCGAACGCAGCCTGGAACTGGTGATCGGCCTGCTGGCCATCGTCAAGGCAGGCGGTACCTACGTGCCGCTGGACCCGGATTATCCCGAAGACCGGCTGGCCTACATGATGCAGGACAGCGGTATCGGCCTTTTGCTGACCCAGACGCCGCTGCTGGCGCGTCTGCCGTTGCCTGCCGAAGTGCAGAGTCTGTGCCTGGATCAGAACGGCGACTGGCTGGACGGTTACAGCACCGCCAACCCGGTCAACCTGACGGATCCGCTCAATCTGGCGTACATGATTTACACCTCGGGATCGACCGGCAAACCCAAGGGCGCGGGCAACAGCCATCGTGCGCTGGTCAACCGCCTGCACTGGATGCAAAAGGCCTACGCGCTGGACGAAACCGACACGGTGCTGCAGAAAACCCCGTTCAGCTTCGACGTATCGGTCTGGGAATTCTTCTGGCCGCTGCTGACCGGAGCGCGTCTGGCCGTGGCGTTGCCGGGTGATCATCGCGACCCTGAGCGGCTGGTGCAGAGCATTCAGCAGCATCAGATCACGACCTTGCACTTCGTGCCGTCGATGCTGCAGGCCTTCCTCACTCATCCGCAGGTGGAAAGCTGCCAGAGCCTGAAACGCGTGGTGTGCAGCGGCGAAGCACTGCCTGCAGAACTGGCCGGGCAGGTGCTCAAACGCCTGCCACAAGTCGGCCTGTACAACCTCTATGGCCCGACCGAAGCGGCCATCGACGTCACGCACTGGACCTGTTCGCTGAACGACGTGCTGAGCGTGCCCATTGGTCGTCCCATCGACAACCTCAAGACCCATATCCTCGACGACGGCCTGCTGCCGGCCGCACCCGGCGTGGCGGCGGAGCTGTACCTGGGCGGCGTCGGGCTGGCGCGGGGTTATCACAACCGCGCCGCGCTGACGGCCGAACGCTTCGTGCCGGACCCGTTCGACGAGCAGGGCGGTGGTCGTCTGTATCGCACCGGGGATCTGGCGCGCTATCGCCAGGAAGGCGTGATCGAGTACGCCGGGCGTATCGACCATCAGGTGAAGATTCGCGGGTTGCGCATTGAACTGGGTGAAATCGAAGCCAGCCTTCTCGAACACCCTTCCGTTCAGGAAGCAGTAGTCATCGACATCGAAGGCCCGTCCGGCAAGCAGCTCGCCGCGTATGTGGTGACGAACGATCAGAACCCGGACGTTGAAGGTCTGCGGGACAGGCTCAGGGCGTTCCTCAAGGAAACATTGCCGGACCACATGGTGCCTCATCACGTTGTCTGGCTGGCCAGGATGCCGCTCACGGCCAATGGCAAGCTGGACCGCAAGGCCTTGCCGAAACCGCAGTCCGGCCAAGCGGCACGCCTTTACGTGGCACCGGCCACCGAACAGGAGCAACAACTGGCGGCGATCTGGGCCGAGGTGTTGAAGGTCGAGCGAGTTGGGCTGACCGACGACTTCTTCGAACTGGGCGGCCATTCGCTGCTGGCCACGCAACTGGTGTCCAGAATCCACTCGGGACTGGGCATCGACATCCCGTTGCGGCTGATCTTCGAGAAACCGCAACTGAACGAATTTATCCAGGCGTTCGCCCAGAGCGGCCTGTCGCTGACCGAGGACGGCTTGTCCGATATCGAGAAAATGATGAACGAAATGGCGGGTATCTGACATGGACCAGTCTGCAGCAGCGCGTATCGCCCAGCGTTTCGTCGGTTTGCCCGTCGAACAGCGTCGTCAGATTCTTGGCAAGATGAATGAAACCGGACAGAGCTTCAGGCTGCTGCCGATTGCCGTGACCCGCCATGAGATTGCCCGCATTCCATTGTCGTACGCACAGCAACGCATGCTGTTTCTCTGGCAGATGGAGCCGCGCAACATCGCCTACAACGTGCCGTTGGCAGTGCGTCTGAATGGCCCGCTGAACCCGCAGGCGCTCGGCGCCGCGCTCGACCAACTGGTGCAGCGCCACGAAACCCTGCGCACCCGGTTCGTCTCCGAAGACGGCGAGTTTCATCAGGAAATTCTGCCGCAGGGCAACGTTGCCCTGGAGTGCGTCAGTGTCGAGGCAGAGCAGATTGAGGCGCAGGTACGTGCCGAACTGCATAAGCCGTTCGATCTGCTCAGCGGTACGTTGCTGCGGGTCAAACTGTTCCAACTGAGCGACGCCGAACACGTGCTGACGGTGTGCCTGCATCACGTGGTGTCCGATGGCTGGTCGGGCGAATTGCTGATCCGTGAATTCGTGCAGCTGTATCAGGCGCACGTCCTTGGGCAGGCCGCAACCCTGCCTGAACTGGCGATTCAATACGCTGACTACGCGATCTGGCAGCGCGCCTGGCTGGAAGCCGGGGAGGGCGAGCGGCAGCTGGATTACTGGAAGCAGCAACTGGGCAGTGAGCACCCGGTGCTGACCCTGCCGCTGGACCATGAGCGTCCGTTGCAGCCCAGCCATCGTGGCGCGACCGTGCGTGTCGATCTCTCGGAACACCTGTCGACACAGTTGAAAACCCTGGCCCGCAGCCGTGGCCAGACGATCTTCATGCAGGTGCTGGCGGCGCTGTCGGTGGTGTTGTCGCGCTTCAGCGGGCAGGCGGATATTCGCATCGGTGCACCGAATGCCGGACGTACCCGCAGCGAACTGGAAGGACTGATCGGTTTCTTCATCAACACCCAAGTGCTGCGCGTGCAGGTGGACGAGCGCCAGAGTTTTGCGGCATTGCTGGATCAGGTGAAACAGGTGGTGAGCGGCGCGCAGTCGCATCAGGAACTGCCGTTCGAGCATCTGGTGGACGCCCTGGCCCCAGAGCGCAATCTGGGCCACAACCCGTTGTTCCAGTTCAAGATCAACCAACACGTCTACGCTGCCGATCAGGCCGACGCCTCGCGCCAGAGCCTGACCGGGCTGAGCGTCAGCGAGTTTCCGGTGGGCGCAAGCGATGCACGCTTCGATCTGGCCTTCGATTTCACCGACACACCGGATGGCCTGCGCGGTTACTTCACCTATGCCACCGACCTGTTCGAGGCTCGCACCATCGAGCGTATCGCTGACGCGTTGCGCGAGGTGTTGCAGGCGCTGGTGACGAATGTTGATCGTCGTCTGGCGGATCAGCCGCTCACAGGTTCGCTGCCGATTATCGAAACGTCGCTGGATTTCGCCTGCTCCGACTTCCTCGGCCTCTGGCAGAACGGCTTGCACAACGGACGTGACAAAACGGCCGTGCGGGTTGGCCAACAGACGCTGAGCTTTGCGCAACTGGAACAACAGTCCAACCGTTTCGCTCGCTATCTGCAAGCCGAGGGCATCGGCGCAGGCATGACGATTGCGCTGTGTCAGGACCGCTCCGTGGAGTGGGTGGTCAGCCTGCTGGCGGTGCTGAAACTCGGTGCGGTGTACCTGCCGCTGGACACCTCGCAGCCCGCCGAGCGCTTGCAGCAATTGGTCAGGGACAGCGGCGCGGCATTGCTGATTCATGCTGCGGACAACGACAAGGCCGCACTGCTTGGCGTCTGCCCGGTGCTGGCGTTCGATGCGATGCAGTGGGCCGATTGCGCCGATGAAGCGCTGGTTGTCCAGGTCGAGGCCGAGCAACCGGCTTACATCATTTACACCTCAGGCTCCACCGGCCAGCCCAAGGGCGTGGTGATCAGCCACGGCGCGCTGGCCAATTACGTGCAGTCCGTGCTGACGCGCCTGTCGCTCGATGCACAGGCGAGCATGGCGATGGTCTCTACCGTAGCGGCCGACCTGGGTCACACCTTGCTGTTCGGCGCGCTGGCCTCCGGTCGCACACTGCACCTGCTGTCCCACGAACAGGCCTTCGATCCCGACGGATTTGCCCGCTACATGGCCGAGCATCAGGTGGACGTGCTGAAGATCGTTCCAAGCCATCTGCAAGGTCTGCTACAGGCCGCAATTCCCGCCGATGTGTTGCCCAGGCAGATGCTGATTCTGGGTGGAGAAGCCAGTTCCTGGGCCTTGATCGAGCAGGTTCGCTCGCTCAAGCCGGGCTGCCGGATCGTCAACCACTACGGCCCGACCGAAACCACGGTCGGCATCCTCACCCACGAAGTGGCTGAAAAGTTGTCCGCCTGCCGCAGTGTCCCTGTTGGCCAGCCGCTGGCCAACGGCAAGGCGCGGGTGCTGGACGCCTACCTGAACCCGGTCGCCGAGCGTGTCGTCGGCGAGCTGTACCTGGGCGGCGAAGGCCTGGCGCAAGGCTATCTGGGCCGTGCGGCGATGACTGCCGAACGCTTCGTGCCGGACCCGGATGCCGATGGCAAACGCCTGTACCGTGCAGGCGACCGCGCGCGCCGGGTGGACGGCGTGCTGGAGTATCTGGGTCGCGCTGACGATCAGGTGAAAATCCGTGGCTATCGCGTCGAGCCCGGTGAAGTCGGGCAGTTGCTGCAAACCCTGGAAGGCGTCGCCGAAGCGGTGGTGCTGGCCCAGCCGCTGGACAGCGATGAGTCGCGTCTGCAACTGGTGGCCTGGTGCGTGGCGTCGGTAAGCGCTGAAACCCTGCGCGAACAACTGGCCGCACGCCTGCCGGAATACCTCGTGCCAGCGCAAATCCTGATGCTCGAGCGTCTGCCGCTGACCGCCAACGGCAAACTCGACAAACGCGCCTTGCCCAGACCGGGCGTGGTCAAACAACGCTACACCGCACCGGTCGGCGAGATCGAGGAAAAGCTCGCCGCGGTCTGGGCCGATGTGCTCAAGCTGGAGCAGGTGGGCAGCACCGACAACTTCTTCGAACTGGGCGGCGACTCGATCCTCAGTCTGCAAATCATCGCCCGCGCCAAGCGTCAGGGCATCAAGCTCAGCCCGAAGCAGTTGTTCGAAAAGCAGACCATCGGCCAATTGGCGTCGGTGGCGAAACTCATTCAGAAGAAGCCTGCCGCTACGGTGGAGCAGGTCAGCGGTTCGCTGCCCTTGCTGCCGATTCAGGCGCGCTTCTTCGAACTGGAGATTCCCGAGCGTCATCACTGGAATCAGGCGGTGACGCTCAAGCCCAATACGGTTCTGGACGCAACGCTGCTGCAAAGCGCGCTGACAGCGCTGATCGAACATCACGACGCGCTGCGTCTGGGCTTCTCTCGGCAGGACGGGCAATGGCATGCCACGTTTGGCGCGCTGAATACTCGCGATGTGCTGTGGACGCATGAGCTGGACGACAGCGAACGCCTGACCGAACTGGCCGACGAGGCACAACGCAGCCTTGATCTGAAAAACGGACCGCTGCTGCGCGCCGTGCTGGTCAATCTGCCGCAGAACGAGCAACGCCTGCTGCTGGTCATTCACCACCTCGTGGTGGATGGCGTGTCGTGGCGTGTGCTGCTGGAAGACTTGCAACAGGTGTATCAGTCCATTGCCGCAGGACAAACCCTGGCGCTTCCGAGTAAAACCAGTTCCCTCAAAAGTTGGGTCGAACACCTGCAGGCCCATGCGCAGAGCGCTGCGCTGGAGCAGGAACGGTCCTGGTGGCAGAACCAGTTGCAGGGCGCCAGCGACGCGTTGCCCTGCGACAACCCACAGGGCGGGCAGCAGCAGAAACACGCGACCTCTGTGGTCACGCAACTGGGCAACGAACTGACCCGGCAACTGCTGCAGGACGCACCAGCGGCCTATCGCACCCAGATCAATGACCTGCTGCTGACAGCGCTCGCCCGAGTGATCAGCCGCTGGACCGGACAGTCCGACGTGCTTATTCGTCTGGAAGGTCATGGCCGTGAGGACCTGTTCGAAACGCTGGACCTCAGTCGTACCGTTGGCTGGTTCAGTAATCTGTACCCGGTCAGGCTGTCACCGCAGGACTCGTTTTCCGATTCGATCATGGCCATCAAGGAACAATTGCGCGCGGTGCCCGACAAGGGCATCGGTTATGGCGCGCTTCGCTATCTGGGCAACGACGCCGCGCGTCATGCGCTGCAACTGTTGCCGCAGGGCAGCATCGTCTTCAATTATCTGGGCCAGTTCGACGGCAGTTTCGATGCGCAGGACGCGTTGTTCGTCCCATCGGCTGACAGCGCGGGCGCCTCGCAAAGTGCCGAAGCGCCACTGGCTGCGCCCCTCAGCATCAACGGTCAGGTGTACGGTGGCGAACTGCGCCTGAGCTGGAGTTTCAGCGGCGCGGTGTTCGAGACCGGCACGGTACAACGTCTGGCCGACGACTACGCACTGGAGTTGCAACAGCTCATCGCGCACTGCACGGCGTCAGGCGTGGCCGGTGTCACGCCGTCCGACTTCCCGCTGGCCCGTCTGACTCAGGCACAACTGAACAGCCTGCCGATGGCGGCCCGAGACATCGAAGACATCTACCCGCTGGCGCCGATGCAGCAGGGCATGCTGTTCCACACCCTGTTCGAGCAGGAGGCGGGCAACTACATCAACCAGATGCGCGTCGAAGTCAGCGGTCTGGACGTCGCGCGTTTCAAGGCGGCCTGGCAGGCCACGCTGAATACCCATGAAGTGCTGCGCAGCGGTTTCGTCAGCCATCTGGATCAGTCATTGCAGGTGGTGTTGCGCGAAGTGCCGATGCCGTTCGCCGAGGTGGATGCCAGAGGCCAGACGCCGCAATGGCTGGATGACTGGGCCGATGCGGACCGTCGACAGGGTTTTGATCTGACTCAGGCGCCGTTGCTGCGTCTGACGGTATTGCGCACCGCAGAAGATAAACATCAGCTGGTCTACACCAGCCACCACATTCTCATGGACGGCTGGAGCAGCTCGCGCCTGTTGGGCGAAGTGTTGCAGCGTTACGGCGGACAGACGCCGGCAAGACAGACCAGCCGTTATCGCGATTACATCGAATGGCTGCAACGTCAGGACGCGGCGCTCAGCGAACGTTTCTGGACCGGACAACTGGCGGAGCTGGATGAGCCGACCCGCCTGATGCAGAGCTTCAAGTCGCAGCCGGGCGAGGCCGGGCAGGGCGATCACCTGCAACTGATCGACGCGCACGCCACACAGGCATTGAGCGAGTTCGCCCGCGAACAGCGTGTAACCCTCAATACGCTGGTGCAGTCGGCCTGGCTGCTGATGCTGCAACGCTACACCGGGCAATCCAGCGTGACCTTCGGTGCAACGGTGGCGGGGCGTCCTGCCGAGTTGCCGGGTGTCGAGGAACAGCTCGGCCTGTTCATCAACACCTTGCCGGTGATCGCCAGCCCGCGTCCCGAACAGCGTGTGGCCGACTGGGTCCAGCAGGTCCAGACCAAGAATCTGGCCCTGCGCGAACATGAACACACGCCGCTTTACGACATTCAGCGTTGGGCGCGCAGTGGCGGTGATGCGCTGTTCGACAGCATTCTGGTGTTCGAGAACTACCCGGTCTCCGACGCGTTGCAACAGACCGCGCCGCCGGGGCTGGTCTTCGGCGGCCTGCATACGCAGGAACAGACTCATTACCCGCTGACGCTGGTGGTCAATCTGGGCCAGACCCTGTCGATGCGCTTCAGTTACGCCCGACAGAGCCTGAGCGAAGCCGACGTGGTGCAATTGTCGGCGCATCTCCAGCACCTGTTGCAGGCGCTGATTCGCGACCCACAGGCCGCGATTGGTGAGCTGGCGCTGCTGGATCAGCCTGCGCAGCGGCAGGTATTGCGCGACTGGAACGATACGGCTGCGGACTTCCCGAGCGAACAGTGCATTCATACGCTGATCGAGACTCAGGTGCTGGCAACGCCGGATGCGCCTGCACTGATCTTTGCCGAGCAGCAACTGAGTTACACGCAACTCAACGCCCGCGCCAACCAGCTGGCTCACCGTTTGCGTGAATCGGGCGTCGGCCCTGACGTGCGAGTGGGCATCTGCGTCGAGCGCAGCCTGGAACTGGTGATCGGCCTGCTGGCCATCGTCAAGGCAGGCGGTGCCTACGTGCCGCTGGACCCGGATTATCCCGAAGACCGGCTGGCCTACATGATGCAGGACAGCGGAATCGGCCTTTTGCTGACCCAGACGCCGCTGCTGGCGCGTCTGCCGATGCCTGCCGGGGTGCAGAGTCTGTGCCTGGATCAGAACGGCGACTGGCTGGACGGTTATAGCACCGCCAACCCGGTCAACCTGACGGATCCGCTCAATCTGGCGTACATGATTTACACCTCGGGATCGACCGGCAAACCCAAGGGCGCGGGCAACAGCCACCGTGCGTTGGTCAATCGCCTGCACTGGATGCAAAAGGCCTATGCGCTGGATGCGAGCGATACCGTGCTGCAGAAAACCCCGTTCAGCTTCGACGTGTCGGTCTGGGAATTCTTCTGGCCGCTGCTGACCGGTGCACGTCTGGCCGTGGCGTTGCCGGGTGATCATCGTGATCCAGAGCGGCTGGTGCAGACCATTCAGCAGCATCAGGTCACGACGTTGCACTTCGTGCCGTCGATGCTTCAGGCCTTTCTCACTCATCCGCAGGTGGAAAGCTGCCGCAGCTTGAAACGCGTGGTGTGCAGCGGCGAAGCCTTGCCAGCGGAACTGGCCGGGCAGGTGCTCAAACGCTTGCCACAAGTCGGCCTGTACAACCTCTATGGTCCGACTGAAGCAGCCATCGACGTCACCCACTGGACCTGTTCGCCGGACGATGTGCTGAGCGTGCCGATTGGTCGTCCCATCGACAACCTCAAGACCCATATCCTCGACGACGGCCTGCTGCCGGCCGCACCCGGCGTGGCGGCGGAGCTTTACCTGGGTGGCGTCGGTCTGGCGCGGGGTTATCACAACCGCGCCGCACTGACGGCCGAACGCTTTGTGCCGGACCCGTTCGACGAACAGGGTGGTGGTCGTCTTTACCGCACGGGCGATCTGGCACGCTATCGCCATGAAGGCGTGATCGAATACGCCGGGCGTATCGACCATCAGGTGAAGATTCGCGGGTTGCGCATCGAACTGGGTGAAATCGAAGCGCGGCTGCTTGAACACTCGGCCGTGCGCGAAGCCAGCGTGATCGATATCGACGGACCGACCGGCAAGCAACTGGTGGCCTATCTGGTGCCGAACGATGCGGATCAGGACGCAGAGGCCTTGCGTGAAACGCTGAAAGTACAGCTCAAGGCCAACCTGCCGGATTACATGGTGCCTGCGCATTTCGTGCTGCTCGACGCCATGCCGCTGACCGCCAACGGCAAGCTGGACCGCCGCGCTCTGCCCAAGCCTGAAGCAGGCCGTGCGCAGGGTTACGTGGCGCCGCGTAGCGAGTTCGAACGGCGTCTGGCTGCGCTTTGGGAACAGGTGCTGCAGGTTGAACAGGTTGGATTGAACGACAACTTCTTTGCCTTGGGCGGACACTCGCTGCTGGCGGTTTCACTGGCCGGGCGGATTCGCGAGACCTTCGATGTGTCGATCAAGCTGCATGATTTCCTGCTGATGCAGACCTTGGGCGAGCTGGCCGATTTCATGCGCGCTGGCGAGGCGAAGGTCAAATCGGCAGTCATTGCCATGAACGCCAGTGGCTCGACCCGCACGCCGGTGTTCTGCCTGCCGCCGGGCGGCGGCGGTACATACTCCTATTATCCGCTGGCCGGAAAACTGACTGACCACCGCGTGGTGTACGGGCTGGTCAACAAGGCCTACGTGGTGCCGGGCTGGTTCGATACGTCATGGGCAGAGATGGTCGATTACTACGTCGAGCAGATTCGCAACACCCAGCCGGTCGGGCCTTACAGCCTGCTGGGCTGGTCGATGGGCGGCGCACTGGCTATCGACGTCGCGCATTGTCTGGAAAGCGCAGGCGAAATCGTTGAGTTCGTGGGGCTGGTGGATACCCAGCTGCCCGTTTCCGTCGGCATGGAGTGGGTCGAGGAAGCGCCGGACGTCACTCGCCAGAAGCAGGACGAGAACTACTACCGCAGCCTGATCAAGAGCCTTCAGGCCTTTGTTCCGGGCTTGCAGGAAGAGGCCATTGTCCAGTTGATCGAAACGGCCCGGCAGTCGGTTTCAAGCGAAAGCGAGGTGATTGATCGGGTGGTCGATCAGGTTGCACACGACGCCGGGATGAGTGCCGACAGCCTGCGCAGCGTGTTCCAGGACATTGCCGTGCAGGACGAAATCGAAACCGGCTACCGCCTGCTCGACGCCAACGCCCGCCTGAGCGAAGCCTTCACCCTGAAACGGTTGAACGTCAAAGTCGATTGCTGGTGGGCCGGACAAAGCCGCCAGCCCGACCAGATCGCCAAGGCTGAGCGGGTATTGCTCGAACAGTGCTCAGTGAACGGGCTGGCGAGTTCAAGCGTGGTTGATCAGCGTCACGACAACGTGGTGATTGCCGATGCGTTTCTGGATGGGCTGCTGGCGCGGTTGAGGATGTGATCTGTTGCTGATCGTACGTCACCCCGGACGCGGAGCGTCCTGAGCGGCATTCCCACGCAGAGCGTGCGGAACGATCATTGATCCTCAATACACTGATCGTGCCCATCGCTCCGCGTGGGCATGCATCGCGTGACGCTCCGCGTCACAAATGGCACAGATTGCGGATTCAGTGAGCCGAGCGCATGACGTGATGACGCTGGAGCTTGGCCACGCGTTTGCGCCACATTCAAGAGCGGACGCGGAGCGTCCTGAGCGGCATTCCCACGCAGAGCGTAGGAACGATCAGCGACGATGAGTGCTCCGCGAGGGCATGCAGCCCGGGACGCTCTGAGTCCCAGTGGATCTGTTGACTCGGAGATTCGGTAGAAAACGATCAGCGTGAGTCGGCAACGCGCAACTTCAGAAATCCCCGCGCACGGTCAGGACGTAATTGCGTGGATCGCCGTAATAGTTGCCCCGGTCGATATCGCCAGTAGCCTTGTAATACTTGCGGTCGAGCAGGTTGTTGCCGTTCAGTGCGATGGACCAGTGCTCGTCGACCTTCCACGACACGCGGGCATCCCAGATCGCCCGACCGGGATTTTCGATGACCTGGGTCGATTCGGTTTCCCGGTAGCCGCTCTGGGCTGAAACGCCAGCGCCAACGGACAGCCGCCTCCACGCTCCGGGCAGGGTGTAATTGCTGCTGATGCGTGCCATGTGCCGCGGAGTCTCGGCAGAAATGGACTGCCCGTCACTGCCGCGGGTGAGGTTGAAGGTATATCCCGCCAGCGTCTGCAACCCCGGCAGCAGTTCGCCGCTGACTTCCATCTCGAAACCCTTGCTGCGTCGTACTTCGCCGTTCAGGTAGCAGGTCCCGTAAGCGTCGTTCATCAGGCACTCGCCGACATGGGTATCGTCCTCGACCGCCACGTCTTTCTGTTTCACGTAGAACACGGCAAAGGAAACGTTCAGGCGTTTGTCGAGCAGTTCGCCCTTGATCCCGGTTTCGTGACTGGCGCCGATGGCCGGATCGAGCAGGGCGCCGCCCGCCGTGCGATAGCCACTCTGCGGCAGGAAGATGTCGGTGTAGCTGGCGTACCACGACCAGTTCGGGGACAGGTCGTAGATCACACCGAGAAAGGGCGTGACTTCGTTGTCCTGTCGGGCGCGGGTCGTCAATCCGGCCGATTGGGTCTGATAGTCATACCAGCTCACACGGCCGCCCATGACCAGACTCAGTGATTCGGTCAGGGCCAGCCGCAGATTGCTGTAGACGCCGTAGCGCTTGTCGCTGAAGTCGGTACTGCTCCAGGCCGGGCGCGCGGGTTCGGTGACTGCGTCGTGGTCGACGTTGAACACATCAACCGCACGAACCGTATTCACGGTGGTGTAGCGTGAGTCGCGTTTCTGCTCCGACCAGTTGGCGCCCAGCGTCAACTGATGAGTCAGCCCGAACCCCTCGAAGCGGCCGTCCAGATGGGTGTCCAGGCCATCGCTCTGCAGATCGTCCGAACGGAACAGGGTTTTGACCAGCCGAGAGCCCGCCTGCGTTTGCGGGTCGATTGCACCCTGGGCGTAGGCGACTTGCTGTTCGAACGAACCGTTGGAATGCGTGGCCGACAGCTTCGCCGTCCAGTCGTCGTCTAAACGGTGTTCCAGTTCGCTGAAGACTTCATCAGTCTGCGTCTCGTGACGGTTCCAGGATTGAGCCAGCGAGGTCGAGCGTGACACCTCGAGCGCCCGGCCGTCGCTGTAGCGCGGCAGGCCGAATATCGAGAAGCCGTCAGTGTCCGCACGCTGACGGCGGATCCCGAGGGTCAGCGTGGTGTCCTCGTTCAGATCGCTTTCCAGAATGCCGTAGAGCAGCGGGGCGGTCTTGTGCAGCACATCGATGAAGTAGCCCCGGTCTTCATATGAAGCCACGAAGCGACCGCGCACACTGCCCGAGTCATTGAGGCGACTGCTGCCATCCAGATCGACGCGATAATTGTCCCAACTGCCTGCGCGGGTGGTCACCGAGAGCTGAGGAATGGCCGTCGGACGCTTGCGCACCAGATTGACCGCTCCGCCCGGATTACCTGCGCCGATCAGCAGGCCCGCCGCGCCGCGCAATACTTCGACACGATCGTAGATGGCCATGTCCGGCGTCATCCAGCCGGTCACGCTGTAGCCCTGCCCGGAAACACCATCGATGGTGTAGCTTTCGTCCTCCATGGCGAAGCCGCGCGAGCTGTAGACGTGGGAGCCGAAGTTGCGTTGCGAGAAGGTAATGCCCGGCGTTTGCGCCATCACCTCGTCAAGCCCGGTCAGGTTCTTGTCGTCCATCAACTGGCGGGTCATCACCGTCACGGATTGCGGTGTGTCACGCAGTGACTGAGGTGTCTTGTTGAGGCTCACGGCGGCGGTGGTGTACGAGCCGCTACCCTCGGTGGTGACGCCAAACTGCTGTGCCTGAATCGCCACCGGTTTGAGCGTCACAGGCGGCAGAAGCGGCGTGCGGCTGAGCGTCAGGGTGTTGGCTTCGAAGGTATGCGCCACTCCAGCCTTGCGCAGCAGATCCGTGACCGCCTGCTCGGGCGTGAGCTTGCCGCGCACCACGCCGCTGGTCTTGCCGCGTATGTCATCCGGGTTGTACAGCACTTGCAGATCGCCCTGGCGCGCCAGTTCTTTCAAGGCGCTGCTCAAGGGCTGGGCGGAAATGTCGAAGTCCAGCTCCTCGGCCATCGCCTGGCCCTGGAGCAACAGCGAGAACACCAGACCCAGCACCCTCAACATCAACCCGGATTTCGGGCGTTTGTCGAAGGGTTTTACGCGTCCCGAGTGGCAGCGTCTGAAGGGTGGTGGCATAGCAGGAGGGCTCTTTTGGTACGCGCGTGCAGGATAGTGTATTTGTCGTCGGCCGGGTGTCAGTCTTCGTCAGCAGGCTCATTGTTTTTGACTTACCAGTCTGTGGGAGGCGGCTTGCCGGCGATGCAGCCAGCGCGGTGTCGCAGGCGGACCGCGTTATCGTTCATCGCCGGCAAGCCGCCTCTTATCAAACAACCTGTAAACCACTGAAGAAACTGGATTTTGTGGGAGCGGACCGGGCGGCGTTCCGTTTGTCCGCGAATACTGTATTTCAGGCGATGAATATTCGTCGGATGTACTGGCCCTTTCGCGGACAAGTCCGCTCCCACTGAGTTTGCTGCGCGACAGCGCTACGTCTAAGACGTGGTGACGCCTCCCACAAGACCGTGTTCTTCAGGCTGTTTCCAGCATCGGGCAGACACCTTCGATGTCGGCACCGCGAAAGCACAAAAAGCCAAGGGTTTCCCCTTGGCCTTGTGGCTGTTGCCGTTATCCGTGAATCTGACGGTGGATCAGAAATCTCCGCGCAAGGTCAGGACGTAACTGCGCGGCTCGCCGTACACGTTGGAACGGTCGGTGGCCACTGCAGTGGTGTAGTACTTGCGGTCGAACAGGTTCTCGGCATTGAGCGAAACACGCCAGTTTTCGTCCAGCTTCCAGGAGGCACGCGCATCCCAGATCGCGCGACCTGAAACACCCAACTGGTCGTTGGAAGGCACTTCGTAACCCGAATCCGCCGACACACCGGCACCCAGGGTCAGACGATTCCAGGCGCCCGGCAGGTTGTAGCTGGTGTTGAGGCGCAGCATGTGTTTCGGCGTTTCGTAGGCAACTTCCGCGTCGCCATTGTTACGCAGCATGTTGTAGGTATAACCGCCGAACACCTGCAGGCCCGGCAGCACTTCGCCGCTGGCTTCGAGTTCCACGCCCTTGCTGCGCTTGATGCCGTCCTGCACATAGCACGAACCGTCCGAGCTGGTCGGGCAGAACACGGAAGCGGCGTCGGCAGACAGGTCAACCGCGGCAACGTCCTTCTGCTTGATGTAGAACAGCGCCATCGACAGGTTCAAGCGCTTGTCGAACAACTCGCCCTTGAAGCCGGTCTCGTAGTTGGAACCGATGGCCGGATCCAGTGGCGAGCCAGCCACGTCGACGAAATCGGCTTGCGGCGTGAAGATATCGGCGTAACTGGCGTACCACGACCAATTGTCGTTGATGTCGTAGATCAGACCGGCGAACGGGGTGAATTCCTGCGTCTGCTTGGATTCATAGCTGTTGGCTGCGCCGGTTTTTACATCGTACTTATAGTCATACCAGCTCAAGCGGCTGCCGAGCACTACGCTCAATGGTTCGCTCAAGTGAATGCGCGCGTTGGCGTAAAGGCCCGCACGCTCTTCGGTCATGTCGATGTCGTTGCCCCAGGCCGGACGCACTGGCTTGGCGAAAGCGTTCTGGTTGACGTTGAAGATGTTGATGGGCGAAGCCGTTCTGACCTGCGCCTGTTTGGTGTTGGATTTCTGCCTGGACCAGTCGGCACCCAGGGTCAACTGATGGTTCAGGCCGAACGCGTTGAAGTTGCCCTCCAGCTGGCTGTTCAGGCCTGTGCTGTTGACTTCGTCCTTACGGAACAGCGTGTTCTGGAAGGTCGAGCCTGCCAGTGTGGTCGGGTTCACCGCGCCGCGTGCATACGCAATCGCCTGATCAAACCCACCCTGGGAGTAGGTCAACGAGGTCCGGCTTCTCCAGTCATCGTTGAAGCGGTGTTCGATTTCGGTGAAGACCTCGGTCATGTCGCTTTCGAGGCGGTTCCAGTCCTGCGCCAGGTTGGTCGAGCGCGACAGGCCCAGCGACTGGCCGTTGCTGTAGCGCGGCAGGCCATAGATGGAATAGCCGTTGATGACCTGTTCCTGACGACGCAGGCTCATGGTCAGCGTGGTGTCGTCGGTCACGTCGGCTTCGACGATGCCGTACAGCAGCGGCGTGCGGCTGTCACGGCCATCCAGGTACGAGCCGCTGTCGTCATAGGCGGCGACCATGCGGCCACGCAGGGTGCCCGAATCGTTGAGCTTGCCGCTACCGTCCAGATCGACCCGGTATTGATCCCAGGATCCGGCGCGGGTGGTGATCGAAAACTTGTTCTCGGCGGTCGGGCGCTTGCGCACCAGGTTCACCGCGCCGCCTGGCTGCCCTGCACCGACCAGCAGACCGGACGCACCGCGCAATACTTCGACACGGTCGTAGATGGCCATATCCGGCTGCATCCAGCCAGTGATCTGATAGCCCTGACCGCCGATGCCATCGACCAGAAAGCTCTCCGCCAGCAGCGAGAAACCGCGTGAGGTGTACACGTGACCGCCGAAATTGCGGTACTGGAAGCTCATGCCGGGCGTGTCTTCCAGAACATCGCTGAGGCTGTTCAGGTTGTTGTCGTCCATCACCTGACGGGTTACGACGCTGACCGATTGCGGCGTTTCGCGCAATGACTGCGGCGCGCCCTTGCCAATGCTCACGGCGCCGGTGGTGTAGGAACCGGTCCCGTCGGTGGTGGTGCCCAGCGATTTGGAGTCGATGGCAGTCGGGGCCAGGGTCACCGTGCCTGCGGTGCTGGGGCCTTCTGCAGTGGCTTCCTCCGCCTGGACCTGCGCAGCCAGCGGCATGCAAAGCGCGAAACCCATGGCTGCCATGGATGGTCGGGAAGTGAACATCGGGCGGAGCAGCAAGGCTTTGCTGAGCGGGGTGAGTCGTGACGGGTTGTGCATGACGTGGCTCTTTTAGTGAGTATCGGCAGAGGGCAGATAGCGTCGATCAGATCTGCGCGGTCTGGTCCAGCCAGCCATTCGCGCCGTCGTGAGCAACTTTTTTATGGGCAATCGGGGCGGGAAAGCAGTCATGCGCACCGTTGCTGTAAATGAGAACGAAAGCGAATCACTGTTATTTAATGAATTTTTCACATTGCGCGAAAAATAGGTGGCGGATGGCTATTAACGCTCATGTGCAGGTGGCCTGCAGAACGAAAAAGCCCCGCTCGCGGACAGGCCGGGCGGGGCTTGGGGAGCGCTTGAAATCAGGCGGAAACGGAAGCGTTCTGTACCTGTTCGACGTCGATTTTGCCGGCCTGCATGCGCACCAGTTGGTCGGCGATGTAAAAATACCGGTCGTCGTGGGAAATCACGATGATGGTCTTGCCCTGTTGTTTGAGCTCAGGCAGCAGCTCTGTGTAGAACACACGCCGGAAGGCCGGGTCCTGATCGGCGGCCCACTCGTCGAAGACCAGCACCTGACGCTCGTCCAGCCAGGCATTGATCAGCGCCAGACGCTTGCGCTGGCCGGTGGACAGGTCGGTGGTGGTAAATGCGCCGTCGCGGATGCTGACCTTGTGGGCGATGTCCAGCCGCTCCAGGTACTTGCCCGCGTCTTCGAGGAGACTGGCCTGACCCTGCAGCGGCTCATCGAACAGGTAGTAGTCGGCGAAAATGGTGGTGAACAGCTGCCGATAATCATCCAGGTTTTCCGGCGTCACCGTCTGGCCGTTGAGGCGGATTTCGCCCTGCTGCGGCGTGTACAGGCCCAGCAGCAACTTGATCAGCGTGGTCTTGCCGCAGCCGTTCTCGCCGACGATGAACACGATATCGCCCTGCTTGATACTCAGGTTGACCGGGCCGAGGTGGAACGCGTCGCTGCCTTCGACAGGTGGGTAGTCGTAACGCAGTTGATGCAGTTCCAGCGTCTTGAGACTGGCCAGCGAGTTGGGCCGGTCACTGACCAGCAGGTGCGGCTCGGGGCTTGAAAACTTCCACGACAGCTCGGCGATGCGGCGCATGGCGATCTGCGCGCGGCTGATGGCGGGCAGGGAGTTGATCAGGCGTTCCAGCGGGCCTTTCATGTACAGCATCACCAGCACGAAACCGCCCAGCACGGTCTTCTCGGTCGTCGGCCACAGGGCCTGAAAGGCGATGGCCATGCCGATCACCGCAAAGAACAGCATCGAGCCGAAGGTCTCTGCGCTGACAAAGATGTTCGCCGCACGGATGTTCGAGCGGCAGATCTGCTCGGTGGCACCCTGAATCTTCTCATCGAGCATGTGCTGACGACGCTTGCGCTGGATGCGCAGCTCCTTGGCACCCGCCGACAGCGCCTGATAGTGCTTCTGCAGTTCGTCCTCGCCGTTGCGTGCTGCCAGAATGCTGCGCATGCCGAATCGGTGGGCCAGGAACTGCGCACCGGTGCCCAGCACCACGGTCAGTACTGTCAGCGCCAGAATCTGCCAGGACAACAGCGCCAGATAGGTCAGGCAACCGAGGGTCACGGTGAAGGCGATCACCATCGGCGCCACCGACAGGGCAAAGGTGCTGAGGGTGTTGACGTCGTTGAGCAACACCGGAATCAGTCGATGCGAGCGGTAGCGTTCCAGTTGCTCGATAGGCGCCACCAGCACCTTGGCCGCCAGTTCGCGGCGCAGGTTGGCGACCACGCGCTGGCCCACGTAGTTGGTCGACAGGTTGGACAGTGTCGAGCACGCCAGCGTCAGCACGCACAGCCCGGCGAACAGCAGCGCGGTGTGGGTGTTCGGCCCGCCCGGCAGGTTCATCGCGTTGTTGATCGTGGCCAGCAGCGCCGTCACGCTCAGGCCACTGACGATCCCCAGCACCGTCGACAGCGCCACCAGCCACCAGAAGGGTTTGAGGATCCTCAGGGTTTCCCCGGCGAGGCTTTGGGTTTTGAGGGTCATGAGGGTTCTCGTAAGTGTCCGTGATTGCGGCCCCTGGCAAAGGCCGCAGGCTCGATGAGTCGGTCAGAGGTCGCGCATGACCCGGAAGCCCAGCCAGTCGCCACGCACATCCGGCTGACGGCTGTTGCGGTTGCCGGAGCGCGAGAAGATCGGCGCTTCGGTCCAGTCGTTGCCGCGGATCATCTTCCAGGTGCAATCGCCCGCCAGCCAGGCGCTGCCGTCGGTGGGTGCGCCGTTGTAATTGCTGGTCTCGCAGTCGGCAGTCCACTCGTACACGTTGCCGTGGGCGTCGTAGATGCCGAAGTCGTTCGGGCTATAGCTGCCCGCCGGAGCGGTGTAGCTGAAGCCGTCTTCCGGGCCGTAGGTGTTGGCGTGTCTGGCGATGCCGTAGGGCTTGCCTTCATCCATCGGGAACGGGAACGAACCCTTGCTGCCGCCACGAGCGGCGTATTCACGGGCCGATTCGCTGACCATGCGATACGACTTGCCGGTCTTCTTCGACAGCCAGGCGACGTAGGCCTTGGCTTCGTTCCAGTCCATGCACACCGCAGGCTGACGCGGACCCAGCGGATAGCGCGGCTTGCCTGCCTTGCACTCACGTCCTGGACGGGTGTCACCGTCCGGCATTTTGTAACCGGAGCTTTTGATGTAGGCGTCCCATTCGCCGCTCAGTACCTGAAATCGGCTGATGGCGAAGGGCTTTGCAAAGGTCACATCGTGCATCGGGCCTTCGTCCGGCTGGCGACCCAGTTCCTCTTCCGGCGCGCCCATGGCGAAGGTGCCCGCAGGCAGCACGACCATCTCGGGGCAATCCTTGCAGTCCTTGAAGACTTTGCCGGCCTCGGGTGTGGCCGCCTGCGCGGTGCCGCTCAAGGACAGGCCGAGCAGCGAGCTCAGGGACAGGGTGAACAGCATCTTTTTCATGACGGGCCTCAATGGCAAAAAACGGAAAGCAGGTGATGCGGAGCAGTTATGCAGGCGTCAGGTACGCTGGCTGAGCAGCGCCATGAAACGGTCGACCTCGGCTTCGCTGTTCAACAGGCCCGGCGCGGTACGCACCACCGGGCCGACATCGCGGCTCACCGCATCGACCACCATGCGGTTTTTCATCAGCCATGCAGCAACGTCGTCGCTGGCCTGATCCTTGATTCTGAAAAAACTGAAGCCTGCCGACAGGGCTGGATCCATCGGGGTGACCAGCTCGATAGTGCGCTGCGCCTGCAGGCGTTCCTTGATGTAGCTGTTGAGCTGATGGATGCGCGCCTGCACGTCGGCCTTGCCCAGTTGCAGGTGCAACTCGAAGGCCTTGTTCAAGGCCCAGCGATGTTCGAACGAGTGGTAGCCGCCCGGCGTCATGGTGGTGGCGAAATTGGTCGCTTCGGAAAAGGTCGGGATCGTCGGCGTGAGGTCGGTCATCTGTTCCGAACGGGCGCAGACAATCCCGGTGCCGCGCGGGCCGAACATCCACTTGTGGGTGCCCGCCACGAAGTAGTCGCACTTCATGTCCGGGAAATCCAGATTCTCCACGCCAAAGCCGTGCACGCCGTCGACCACATAGAGGATGCGGTCCTTGGCGTCGCGGTTGCGGTTGTGCTCTTCGACCAGCTCACCGATGGCCCCGAGCGGCAGCTTCACGCCGCTGCCCGATTGCACCCAGGTCATGCCCAGTACACGTGTATTGGGCTGAATGCTGCGGGCAATCGAGCCGATGATTTCGTCGGCTGAGACCTGCGCCGGGTCCTTGAACAGCCGGATCCTGCGCACCTGAGTGCCGTCGCGCTGCTGGCGGAAATTGAGGATGCTGCGTGCGCAGGAGTGCTCGTGCTCAGTGGTGAGAATTTCCTGATCCGGGCGCACATGCAGGCCGCCGTAGATGATCGCCAGTCCTTCGGTGGTGCTGCCGGTCAGGGCGATCTGGCCGGGTTTGGCGTTCAGGTACTTGCCCGCCCAGACCCGAACGTCATGTTCACGCAGTTCGGTTTCCTGCAGATCCCAGTCCATTGCCAGACCGGGGTTGCGGTCGATGTGGGCGCGGTGCTGCTCGATGGCATCCCGCACCGGCTTCGGGTGCGAGGTCACCAGGAAGTTGGAGAAGTGGATGTAGTCCGGGTCCTGATTGAACAGCTGTTTCAAGCCGATCCACTTGTCTGCTGATACAGGCTCTTTTGTGGCGGCCACAGCAGGCGCGATCAGGCCCGAGCCGAGCGGAAGGGCGGCGGCCAGCAGCCCGGCCTGTTTGAGGAATGTTCTGCGATCAGTCATGGCTGGGCCACCGGTTTTGCCGAGGCTTGCACCTGTTCCCAGACGCGCAGGAAGTTGCCGCCCCACAGTTTGGCAATGTCCGCTTCGGCATAGCCGCGCTCGATCAGCTCGGCGGTCACGTTGCGGATCTCGCTGACATCGTTGAAGCCGTTCACGCCGCCGCCGTCGTTGAAGTCGGAACTGATGCCGACGTGATCGATGCCGATCTTGCGCACGGTGTAGTCGATGGCGTTGACGAAATCCTTGACCGTGGCCTTGGGTTCTTCCTCGAGAATGGCGTACAACTTGCTCGCGTAGGCACCGAAGCGTTGTTCCGGCCAGACCGTAATGATCGCGTCGCCGGGCATCAGCGCCATGGCCAGATTCGGCAGCGGCGGCAGGTCGAATTCCTTGCGCAGCGTATTGAGCTTGTCCTGGGTTTTCTGACTCAAGGGCTTGAGGTAGGCGGGGAAGGCCACCACCTGCACCACGCCGCCGCTCTGCTTGATCAGCTGCATTTCCTCATCGCTGAGGTTGCGCGGGATGTCCACCAGCGCACGCGGTGCCGAGTGCGAGGCGACCATTGGCGTGCGGCTCAATTGGCTGATCTGTTCCAGCGCCTTGCTCGACATCTGCGATACATCAATGATCACGCCCAGATCGTTCAGGCGCTGTACGGCCTGTTTGCCGATGTCGGACAGACCGCCCAGTGCATCCGGCGTATCGTTGAGGAAGGGCAGCGGGCGCGACGAGTCCGCCCAGCTGTTGTTGCCCACGTAACTGAAGCCGAACATGCGCATGCCCCGTGCGGTCCAGCGGTCCAGCGCATCGAGGTCGTTGCCCAGCGGGTAGGCGTTGAGCATGCTGATGAAGATCGCAAACTTGCCTTCGCCCTGCAGGCGGCGCATGTCGTCCGGGGTATAGGCGATGCCGACCTGATTGGGGAAGTCGCGCACCATGCCGGTGATGATCTTGTAGCGTACTTCCTGTTGCTGACGCGCCTCATCGACGAAGCCGGGCGTCGGGCGATGCGGTGCGTTGGGGCCGTTCCAGATTTCCGGCCAGCCGAACACCGTCAGTGCGGCGCCGGACAGCCGCCCGCGTGCGGTTTTCACCAGATCGAACTGGCCTGAGCCATCCTTGTCGGCTTCGTTGCGCTCGCTGCCGAACTTCATCGGCACGGTGATGTGGCTGTCGAAGGAAATGATCCGTTCCTGCAGGTCTTCGGCCTGTTTCATGACCTTCACCGGGTAACCCGCTGGCGACCAGTAATTCCAGGCCAGATAACCCGCGCCTGCACTGATGGCCAGAGCCAGGGGCAGGCCGATGAAGAGAGCCTTTTTCCAACGCGGTCTTGTCATTGCCGTCTCGTTCAGATGATCGGTGCAGGCCTGCCTCGCATGCGGGCATCGGGGCCGTTGCTATCTGGGGAGAACGAGCGGATGGCGGGAAAATTTAGCGGTGGTCTTGTCAGGCCGCAACCGATCGTACCCATGCTCCGCGTGGGCATGCCTCCCGTGACGCTCCGCGTCACAAATGGTGCAGCCTGCGGATTCGGTGAGCCGAGCGCTCGGGCTCGATCAGTGCGCTTCCTGCGCAGGCAAGCTGAGAAGTAAATTTATCCTCAGGCTTTACGTTCTAGCTGGATACCCGGTGTCTCGGGGGCTGTAACAGGTAGGGTGATGACGATTTCTCGACGAGGGTTCATGGCAGGGCTGGCGCTGACCGGCGCGGCAGTACCGGCTGCCTGGTATGCACATCGGGAACTCACGCGCGTCGAGGAACCCATCACACCCGGCGAAGCCACCGCAGGCCCGGCCGACGTCGCCACCCAGCGTTTGGCCAACAAGCTGCGCGGCGTGTGGACGTTGCGCTTCGAGGGTCGCGATGCAGGGCTGCGTGATGCGCCGTTGCAAGGCCTGGAGCTGTTCCTCGACATCGCCCCGCGCGGTCGTGGAATGCGCGGTTACATCGATACTGCTGACAACCTGCGTGGCGAGGCGATGCCGCGCTTTCGGGTGATCGGCGACCTGCAGCCGGCCAACGCCGCCAAATTGTATCTGCGGGTCATGGACGGTCACGCAGGCAACGACCCGCACAGCGATACCCCGGATTACGAGTTCAGCCTGATCCTCGATGAGGTATGGGGCGGATTCGGCAATGCGGGCAGCGGCACGCTGAGTGGTCGTATCGAACGCCTTGACCGACCGCTGGCCTTGCCGGAGCTGGAAAACCGGGTGATCGCGGTCAAGCAATTGTTCCCGGAAGCGCGGGAGCGGGTCAGTCTGACGCCTGAGTTTCACGCCTGGCTGATTTCAAAGGAACATCGCCTGTTCCACCAGCTCTGGCATGCGTCCCGGGACAAATGGCACAAACTGCCCACCGACAAGCAGGAAGCCCTGCGCGGTATCGGCTGGCAGCCAGGGCCGCGGGACAAGGAGCGCGATGCTCGCGGACCGCGCAAGGACCGGAACGGCTCGGGCGTGGACTTCTTCTTCATGCACCGGCACATGCTGATTCAGGCGCGGCAGATTCAGGACCTGCCATCGTGGCCGCGTTTTCCAATGCCGCAGCCAGAACTTGAGCGCGACCGGCCGGGTTTCGCACGTTACTTCGACAATCACGACGGCTGTTCACTGCCGCCGAACTGGCTGGCGCAGGGCGACGAGGAATACACTCAACTGGTCAGCGACATCAAAAGCCCCGAGACCTATCACACCCATTTTCAGGTCTGGGAATCCCAGTACCGTGACCCGCGCTTTCTGTCGAAGCTGACGCTGGGGCAGTTCGGTTCGCAGGTCGAGCTGGAGCTGCATGACTGGCTGCACATGCGCTGGGCCTCGGTGGCCCGCGACCCGGCCAACGGCCAGCCGGTACCGATGGCAAGGCGTTCGGATGACTTTTCCGAGCGCTGGTTCGGGCCGGAAAACGACTTTCTGGCCGACCCGTTTTCGTCCCACGTGAACCCGGTTTTCTGGATGTTCCATGGCTGGATCGACGACCGTATCGATGACTGGTTCCGGGCGCACGAGCGTTTTCATCCGGGTGAAGTGAAGCGCCTCGAGGTCAACGGCGTGCCTTGGTTCGCGCCGGGTCGCTGGGTGGAAGTCAGCGACCCGTGGCTGGGGCCGGTGACCCACGGTTGCAGCACCACGCCGGGCCTGCAGGCCGGGACCTCCATGGAGATGGACCCGGAAGTCATGAAGCTCGCGCTGCGCATTACCTTTGCCGCCGACGAAAAACTCGGCGACCTGATCCGCCGCGTACCGCGTCGCCCGTGGTATGCGCGCAATCTGCTGCCGGAGAAGTGGTTTTAGATCGATATACGCAGTCTTGCAGCTCACCGGACTGTGGGAGGCACCACCACGTCTTCGACGTAGCGCTGTCGCGCAGCAAACTTGGTGGGAGCGGACTTGTCCGCGAAAAGGCCTGTACATCCGACGAATATTCATCGGCTGAACTACAGCATTCGCGGACAAACGGAACGCCGCCCGGTCCGCTCCCACAAAATCCAATTCCTTCAGTGGCTTACAGGTTATTTGATAAGAGGCGGCTTGCCGGCGATGCGGTTTCTGACGCGCTCTATCAGCGACTGAGTAGACGCCATCGCCGGCAAGCCGCCTCCCGCGCGGAGCGATGGGCACGATCAGTGTTGGGCGGACTTGTGTATTACGATGAGCGTGAGGCGTGAGGCACGATCAGTGTTTCGCCCCGGATCGTTCCCATCGCTCCAGCGTGGGAACGCCTCTCAGGACGCTCCGCGTCCGCCATGCAACTCAGTGCACCTGCCAGCCACCGCCCAGCGCTTTGTACAGCGCGATACTCGCCTGCATTCTCGATAACCTTAACTGCACGCTGACGTCCTGCGCCTGATACAGGGTGCGTTGGGTTTCCAGCACGGTCAGCAGGTCTTCGGCGCCTTCCTGATAACGACTCTGGGCGATGCGAAACGCGGTCTGCGCCTGTTTCAGTTCTTCTTCATGCCAGCCACGCTGTCGATCAAGGCCGTCGATGCTGTTGAGTGCCTTTTCCACGTCGGCGAAGCCGTTGATGATCGCGCCGCGATAGGTTTCCAGCAGTTCTTCCTGCCGCGCCGTGGTCCGGTCGCGCTCGGCTCCGAGGCGGCCATTGTTGAAGATCGGCCCGACCAGACCTGCCGCCAGGCTGCTGAACGGTGCGCGCAGCCAGTCTTCGGCGCGGACCGATTCGGTGCCGACGCGGGCACTCAAGGTCATCTTGGGCAGCATCGCGGCGCGGGCGACCGTGACGTCGGCGTGCGCGGCTGCCAGCTCGGCTTCGGCTTTGGCCAGGTCCGGGCGGCGGGTGAGAAGATCGCTGGGCACGCCGCTGCCGATGTCTGGCCAGCTCAGGGTGTCAAACGCCTGACCACCGAGTTTGAGGTTCTGCACCGGCTGGCCCAGCAGGGCGGCGAGGGTGATCAACTGCTCGTTGGCCAGTTGCTGAATCCGTGGCAATTCGCGCTGCTGGGTGGCGACCAGATTTTTCTGCTGTGCCAGTTCCAGTGCCGTTGCCGACCCCGAGTCGTAACGTGTCTGCACCAGTCGCAACACATCCTGCGCGTTGGCCAGGTTGAGCGCGGCGATACGGCCCTGCTCGCGGGCTGACAGGGTTTGTGCGTAGCGGTCGGCTACATTGCTGAGCAGTGTCAGCTCCACGGTCGCCTGATCGAACTGGCTGGCACGCAAACGCTGCACGGCGCTGTCGCGACCGGCCGCCACGCCGCCCCAGAAGTCCACTTCATAGCTGGCGGTCAGGGCGGCGGTGAACATGTCGGTGTTGTTGTCGTCCGACGGATTGGCCTTACGGTCGCTGCTGCGCATGAATGTGTTGCGCTCGCCGCGCAGGTCATAACTCAGTTCCGGCAACAACGGCGCGCCACCGATGATCGCCGTCGCCTGGGCCTGACGCACCCGCGCCATGGCCGCGCCGACTTCATGACTGTCACGGCTGGCCTGCTCGATCAGGCGATTCAGTTCCGGGCTGTCGAAGCGTTGCCACCAGCTGGCGTCGTTGCGCTGAGTCGCCGCGCTCTGGGCAAACGCCCAGGTTGGCGGCGGCAGGACGCCGATGTCCGGTACGGGCGCGGACGTGCCGCAGGCGGCCAGCAACAGGCACGTGGTCAACAGCGTGAGGCGTGGTTTCATGGATTGACCCTTCATTGACTGGTAAGGGCCGCCACCGGGTCGAGGCGCGCGGCTTTGCGGGCGGGCATGAAGCCGAAGATCACCCCGGTGATCAGCGCACAGCCAAAGGCCCCGGCCACGGCCGACAGGGAAAAGGCCACGGCCACGTTGCTCAGCAACAGCACTGTGCCCATGCCCAGCGCGAGGACGATACCGGCCAGACCGCCGACCACCGAGAGCATCACCGCTTCGGTAAGAAACTGACGGAGAATGTCGCTCTGACGCGCACCGGTGGCCATGCGGATGCCGATTTCCCGGGTCCGCTCGCGCACGGTCATCAGCATGATGTTCATCACGCCAATGCCGCCGACCAGCAGCGAGATCGCCGCAATCGAGCCGAGCATCAACGACAGCGTGTTCTGGGTACGGGCCTCGGCCTGGATCATCGCCGCGTTGTTGGTCAGCTCGTAATCCTGCTTGCCGTTGTGCAACTGGTTCAGCAAATTGCGGATCGCCGCTTCGGCCTGTTTGACGTTGTCGGCGTCGCGGGTGGCGATGGTGATGTACTCGGGATCCTGCGAGCCGAACAGGCGAATGCTGGCCGCCGAATAGGGAATCGCGATGCGATTGTCGCTGTCCAGATCGCCCGAACTGGCGCCCTTTTCCTGAAGCACGCCGACCACCTGAAACGGTACGTTCTCGATCAGGATGTACTGGCCGATGGGGTCGATGGGCTCGCCGAACAGTTTCTGCCGGACCTTGTGTCCGATCACGGCCACTGCCGCGGCACTCTGTTCATCGGCTTCGGTGAAGTAACTGCCTTCTACCACCGGCCAGTTGAAAATGGCCGGGAAGTGCGTGTCATTGCCGCCCACGTAGCTGGAATGATCGACATTGCCGAAGCGCACACCTGCCTGCCCGCCGTTGACCGGCATGATCATGCGGACCTCGGGCAGATCGCCCAGCGCGGCGACCTCTTCCAGCGTGATGATGCCTTTCGGCGCACGCGGGCTGGGGGCCTTGCCATTAAGGTAAATGATGTTGGAACCGAACGACGACATCTGCGCCATGACCTGACGCTTGCTGCCTTCGCCGACCGCAAGCATGACCACGACCGAGGCCACGCCGATGACAATGCCCAGCAACGTCAGTGCAGTGCGGAATCGGTTGATCCACATCACTCGCCACGCTGCCTGAACGGCGTCGAGCAACTCGCCTTTCCACGCGCTGCGGGCGTTGCTGCCCTGGGCCAGTCGCGTCCGCAGATCCACCGCTTGCAGTGCGCCTGTTGGCTGAGCATCCCCAGCGGTCTCGCTGAGCGTATCGCTGATGATTCGCCCGTCGCTGATTTCGATGACACGCCTGGCGCGGGCAGCGACTTCGCGGTCGTGGGTAATCAGAATGACGACGTGGCCCTGACTGGCCAGCTCGTCCAGTAACGTCATGACTTCCGCGCCGCTGTGGCTGTCCAGTGCGCCGGTCGGCTCATCGGCCAGGATGATATGGCCACCGTTCATCAAGGCGCGGGCAATGGACACTCGCTGCTGCTGGCCGCCGGACAGTTGATGCGGGCGATTGCCGGTGCGCGAACCAAGCCCCAGCCGGTCCAGCAGGGCAGCGGCACGGGCATGGCGTTGCGCAGCGGGTGTGCCAGCGTAGATCGCCGGCATCTCGACGTTTTCCTGTGCCGAGCCGGACGGGATCAGGTGATAGCCCTGAAACACGAAGCCGAACGCTTCGCGGCGCAGCCAGGCCAGCTCGTCGCTGCCCAGCTCCGCGACGTTTTCGCCTGCAAACAGGTATTCACCCGAGGTAGGGCGATCCAGGCAGCCCAGAATATTCATCAGCGTCGATTTGCCGGAGCCGGACGCGCCGACAATCGCGACGAACTCTCCGGCGTGAATCGACAGGTCGATGCCCTGCAGGACGTTGACCTGCGGGCTGTCGCCTCCGCCGTAGGATTTTCGAATGGCCCGCAGGTCAATCAGCGGCGTCTGCATTCAGCCTCCGCTGCCAGGCGAGGAGGGCACCAGCAAACGGTCGCCTTCCTCAAGACCGTCGAGTATCTGCACCCGCAACCGGTCGCTGATCCCGGTGCGCACCTGACGGCTCTGCACTTCGCCGCTGGCGGTCAGCACCTGCGCGGTCTGCAGATCGCCTTGCGTACCGTTTTTCAAAGCGGAAAGTGGCGCGGTCAGGGTGTTCTGCGCGCTGTCTGCAACGAAAAAGATCTGCGCCGTCATCTCGGCCATCAGTGCCTGATCGTCGTTGTCGACGTCCAGCAGCACGGTGTACAGCACCACTCGGCCGCCACCGTTCTTGCGCGAACTGCTCGGGCTGCCGCCGCCCTGATTGGCCTGCTCCAGAGGTTTGGGTGGCACAGGCAGGATCTGCCTTACGGTGCTTTTCCAGCGCCGACTGCCGCCGCTCAGGGTCGTGAAGTAAGCGCTCATGCCGGGTTTCACATGGCCAATGTCGGCTTCGGACACTTCGGCCCACACCGTCATCGGCGACAGGCGGGCGATGCGCAGGATCAGCGGGGTCTGTTGCTGTGCGTTGAGGGTCTGGCCTTCGCGAGCATCCAGCGCAACCACTGTGCCGCTCATGGGCGCGTAGATGCGGGTGTAGCCCAGCGCGGCCTCGTCACTGCGCAACGCCGCCTGGGCTTCAAGGATCTGCGCCTTGAACATGTCGACCCTGGCCTGAGTAGCGCGAAACTCGGACTCGGCCGCCTGCACGTCTTCGGCCCGTGTCGCACCTCCGGCCGCCAGACGTTGTTGACGTTGCTGCTTCTGCTGCGCCAGTTCGTGCAGCGCGCGTTGCTCCTGAAGCTGGGCCTTGAGGTTGTCGATGGCGTAGCGCGCTGCATCGAGCCTGGCTTTTTGCGTGGACGGATCGATCTCGACCAACAGTTGACCTTCCTTGACCTGATCACCCACCTGCACATGGATCTTCATGATCTGCCCGGTTGCCTGCGAGCCCACGTCGACATAACTGCGCGGTTGCAGCGTGCCCAGCGCCGTCACGCTGTTTTCAATGCTGCTGCGCGTGACGGTGACGGTGGGCGTCCTGTTGTGGTCGCCCGGCAGGATCTGCCACGCGCACACCGCGATGACCGGAAACAGGCACAGTGCCGCGAGGACAGTGCGTCGAGGGAGTCGAGAGCGTTTCATGCAGGGTTCCTGCCTGGAAAAAATCGGCCGGTCGACGGGCGACGGCTACTGGGGCTGTCATTAAGACGAGGGGAGTGCGGCGGAATTTAGCGCTGTCAATTAATTGGCTTTGTTCACTAAATTTTGTTCTGCCGAATCGTTTAAGGGGAGCGGCTCATTCCAGCCGTGTTCCGTTTTCCTTTCGAGGTGGAGTCAGCATGATCATTTCCAGACCGTTGTCCGGTTTTATTGTCGCGGGTCTGTCGTTCGGGCTGGTTTTACCCGCCCAGGCACTGGTTGCTCCCGAGCATCAGAACGCTTCGGCGCAGGTGCGTCGCACGACATTTGGCGTGCCACATATCGTGGCCGCTGACGAACGCGGGCTGGGTTATGGCATCGGTTACGCCTATGCCCAGGACAATCTGTGCCTGCTGGCGAGCGAGATCGTCACGGTCAATGGCGAGCGCTCCCGCTATTTCGGGCCGGACAAGGCGACCCTCGAACAGCGCAACAATATGGCCAGCGACCTGCTGTTCAAATGGTTGAACACACCTGAAGCACTCGCGGACTTCTGGAAGGCCCAGCCGCCCGAGATTCGTCAATTGATGCAGGGTTACGCGGCTGGCTATAACCGCTCGCTGGACGAGCAGAATGCCAAAGGTCTGCCCACAGCCTGCGCCGCCGAATGGGTACGACCGATCAGTACCGACGATCTGGTGCGCCTGACCCGCCGATTGCTGGTCGAGGGCGGCGTCGGCCAGTTCACCGAAGCGCTGGCCGGCGCCAGACCGCCGCAAGCGGGTGCTCAGGCCAGCCTCCAGAACGAGCAACGTCAGGTCCTGCAACTGGCTGCCGCGCGCAATGAACAATTTGCGCTGGAGCGTGGCAGCAATGCAGTGGCGATAGGGCGCGAACTGTCTGCCAACGGACGCGGCATGTTGCTGGCCAACCCGCATTTTCCATGGGGCGGCGGCATGCGTTTCTATCAGATGCACCTGACCATTCCCGGCAAACTGGACGTGATGGGCGCGGCGTTGCCGGGTCTGCCGCTGATCAACATCGGCTTCAATCAGCACTTGGCCTGGACTCACACCGTCGACACGTCCAGACACTTCACGTTGCATCGACTGACGCTCGATCCCAGGGACTCGACGCGTTACATGCTCGACGGCAAATCAGTGGCGATGGGCAAGCAACAGGTGAGTGTCGAGGCGAAACAGGCGGACGGCAGCATCAAGCCTGTAACCCGCACGATCTATTCGTCGAAATTTGGCCCTGTGGTGCAATGGCCGGGCAGGCTGGACTGGGACGATAAGTACGCTTTCAGCCTGCGCGATGCGAACCTGGGAAATGACCGCGTGCTGCAGCAGTGGTACGCCATGGATCAGGCGAAAAGTCTCAAGGCATTTCAGGATTCGGTACGCAGCATTCAGGGCATCCCATGGGTGAACACCGTGGCGGTGGATGCCAAGGGTCAGGCGCTGTACATGAACCTGTCGGTGGTGCCGAATGTCGACGCGGTCAAGCTTGCCAGGTGCAGCGACCCGCGCATCGGCACCGAGCTGATCATCCTCGACGGTTCGCGCAGCGACTGTAACTGGGACGTCGTGCCCGAGGCCGCGCAGCCCGGCATCTATCCCTCGTCGCGCCAGCCGCAATTGCTGCGGACCGACTTCGTGCAGCACTCCAACGACTCGGCCTGGATGGTCAATCCGGCGGTACCGCAGAAAAACTTTTCGCCGCTGATCAGTCAGGAAGGCCAGCCGCTCGGTCTGCGTGCGCGTTTTGCGCTGGATCGACTCGGCAAGCTGCAGCAGGCGGGCAAGGTCAGTGTCGAGAACCTGCAGGCCATGGTGATGGACAACGAGGTGTATCAGGCCGGGCAGGTGTTGCCTGATCTTTTGCAGTTTTGTGCGACAGGACTGGGTGATGACGAAAAGCGCCTGGCACCGCTGTGCACGGCATTGAAAGCCTGGGACGGTCGAGTCGACCTGAGCAGTGGTGTGGGCTTCGTGTACTTCCAGAAAATCATGACCGCGATGCAGTCCGTCGGTTCGCGCTGGCGGGTAGTGTTCGATGCCAACGATCCGATTCACACGCCCCGTGGTCTGGCCATCGAGTACCCGGAAGTCGCCACGGCGTTACGCGCTGCCATGCTGACGGCGCAGGACGAGGTGAGCAAGGTGGGCCTGACGGCGAAGACGACCTGGGGTGATATTCAGGTGTCGAGCCAAAGCGGTGTATCGGTTCCGATCCACGGCGGTCCTGCGGTACTGGGCGTTTACAACGCCATGCAGACAGTGGCGGGCAAGGATGGCAAGCGTGAAGTGGTCAGCGGTACCAGCTACCTGCAAGTGGTGACATTCGACGAAAATGGACCGCAGGCCAAGGGATTATTGGCGTTCTCCGAATCGAGCAATCCGCAGTCGGCGCATTCGCGGGATCAAACCGAGGCGTTCTCCAATAAGCGGTGGGCTGACCTGCCGTTTACCGAGCAGCAGATCAAGGCTGATCCGGCGTATCAGGTGCAGGAAATCAGGGAGCAACTTTCCCCGCCCGTGCATTGATTAGTCAAAAGCTGAATCAGGCAATAGCAGTGATTGGGCCGCACGGCCCAATTCACCTGCCAAGCACAAGGCTTCAACCGCCCTGAGTATCGATATCGGCATCAACGCCCTGAGTCGGCTGATGATTACGTTGAGTCTGAGGCTTCTCCTGCGGCTCATAGTCAGGCACGTAGGCGCTTTTTTCAGACGATCCTTGCGATTGGCTCTGGCTCTGACTTTGCTGTTGATTCTGACGCTGACCGTCATGCTCGCTCGAATCCGGTACAGCATCCGGCTCTTGCGGATCGATGGCCGGATCGTTGCGTTCCGTGCCCTGGTCCGGCGGCGTGTGCTGACCGGGTGCCTGTTCTTTTTGCCGTTGCGGTTCGGTAGACATGAATACCTCGAAAGTCTGCTTCATAAATGGCTGACAGACTTTCGAGGTCTTGGGGAGAGGGATCGTTCGATCGGATTGCCGAGTGGTATGCGGGCTGACTGGGCACGATCAGTGCGCTTGAGATCCCTGATCGTTCCCACGCTCCAGCGCTCATTGTTATTCACAAGTCGTCTGGCTATCCAGTTCGACAGCGGCACTGCCGTGCTTTTTTACGCGATAGTGCGGACACCGCCGATTGCGACGTGGGTGAAGGCTGAGTCCTGGCGCTGATTCGGGGGGCAATCGGCATGGATGCCGATTGAGCTGCACTGGGCCATGGATGGCCCATTTGCAGCGACCCCCGAATCAGTGTCAGGACGAAGGAACCTCGGCGAAGCCGGGGCCGGAACCGGAGCTAAGGACTTTGGCTACTTTGGTCCCTCAAAGTAGCGCGCCGTAAGGGCGCAAAGGTGACCTGAGTCGGGCGCTCGGCTCACTGAATCCGCAATCCGTGCCATCTGTGACGCGGAGCGTCACGGGCGGCATGCCCACGCGGAGTGATGGGCACGATCAGTGCGCTTGAGATCCCTGATCGTTACCACGCTCCAGCGTGGTAACGCCTCTCAGGACGCTCCGCGTCCGGCCGTGATGTGACGCAGCGTCACAGGATGCATGCTCACGCGGAGTGAGCATTATCAGTTCCCTCTTACAACACCTTCTTGATCGCGTCGCACACCACGTCGATGTTCTTCTGGTTCAACGCCGCGACACAGATACGGCCGGTGTCCAGCGCATAGATGCCGAACTCGCTGCGCAGGCGCTGGGCCTGTTCGGCGGTCAGGCCGGAGTAGGAGAACATGCCGCACTGACGGCCGACGAAGCTGAAGTCCTGACCGGCCGGGTTGTCGGCCAGACGCTCGACCATCGCCTTGCGCATGCCCTGGATGCGCACGCGCATTTCGCCCAGTTCCTCTTCCCACATGGCACGCAGCGCCGGGTCGTTGAGCACAGCTGCGGAGATGATTGCGCCATGGGTCGGCGGGTTGGAGTAGTTGGTGCGGATCACACGCTTGACCTGGGACAGGACGCGGGCGGTCTCTTCTTTCGATTCAGTGATGATCGACAGCGCACCGACGCGCTCGCCGTAAAGCGACAGCGACTTGGAGAACGAGCTGGAAGCGAAGAAGGTCATGCCGGACTCGGCGAACAGACGCACGGCGATGGCGTCTTCCTGAATGCCCTGGCCGAAACCCTGATAGGCCATGTCCAGAAACGGCACGTGACCCTTGGCTTTGACCACTTCCAGGACCTTTTTCCAGTCTTCCAGATTCAGGTCGACGCCGGTCGGATTGTGGCAGCAGGCGTGCAGCACGACCACGGAGTGGTCAGGCAAGTTTTTCAGGTCTTCGAGCATGCCGCCACGGTTCACGTCGTGGGAGGCAGCGTCGTAGTAGCGATAGTTGTGAACCGGAAAGCCTGCGGTTTCGAACAGCGCACGGTGGTTTTCCCAGCTCGGGTCGCTGATGGCCACAACGGCGTTTGGCAGCAGTTGCTTGAGGAAGTCTGCGCCGATCTTCAGCGCGCCAGTGCCACCGACCGATTGGGTGGTCAGAACACGGCCCGACGCGATCAATGGCGAGTCGGCGCCCAGCAACAGCTTCTGCACGGCCAGGTCGTAGGCCGCGATACCGTCGATCGGCAAATAGCCACGTGGCGCGTGCTGGGCAACACGGATCTTCTCGGCTTCAGCCACTGCGCGCAGCAGAGGAATGCGCCCGTCTTCGTCACAGTAGACGCCCACGCCAAGGTTGACCTTGGTGGTGCGAGTGTCGGCGTTGAATGCTTCGTTGATACCCAGGATAGGATCGCGGGGCGCCATTTCGACAGCGGAGAAGAGGCTCATTTTTGCGGCAGCTCTGAATGAAGGAGGGAGGGGTATGCACGCCGCGGCCGAATGCGCCAAAGCGGTGCACAAACGGGGACCTAGTATAAAGAGCATCCCCCTGAGGGGCGACAGGGCAGGGCGGGTTTTTTCAAGGTTTTTCGGTTTATTTGCAGAACGTTCGTCCCGTTGAAACCTCAATGATGTAGCCACTGGTGAAATGAGCGCCTTGAAACATGCGCAAACGTCTCCATTTAATGTGCATCACTTCAAGCACTGCCACTGCCGCACGTCGTCTCCCATTGACGGGATGAGTCGTCGGTGGTGTTTTCGTCATTGCCGGCACAGGCCGCGCAGACGAGTCCTTGTCGCGAACCCCGACGCGAACGAATTCAAGAGGTAGGTTATGTCCGAGTTCCAGCTCGTTACCCGTTTTGAGCCCGCTGGTGATCAGCCCGAGGCCATTCGCCAACTGGTCGAAGGGATTGACGCCGGACTTGCGCACCAGACCCTGCTGGGTGTGACGGGTTCGGGCAAGACGTTCAGCATCGCCAACGTCATCTCTCAGGTGCAGCGCCCGACCCTGGTGCTGGCGCCGAACAAGACCCTGGCGGCGCAGTTGTATGGCGAATTCAAGGCGTTCTTTCCGAACAATGCCGTCGAATATTTCGTCTCGTACTACGACTACTACCAGCCGGAAGCCTATGTGCCGTCGTCCGACACCTTCATCGAGAAGGATGCGTCGATCAACGATCACATCGAGCAGATGCGTCTGTCCGCGACCAAGGCACTGTTGGAACGCAAGGACGCGATCATCGTGACCACCGTGTCGTGCATCTACGGTCTCGGCAGCCCCGAAACCTACCTGCGCATGGTCTTGCACATCGACCGGGGCGACAAACTGGATCAGCGCGCCTTGCTGCGCCGTCTGGCTGACCTGCAATACACCCGCAACGACATGGACTTTGCGCGCGCGACCTTCCGGGTGCGGGGCGATGTGATTGACATCTATCCGGCCGAGTCGGATCTGGAAGCGATCCGCGTCGAGCTGTTCGACGACGAGGTCGAGAGCCTGTCGGCGTTCGATCCCCTGACCGGTGAGGTGATTCGCAAGCTGCCGCGCTTCACCTTCTACCCCAAGAGCCACTACGTCACGCCCCGCGAAACGCTGCTGGACGCGATGGAAGGCATCAAGGTCGAGCTGGGTGAACGTCTGGAATACCTGCGCAGCCAGAACAAGCTGGTCGAAGCCCAGCGTCTCGAGCAGCGCACCCGGTTCGATCTGGAGATGATTCTGGAGCTGGGCTACTGCAATGGTATCGAGAACTACTCACGCTACCTGTCGGGCCGCCCGACCGGCGCGCCGCCGCCGACACTGTACGACTACCTGCCGCCGGACGCCTTGCTGGTGATCGACGAGTCCCACGTCAGCGTGCCGCAGGTCGGCGCCATGTACAAAGGCGACCGTTCGCGCAAGGAAACCCTGGTGGAATACGGTTTCCGTCTGCCGTCCGCGCTGGACAACCGGCCGATGCGTTTCGAAGAGTGGGAGAACGTCAGCCCGCAAACCATTTTTGTCTCGGCGACTCCGGGCAAGTACGAAGCCGAGCATGCCGGGCGTGTGGTCGAGCAGGTGGTGCGTCCGACCGGTCTGGTGGACCCGCAGATCGAGATTCGCCCGGCGCTGACCCAGGTCGATGACCTGCTGTCGGAAATCAACAAGCGTGCCTCCATCGACGAGCGGGTGCTGGTCACCACGCTGACCAAGCGCATGGCCGAGGATCTGACCGATTACCTCAGCGACCATGGCGTGCGGGTGCGTTACCTGCACTCGGACATCGATACGGTGGAGCGGGTCGAGATCATTCGTGACCTGCGTCTGGGCACTTTTGACGTGCTGGTGGGCATCAACCTGCTGCGCGAAGGTCTGGACATGCCGGAAGTGTCGCTGGTGGCAATTCTCGATGCCGACAAGGAAGGCTTCCTGCGTTCCGACCGTTCGTTGATCCAGACCATCGGTCGGGCGGCGCGTAACCTCAATGGCCGGGCAATTCTGTATGCCGACCGGATCACCGGCTCCATGGAGCGGGCGATCAACGAGACTGAACGTCGTCGAGAGAAACAGATCGCGTTCAACCTTGAGCATGGCATCACGCCAAAAGGTGTGTTCAAGGACGTGGCCGATATCATGGAAGGCGCCACCGTGCCGGGCTCGCGCAGCAAGAAGCGCAAAGGCATGGCCAAGGCCGCCGAGGAAAACGCCAAGTACGAAAACGAACTGCGCTCGCCCAGCGAAATCACCAAGCGCATCCGTCAACTGGAAGAGAAGATGTACCAGCTGGCCCGCGATCTGGAGTTCGAGGCCGCAGCACAGATGCGCGACGAAATCGGCAAACTGCGCGAGCGCTTGCTGGCGGTGTGACGCAGCGTCGGCTCGCTGCACACTGATCGTTTTCGCGCTCTGCGCTCATCGTTATACACAAGTCGCAATGAGCATCTGGATGCGAGCATTATATCGACCGTGGGAGCGGACCGGGCGGCGTTCCGTTTGTCCGCGAAAGCTGGTACATACGGTGAAGATGCAGCGTCTGAAACGCAGTATTCGCGGACAAGTCCGCTCCCACTTTCAGATACCGCACTCCTTCAGGTCGATTTGTGTATAACGATGAGCGCTCTGCGTAGGAATGCCTCCCAGGACGCTCCGCGTCCGCTCTGGGATGTGGCGCAGATGTGTGCTCAAGCTCCAGCGTTATCCACGTCAGGCACCCGGCTTACTGGAGCCATAATCCGTGCCATTTGCGACGCGGAGCGTCACGGGATGCATGCCAACGCGGAGCATTGGCACGATCAATATCGCGCAATGATCGTTCCCATGCTCTGCGTGGGAATGCCGCCCAGGACGCTCCGCGTCCGCTCTGGAATGTGGCGCAGATGTGTGCCCAAGCTCCAGCGTTATCCACTTCATGCGCCCGGCTCACTGAATCCGCAATCCGTGCCATTTGTGACGCGGAGCGTCACGGGATGCATGTCCACGCGGAGCGATGGGCACGATCAGTGTGGAGGCGGACTTTGTATAACGATGAGCGCAGAGTGGTAACGATCACTGATCTGCCAGCACCCGCGCTGGAGCCCAACCCCCCGGGCCTGTTAACATTCCTCGCTTGATCGACCTTATTTCGGGATTTTCCATGACCACCGTTCGTACCCGCATCGCGCCATCGCCCACGGGCGACCCTCACGTTGGCACGGCTTACATTGCACTTTTCAACTATTGCTTTGCCAAGCAGCACGGTGGCGAGTTTATCCTGCGCATCGAAGACACCGATCAGCTGCGTTCGACCCGTGAGTCTGAGCAGCAGATTTTCGACGCATTGCGCTGGTTGGGCATCGAGTGGAGCGAAGGTCCGGACGTTGGCGGACCGCACGGTCCGTACCGGCAGAGCGAGCGGGGCGAGATTTACCAGAAGTACGCCCGGCAACTGGTCGAAATGGGCCATGCCTTCCCGTGCTTCTGCACCGCAGAAGAGTTGGACGAAATGCGTGCCGAGCAGATGGCCCGTGGCGAGACCCCGCGTTATGACGGCCGTGCGCTGCTGCTTTCCAAAGAGGAAGTGCAGCGTCGTCTGGACGCTGGCGAGCCGCACGTCATCCGCATGAAGGTGCCGACCGAAGGCGTCTGCGTGGTACCGGATCTGCTGCGCGGCGAAGTGGAAATCCCGTGGGACCGCATGGACATGCAGGTCCTGATGAAGACCGACGGTCTGCCGACCTACTTCCTGGCCAACGTGGTCGATGACCACCTGATGGGCATCACCCACGTGCTGCGTGGCGAAGAGTGGCTGCCCTCGGCCCCGAAACTGATTCTGCTGTACGAATACTTCGGCTGGGACAAGCCGCAGCTGTGCTATATGCCGCTGCTGCGTAACCCGGACAAGAGCAAGCTGTCCAAGCGCAAGAACCCGACCTCGGTGACCTTCTACGAGCGCATGGGCTTCATGCCTGAAGCCATGCTCAATTACCTGGGCCGCATGGGCTGGTCGATGCCGGACGAGCGCGAGAAGTTCTCGCTGCAGGAAATGGTCGAGCACTTCGACCTGTCCCGCGTGTCGCTGGGCGGTCCGATTTTCGATATCGAGAAGCTGTCCTGGCTCAACGGTCAGTGGCTGCGTGAGCTGCCGGTCGAGGAGTTTGCCGCTCGTGTGCAGAACTGGGCGCTGAACCCCGAGTACATGATGAAGATCGCACCGCACGTGCAGGGCCGCGTCGAGACGTTCAGTCAGATCGCGCCATTGGCCAGCTTCTTCTTCGCCGGTGGTGTCACGCCGGACGTGAAATTGTTCGAGCACAAGAAGCTGTCCGGCGATCAGGTGCGCCAGTTGATGCAACTGATCCTGTGGAAGCTGGAATCGCTGCGTCAGTGGGAGAAGGACCCGATCACCGCCTGCATCCAGTCGGTGGTCGAGCACCTTGGTCTCAAGCTGCGTGACGCCATGCCGCTGATGTTCGCCTCGATCACCGGGCAGGCCAGCTCCGTTTCGGTGCTGGATGCGATGGAGATTCTCGGCCCGGACCTGACGCGTTTTCGTCTGCGTCAGGCCATCGATCTGCTGGGCGGCGTCTCGAAGAAAGAAAACAAAGAGTGGGAAAAACTGCTGGGCGCCATTGCCTGACCCATCAGTGATGTGAAGAAGCCACTGTGTGCCTGCGTGAGCAGGGCAGGCAGTGGCTGACTCGGCCTCGGATTTGCGGGCCGAAACGGTAAGTGATTGTTATGCCGACGAAAAACTTTCAAATTTCTCGAAAATAAATTTGACAGCTTAGCGACTCACGCTTAACATGCGCCCCGTCCACTGATGTGGGGCTATAGCTCAGCTGGGAGAGCGCCTGCATGGCATGCAGGAGGTCAGCGGTTCGATCCCGCTTAGCTCCACCAAAATCAAGGTTCAAGGCCTGGTAAAACAGGGTGTTGAATCGATCAGAGTCCCAACTCTGATCAGGTAGAAGGTTTTGTCCCCTTCGTCTAGTGGCCTAGGACACCGCCCTTTCACGGCGGTAACAGGGGTTCGAGTCCCCTAGGGGACGCCAGTTTCACCGAGTGATGCCGGAAGGTTTAACTCCGCCGCGAGGCGATAAATCCGGGGCTATAGCTCAGCTGGGAGAGCGCCTGCATGGCATGCAGGAGGTCAGCGGTTCGATCCCGCTTAGCTCCACCAATTTTGCCAGGGTTCATCTCTGATGAACCTGACTGAAGGTTTTGCGTCCCCTTCGTCTAGTGGCCTAGGACACCGCCCTTTCACGGCGGTAACAGGGGTTCGAGTCCCCTAGGGGACGCCACGATTTCCCGCTCTGCGGGACCAAGGGTCATTCGATTATTGAATGGCCCTTTTGTTTTTTCAGGGTTCTGTTTTTTCTTCGAGCCCGTCTCCTGCCTTCAAAAATCTCCAGACATGCCTTGCCGCGCATGCATTCCAGCTACACTGCCGCCAACGAAATTACCCAAGCAGGAGCGAGCATGGTCTGGGATCGGGCAACGCCTTTCGTCATCGATCTGAATGTGGGTAGCGATGATATCGACGGTCTGGGGCACGCCAACAACGCGGTCTATGTTACCTGGCTGGAGCGTTGCGCCTGGCGTCATTCGCAGTATCTGGGTCTGGACCTCAGCGAGTATCGCCGACTGGACCGCGCCATGGCTGTGGTCCGGCACGAGATCGATTACCTGGCCAGTGCCTACGAGGGCGATGAGCTGCAACTCGCGACCTGGATCGTCGATTGGGATCGTCGCCTGAAAATGACGCGCTGCTTTCAGCTCAAACGTCCCTCAGACAACCTGACACTGTTGCGGGCGCAAACCACCTTCGTCTGCATCGAGCTGTCCACCGGTCGCCCGAAGCGCATGCCGTCAGAGTTCATCGAAGGCTATGGCGCTGCAATGTTGGACGGCGGCGTTCCCAATCCGGGTGACGAGCAGTAAACTGCCGGACTTTTTTTCGAGTGTGACCCATGCAAATTGCTCTGGCGCCCATGGAGGGGTTGGTCGACGACATCCTGCGTAATGTGCTGACTCGCGTCGGCGGCATCGACTGGTGTGTGACCGAATTCATCCGGGTGACCGAGCGGGTCATGCCTGCCACCTATTACTACAAGATGGCCTCTGAACTGCACACCGATGCCAAAACAGCAGCAGGCGTGCCGCTGCACTTGCAGTTGCTGGGGTCCGATCCGGTCTGTCTGGCAGAGAACGCCGCGTTTGCCTGTGAGCTGGGCGCGCCAGTCATGGACCTCAACTTCGGGTGTCCGGCCAAGACCGTCAACCGTTCCCGGGGCGGTGCGATTCTGCTCAAGGAGCCTGACCTGCTGCACTCCATTGTCAGTCAGGTGCGGCGCGCCGTGCCTCGCGACATTCCCGTCACCGCGAAAATGCGCCTGGGCTATGAAAACACTGACGGCGCCCTGGACTGTGCCCGGGCGCTGGCCGATGGCGGTGCGGAACGCATCGTGGTTCATGCGCGCACCAAGGTCGATGGCTACAAGCCGCCGGCGCACTGGGAGTGGATCGCGCGCATTCAGGAAGTGGTCAAGGTGCCGGTCGTTGCCAACGGTGAAATCTGGACGGTCGAGGACTGGCGGCGCTGTCAGGAGATCTGTGGCGCCCGCGACATCATGATCGGTCGCGGTCTGGTAGCGCGTCCCGATCTGGCCCGCCAGATTGCTGCGGCCCATGCGGGCGAGGAGGTGGTCGAGATGACCTGGGCCGAGCTGCAACCGATGTTGCGCACGTTCTGGGGCGATTGCCTGGCCAAGATGACCCTGGTGCAGGCGCCGGGCCGCCTCAAGCAATGGCTGGTGCTGCTGACCAAGAGTTACCCGGAAGCGACGCTGATGTTCAACGCCTTGCGCCGCGAAACCGATTGCGACCGGATCAGTGTTCTGCTGGGTTATTCAGCCGAAAGTCAGCCCGACGAACGGTCGTGTTTTTCGTAAAAAATCGCTCTTGAAAAGTCAGTGACCGGCCCTAGTTTGGGGATTACGCGATGCCGAATCCGGGTCGCGCAAACTACTCGCTGATTAACAGGAGAATTATCATGACGACTGCATTTTCTCTGGCTCCACTGTTTCGTCACTCAGTGGGCTTCGACCGCTTCAACGACCTTTTCGAGTCGGCGGCACGCAATGATTCGTCCAGTGGCTACCCTCCCTACAACGTGGAGCGGCATAGCGACGATCAGTACCGGATCGTGATCGCAGCGGCAGGCATGCAGGAAGAAGACCTTGATTTGCAGGTCGAGAAAGGGGTGCTGACAGTCACTGGCGGCAAGCGCGAACGCGAAGCCGAAAACGTGACCTATCTGCATCAGGGCATCGCCCGGCGCGAATTCAAGTTGTCGTTCCGTCTGGCGGACAATATCGAGGTTCGGGGTGCCGATCTGTCCCATGGCCTGCTGAACATCGATCTGGTGCGTAATGTGCCCGAAGAGGCCAAGCCAAAGCGCATTCCGCTGAATACTCAGAAAGCCATCGAGCAGTGATCGCTGCTGTAACGGAAAGGCGCCTTCGGGCGCCTTTCTGCGTTTAGTGATCCGGGAGCAGGCTCGGCTGGCGAACGGGCTGCTTGAGTCGCAGCAGGGCTTCAAATTGCGAGTCGCCCAGCGGTTCGCTGAACAGATACCCCTGATACACGTGGCACCCCAGTTTTTCGAGGAACGCCAGTTGCTCAACGGTTTCGACGCCCTCGGCGATGACATTGAGGTTAAGACTCTGTGCCATCGCCACAATCGCGCGAATGATCTCGGCGTCATTGGGGTCGCTGGTGGCATCCTGCACGAACGATTGATCGATCTTGAGCGTATCCACCGGAAGACGCTTGAGATACGTCAGCGACGAATAACCAGTGCCGAAATCGTCCATGGCAAAGCTGATCCCCAGCTTTTTCAGGCTGCGCATCTTGGCAATGGTGTCTTCCAGGTTCTGGATGACGATGCCTTCGGTGATTTCCAGTTTCAGCATGGTTGCAGGCAGCTGATGCAGCTTCAGGCTGCGCTCCACCCGTGCGACAAAGTCGGTCTGCCTGAACTGGCGCGGGCTGATATTGACGCCCATCAGGAACCCGTTGTGCGCGATCAGCCCCTGTTTGAGCAGGCGACCGGCAGTCTTGCAAGCCTCGTCCAGCACCCAGCTACCCACCTCAAGAATCATGCCGCTCTCTTCAAGGATCTGCACGAACTGAGTGGGCGGCAGCACGCCATAGTCGGGATGCTGCCAGCGCAGCAGTGCCTCGGCACCTGTGAGGGCCTGGTTCCGGCAATCCACTTGGGCCTGAAAGTGCAGGTGGAATTCGTTACGGGTCAGTGCCAGGCGCAGATCGTTTTCCATGCGCAGGCGCTGGCTCACCGCTTTTTGCATGGAGCTGTGGAAGAATTGCGCGGTGTTGCGGCCTGAATCCTTGGCGCGATACAGCGCGATATCGGCGCGCTTGAGCAGGTCGGCAGGGGTCGAACCGTCGTCCGGGATCAGCACCATGCCGATGCTGGGCGTTACCTGGAGTCGATGGCCGTCGAGGAACATGGGTTCCGCCAGCAGCTCGCGCAGGTTGTCTGACAGCTCCTGAACCTGTTGGGTCACCTCGTGACGTGAGCCTTCCAGACCGCAGATCAGCACCACGAATTCGTCCCCGCCGAGGCGCGCCACGGTGTCTTCGAGGCGCACGCTGGCCTCCAGCCGAGCGGAGACGATATTCAGCACGCTGTCGCCGACCGGGTGGCCGAGGGAGTCATTGATGTGCTTGAAGTGGTCGAGGTCCATGAACAGCAGCGCGCCACGCAGGCGGTGATGCTTGAGCAGCGACAGTTGTTGGCTCAGGCGGTCCATGAGCAGCGCACGGTTGGGCAGGCCGGTCAACGGGTCGTGATAGGCCAGGTGCTGGATCTGCGCCTGGGCGCTTTTCAACTGGCCGATGTCCCGGGCGTTCATCAGCAGGCAGGCGGTCTGGTTCAGGGTGATGAATTCCACCGACACATCGAGGGTCAGCGGATCGCCATTCTTGTTGCGGCCTGCCATCTCTCGATGATGCACGCGGCCAGTGTCGCGCAATTGATCGATCATGCTCTGGCGCTGATCAGGGTCGGTCCAGATGCCGATCTCCTGGACCGTCCTGCCCAGCACTTCGGGCGCGGTATAGCCGGTGAGGCGGCAGAAACCGTCGTTGACCTCCACGTACCGGCCGGTGCCCAGTTCGGTGATGGTGATCGAGTCGGGGCTTGAGTGGAACGCCTTGGCAAACTTCTCTTCGCTGGCCTCCAGTGCGGCCTGGGCCTGTTGCTGAGTGATGTCGAGCAGCGTGCCGACCAGTCTCGAAGGCGTGCCGTCAGCGTTGCGGTAAAGGATGGCGCGGCTTTCGAGCAGTCGTGACAGGCCGTTTTGCAATTGAAAGCGGTAAGTCAGCTGGAAGGTGTCCTGTTCACCGGCGACCACCGCTTTGTAGGCGCTGCGCATGCGATGACGTTCCACCGTTGGCACGCCCGCCAGAAAGCGGGTGAAGTCGTAATCGAGTGACCGGGCTTCGCGGCCATGCAATTGGGCGGCTCGTGCGCAGGCGTGCAGTTGATCGGTGGCAATGTCCCATTCCCAGGTCCCCATCTGCGCGGAACTCAACGCCAGATTCAGACGATCCAGCGTTTCCCTGAGGGTCTGTTCCACAGTGCCCTGTGCCGCTGGCGCGGCTGCAGGCTGTGCGGACGCCAGCAGAATGGTCGGGTCCAGAAGGTTGGGCATTGATCACGAGCCTTTAATGAATAAAGCCAGTAAAACGATCGATCTGCATCCTGTATCGCATAAAAAAACACTATCAACCGCTGTATCGCGCATTACAACAATTTCATGAATGCCCGGGCCGCATTTGATAGAGTCCGCTCCGTGTGCAGGATGTAGCCTAGCTGGCGATTCAGTTGCACGCCTGTCAACGGAATCCGCGCAACCTGTTCATCGAGCATGGTGCGTGGCAGAACACTCCAGGCCAGCCCGATGGACACCATCATTTTTATGGTTTCAAGGTAGTTGGTGCTCATCGCGATATCAGGCTTGAGGCCGTGGGCCTCGCACAGGTTGCTGACAATCTTGTGGGTGAAGGTGTTGTCGCTGGGCAGCACGGCCGGGTAGCGGGCAATATCCTCCAGTTTCATCGGGCCGCTGTTTGTCAGCGGGTGTTCCGGTGCCGCCACGAAGTCCAGCGGGTCGTCCCATACGGCAGTGGCGCGTACCAGTGCATGAGGTTCCGGCGCGAGGGTGATGACGGCCAGCTCGGCGCGGCCGTGCAGAATTTCGTCATAGGCCGCTTCGGAATCCATGAACCGGATATCCAGCGCCACGGCCGGATACGTGCGAGTGAACTCGCGCAATAAAGGTGGCAGACGATGCAGACCGATATGGTGGCTGGTGATCAGTTTCAAACGCCCGGACACCTCGCCGTTCAGATTGGTCAGCGCCCGACGCGTGTCATCCAGCACGTTGGTGATCTGATAGGCCCGTGGCAGCAGAGCGCGGCCCGCTTCGGTCAGGCTCACCTCACGGCCCAGGCGGTCGAACAGGCGCACGCCGATTTGCTGCTCAAGCACTGCGATTCGTTTGCTGATGGCCGGTTGCGTCAGGTGCAGGCGTTCCCCCGCGCCGGAAAAGCTCCCGGTCTCAGCGATGGCCAGAAAAGCATTCAGGTTGGCGAGATCCATCGTCACATTCCAGTTGGTTATCCAAAGCATAAAAAATATGAATTGGAGTTATTTAAGCACATTCCATAGGATGGTCACACAAGCCAAGGGCCCATGGACGTCCGTAGCCCAAGGCATAAAAAAGCTGATGAGGAAGTACGTCCAATGGCCGGTAAAACGCTCTACGACAAGCTCTGGGATTCGCATCTGGTCAAACAGCGCGACGATGGTTCGGCGCTGATCTACATTGACCGTCACATCATCCACGAAGTGACCTCGCCACAAGCCTTCGAGGGCCTGCGCCTTGCCAAGCGCAAGCCGTGGCGCATCGACTCGATCATCGCCACCCCCGACCACAACGTACCGACCACCTCGGAACGCAAGGGCGGCATCGGTGCCATCGAGGATCAGGTTTCGCGTCTGCAGGTCCAGACCCTGGACGACAACTGCGACGAATACGGCATCACCGAATTCAAGATGAACGATCCGCGTCAGGGCATCGTCCACGTGATCGGCCCTGAGCAGGGCGCCACCCTGCCGGGCATGAGCGTGGTCTGCGGTGACTCGCACACCTCGACGCACGGTGCTTTCGGCGCGCTGGCTCACGGCATCGGTACGTCCGAGGTCGAGCACGTGCTGGCCACTCAGTGCCTGGTCGCCAAAAAGATGAAGAACATGTTGGTGTCGGTCGAAGGGCAACTGCCATTCGGTGTGACCGCCAAGGACATCGTGCTCGCAGTGATCGGCAAGATCGGCACCGCAGGCGGCAACGGTTATGCCATCGAATTCGCTGGCAGTGCAATTCGTGACCTGTCCATCGAAGGCCGCATGACCATCTGCAACATGTCCATCGAAGCAGGCGCCCGCGTCGGCATGGTGGCCACCGATGAAAAAACCGTCGAGTACGTAAAGGGCCGTCCGTTTGCGCCAAAAGGTGCCGAGTGGGATCTGGCGGTAGAGGCGTGGAAGGATCTGGTTTCCGACCCGGACGCGGTGTTCGACACCGTGGTCAGGCTCGACGCTGCGGAAATCAAACCGCAGGTCAGCTGGGGCACTTCGCCGGAAATGGTGTTGGCTGTCGATCAGAACGTGCCCGATCCTGCGCAGGAAATGGATCTGGTCAAGCGTGGCTCCATCGAGCGTGCCTTGAAGTACATGGGCCTCAAGGCCAACCAGCCGATCACCGACATTCAGCTGGATCGCGTGTTCATCGGTTCGTGCACCAACTCGCGCATCGAAGACCTGCGTGCCGCTGCCGATATCGCCAAGGGCCGCAAGGTTGCCGCGACCATCAAGCAGGCCATCGTGGTGCCGGGCTCCGGCCTCATCAAGGCGCAGGCCGAGCAGGAAGGGCTGGACAAGATCTTCATCGAAGCCGGTTTCGAATGGCGTGAGCCGGGCTGCTCCATGTGTCTGGCGATGAACCCGGATCGACTGGGTTCCGGCGAACACTGCGCCTCGACGTCCAACCGTAACTTCGAAGGGCGACAGGGCGCTGGTGGCCGGACTCACCTGGTGAGCCCGGCGATGGCAGCAGCAGCGGCCGTCAATGGCCGTTTCATCGACGTTCGCGACTTGATCCAGCACTGAGGACACCTGCATGAAAGCCTTTACCCAGCACAATGGTCTGGTCGCTCCTCTGGATCGCGCCAACGTCGACACCGACCAGATCATTCCCAAGCAGTTTCTCAAGTCGATCAAGCGCACCGGCTTTGGTCCGAACCTGTTCGACGAGTGGCGTTATCTGGATGTGGGTCAGCCGTATCAGGACAACTCCAAGCGCCCGCTGAACCATGAGTTCGTGCTCAACCACGAGCGTTATCAGGGAGCCAGCGTGTTGTTGGCCCGTGAGAACTTCGGTTGCGGCTCCAGCCGCGAGCACGCGCCATGGGCACTGGAAGAGTACGGTTTCTGCGCAATCATCGCGCCGAGCTATGCCGACATCTTCTTCAACAACAGCTTCAAGAACGGCCTGTTGCCGATCATCCTGACCGAAGCTGAAGTCGATGAGCTGTTCAAGCAGGTTGAAGCGAGCCCGGGTTATCAGCTGACCATCGATCTGCAGGCTCAGACCGTGACCCGTCCAGACGGCAAGGTGCTGAGCTTTGAGATCGACGCGTTTCGCAAGCATTGTTTGCTCAATGGTCTGGACGACATCGGCCTGACACTGATGGACGCCGATGCCATTGCGACGTTCGAGAGCAAGCACCGTGCAAGCCAACCGTGGTTGTTTCGCGACTGACAGGCGGGTAGCGGCTGTCTCCTGAGTAACGCAGCACGTGTGGGAGACGGCTTGCCGGCGATGCGATTTACAGGGGACATCTCAGTGCCTGAAATGACGCCATCGCCGGCAAGCCGCCTCCCACGGTTCGGTGTTTGCTGCGCGACAGCGCTACGTCGAAGACGTGGTGGTGCCTCCCACAGGATATTTCGGCGTGTCAGTCAGTGGATCGCGTGTTCGCAGAAGCAACTTCAAGAGCGGCCCAGTTCAACCCCTGAACCTTGAGAGAAACCACCCATGACCAGCACAGTCCACACCCAGGTCGTACAGCGCCAATTCGGCGAACAGGCTTCGGCTTACCTCAATAGCGCCGTTCACGCGCAAGGTGCCGAGTTTGCGCTGCTACAGGACGCTGTCAAAGGGCGCGGGAATGCGCGGGTGCTGGATCTGGGTTGCGGGGCGGGTCATGTGAGCTTCAATGTTGCGCCGTCTGTCGGTGAAGTGGTCGCGTACGACCTGTCACAGCAGATGCTCGACGTGGTCGCCGCTGCGGCCGCCGACAAGGGTCTGGGTAACATCCGCACGGTATGCGGTGCGGCCGAGAGCTTGCCGTTCGCTGACGGCGAGTTCGACTTCGTTTTCAGTCGCTATTCGGCTCATCATTGGAGCGATCTCGCTCTGGCGTTGCGTGAAGTGCGCCGGGTATTGAAACCGGGCGGTGTGGCGGCGTTCATCGATGTAATGTCGCCGGGCAGTCCGTTGCTGGATACTTATCTGCAAACGGTTGAAGTGCTGCGCGACACCAGCCATGTGCGCGATTATTCCGCCGCCGAATGGCTGCATCAGGTCAGCGACGCGGGGTTGTTTACCCGCAGTCATACTCGTCAGCGTCTGCATCTGGAGTTTGCGTCGTGGGTCGAGCGCATGCGCACCCCGCAGCCGTTGCGCGTGGCCATACGCGAATTGCAGCAGGCGATGGGCGATGAAGTGCGTCAGTATTTCGAGATTGATTCGCAGGGTTCATTCAGTACCGATGTGCTGGTGCTGTGGGCCGAGCGTTAATCTTTTTACGGCTTGAAACGTTATAAACGGGCGCTGTCCGAGGCGTCGATAAAAAATCGAGGAAGTTATGAGCAAGCAGATTCTGATTCTCCCAGGTGATGGCATTGGTCCGGAAATCATGACCGAAGCGGTCAAGGTGCTGGAACTGGCCAACGAGAAGTATCAGCTGGGTTTTGAATTGACTCACGACGTGATCGGTGGCGCTGCCATCGACAAGCACGGCGTGCCGCTGGCCGACGAGACTCTAGAGCGCGCCCGCAAAGCCGACGCTGTTCTGCTCGGCGCCGTGGGTGGCCCGAAGTGGGACACCATCGAGCGTGACATCCGTCCTGAGCGCGGCCTGTTGAAGATTCGTGCGCAACTGGGCCTGTTCGGCAACCTGCGCCCGGCGATTCTCTATCCGCAACTGGCCGACGCCTCCAGCCTCAAGCCTGAAATCGTCGCCGGTCTGGACATCCTGATCGTGCGCGAACTGACCGGTGGGATCTACTTCGGCGCGCCACGTGGTGTTCGTGTGCTGGATAACGGCGAGCGCGAGGCTTATGACACGCTGCCCTACAGCGAAAGCGAGATCCGTCGTATCGCCCGCGTCGGTTTCGACATGGCCATGGTGCGCAACAAGAAGCTGTGTTCGGTGGACAAGGCCAACGTGCTGTCGTCGAGCCAGCTGTGGCGCGAAATCGTCGAGCAGGTCGCCAAGGATTACCCTGAAGTCGAGCTGAGCCACATGTACGTCGACAACGCCGCCATGCAACTGGTGCGTGCGCCCAAGCAGTTCGACGTGATCGTGACCGACAACCTGTTCGGCGACATCCTGTCCGATCAGGCGTCGATGCTGACCGGCTCCATCGGCATGCTGCCGTCCGCGTCGCTGGACACCAACAACAAGGGCATGTACGAGCCTTGCCACGGTTCGGCACCGGACATCGCTGGCAAAGGCATCGCCAACCCGCTGGCGACTATCCTCTCGGTATCGATGATGCTGCGTTACAGCTTCAACCTGACCGACGCTGCCGACGCCATCGAAAAAGCCGTCAGCGTGGTTCTGGATCAGGGTCTGCGCACCGGCGACATCTTTTCGACGGGTAACACCAAAGTCGGTACGCAAGAAATGGGCGACGCAGTAGTCGCCGCGCTGCGGAATCTGTAATCTCTCTGGCCCGCTATTCTGCTGTGCATCCGCAGAATAGCGGTCCCACTTTTTTTCTAGGTGTGTTGCGATGAAACGTGTAGGTCTGATCGGTTGGCGTGGCATGGTCGGTTCCGTGCTCATGCAGCGGATGCGGGAAGAGCAGGACTTCGATCTCATTGAGCCGGTGTTCTTCACTACCTCCAATGTCGGTGGCCAGGCGCCTTCGGTGGGCAAGGATCTTGCGCCACTGAAAGATGCGTACAGCATCGACGAGCTGAAGACCCTGGACGTGGTGCTGACCTGCCAGGGCGGCGACTACACCAACGAGGTATTCCCCAAGCTGCGCGAGGCGGGCTGGCAGGGTTACTGGATCGACGCGGCTTCCAGCCTGCGCATGCAGGATGACGCTGTCATCGTGCTGGATCCGGTCAACCGCAAGGTCATCGATCAGCAGCTCGACGCCGGTACCAAGAACTACATCGGCGGCAACTGCACGGTCAGTCTGATGCTGATGGGGCTGGGTGGTCTGTTCGAAGCCGGTCTGGTCGAGTGGATGAACGTCATGACGTATCAGGCGGCTTCCGGTGCCGGTGCGCAGAACATGCGTGAGCTGATCAAGCAGATGGGCGCTGTGCACGCCTCGGTTGCCGATGAACTGGCCAACCCGGCCAGTGCCATTCTGGACATCGACCGCAAGGTGGCTGAAGCCATGCGTGGCGAAGCGTTCCCGACCGAGAACTTTGGCGTACCGCTGGCGGGCAGCCTGATTCCATGGATCGACAAGGCGCTGCCGAACGGCCAGAGCCGTGAAGAATGGAAAGGCCAGGCCGAAACCAACAAGATTCTGGGCCGTTTCAAGAGCCCGATTCCGGTGGACGGCATCTGCGTGCGCATCGGCGCCATGCGTTGCCACAGTCAGGCACTGACCATCAAGCTGAACAAGGATGTGCCGATTGCGGACATTGAAGGCTTGATCAGCCAGCACAACCCTTGGGTCAAGCTGGTGCCGAACAACCGTGAAGCCAGCATGCAGGACCTCAGCCCGACGGCTGTGACCGGCACCATGAGCATTCCGGTGGGTCGCTTGCGCAAGCTGAACATGGGCTCGCAGTACCTGGGCGCATTCACCGTGGGTGACCAGCTGTTGTGGGGAGCGGCCGAACCGCTGCGCCGCATGCTGAGAATCCTGCTGGAACGTTGATCGAAACGCCGTTGCACCCCGAACCCGCGTCCTGACCAGGACGCGGGTTTTTTATTGCCCGTTGATAAGGCAATTTATATCCCAATATATGGGATTGAAATTTACATATTGAGATAACTCCGATTTCGGGTTTATAGTCCGTCCTGCACTCACTTCCAAAAATACAAAAGGTGAAGCAATGCAGGCGCACTTGATCGCGCTCGACTGGGGGACGACCTCACTTCGTGCTTATCGACTTGGCGAACACGGCCAGGTACTGGAACAACGCGCCCTGAGCGCGGGCATCATGCAATTGCCGGACAACCCACGGATGATCGCGGGCACGCTGTGCAGCGACGGGTTCGAGCTGGCCTTTGATGAAGCATGCGGCGACTGGCTCGACGCGCGGCCTGATCTGCCGGTGATCGCCTGCGGCATGGTTGGCAGCGCGCAAGGCTGGCGCGAGGCGACCTATCGTGAAGCGCCTGCCAGCGTCGATGAGCTGAGCGCCGCTTTGCAGACCGTACGCAGCGTGCGTGGCGTGACCGTTCACATCATCCCCGGTGTGTTGCAGCGTTCGACGCTGCCCAATGTCATGCGCGGTGAAGAGACTCAGGTGCTGGGCGTGCTCGCCGGACTCGACGAGCAGTCGGCCAGCCAGCCGCTGTTGATCGGCCTGCCGGGCAGCCACTCCAAGTGGGTACAGGTGGCGCAGGATCGCATCGTTCATTTCGATACCTTCATGACCGGCGAGGTCTACGCGGCGCTGTGCGCCCATACCATTCTCGGACGCACCATGCAGCCGAGCGAAACGTTCGACAGTGCCGCGTTCGATCGCGGGCTCGCCAATGCACAGTCGGAGGAGGGCGCTGCCGGCCCTCTGTCCACCATCTTCAGTTGCCGAACGCTCGGCCTTACTGGCCAGTTACCTGCGAGCAGCCAGCCCGATTACCTGTCCGGTCTGTTGATCGGCCATGAACTGGCCTCGCTCGCCAGACTTCAATACGACGCCCACGGCCATCTGCCTGCGGTGATTCTCATCGGCAGCGAGTCGCTGTGCCAGCGCTATGCGCGTGGCCTGACCGCCTGCGGCTTTCCCCGGGTGACAGTGGCCGCCCAGGCGACCGAGCGCGGCCTCTGGCAGGTCGCAGTTCAGGCCGGTCTGGTCGCGCGCCAGTCGTCCCATTACGTTCAAGAGGTGTGACATGCTCAAGCAAGCATTGAAGGAAAACGGCCTGGTCGCGATTCTGCGCGGCCTGCGTCCCGAAGAGGCCCCGGCGATTGGCGATGAGCTGTATCAGGCGGGCTTTCGGGTCATCGAAGTGCCGCTCAATTCTCCTCAGCCGTTCGACAGCATCGGCCTGCTGCGCCAGCGCCTGCCTGCCGATTGCCTGATCGGCGCCGGAACCGTGCTGACGCCCGAGCAGGTGACGCAGGTCAAGGACGCAGGCGGGCAGGTCATCGTCATGCCGCACAGCGACCCCAAGGTACTGCGGGCGGCCAAAGCGGCAAACATGTTCCTGTCGCCGGGCGTGGCCACGCCGACCGAGGCCTTTGCCGCACTGTCTGAGGGCGCTGATGTACTCAAGCTGTTCCCGGCCGAGCAAATGTCGCCCGCAGTGGTCAAGGCCTGGTTGGCGGTGCTGCCCGCAGGCACGGTCCTGCTGCCGGTCGGTGGCATCACGCCGGACAACATGAAGGTGTTTCTCGACGCGGGCGTCAAAGGTTTCGGTCTCGGTTCCGGGCTGTTCAAGCCGGGCATGAACGCTGCCGACGTCGCCGAGCGCGCCAAGGCCTATGTGGCCGCCTGGAAAGAACACACCTCATCGCTTTGAAACGGATCGGCGGGCCAGACGCAGCCGCCTGACAAGAGAACCAATAAGAGAAGCCGTACTCATGAAAATCACCAAATTGACCACCTTCATCGTTCCGCCGCGCTGGTGCTTCCTGAAAGTCGAGACCGACGAGGGCGTCGTTGGCTGGGGTGAGCCGGTCGTCGAGGGCCGTGCGCACACCGTGGCCGCGGCCGTGGAAGAGCTTTCCGATTACCTGATCGGCAAGGACCCGCGCAACATCGAAGACATCTGGACCGTGCTGTACCGCGGCGGCTTCTACCGTGGCGGGGCGATCCACATGAGCGCGCTGGCCGGGATCGATCAGGCGCTGTGGGACATCAAGGGCAAGGCCCTGGGTGTATCGGTCAGCGATCTGCTGGGTGGTCAGGTGCGTGACAAGATTCGCGTCTATTCCTGGATCGGCGGCGACCGTCCGGCCGACACCGCACGTGCGGCACGGGAAGCGGTCGAGCGTGGTTTCACTGCGGTGAAGATGAACGGCACTGAAGAACTGCAATTTCTCGACACCTTCGACAAGGTCGATCTGGCCCTGGCCAACGTCGCGGCGGTGCGTGACGCGGTCGGTCCGAACGTCGGGATCGGCGTCGATTTCCATGGCCGCGTGCACAAGCCGATGGCCAAGGTGCTGATGAAGGAGCTGGACCCGTACAAGCTGATGTTCATCGAGGAGCCGGTGCTCAGCGAGAACTACGAAGCGCTGAAAGAGCTGGCACCGCTGACCAGTACGCCGATTGCGCTGGGCGAGCGGTTGTTCTCGCGCTGGGACTTCAAGCGTGTGTTGAGCGAAGGCTACGTCGACATTATCCAGCCGGATGCATCGCACGCGGGTGGCATTACCGAGACACGCAAGATCGCCAACATGGCCGAAGCCTACGACGTGGCGCTGGCGCTGCATTGCCCGTTGGGGCCGATTGCATTGGCGGCGTGCCTGCAACTGGATGCGGTCTGCTACAACGCGTTCATTCAGGAGCAGAGCCTGGGCATTCACTACAACGAAAGCAACGACCTGCTGGATTACGTCAAGCACCCGGAAGTCTTTGACTACGACAAGGGCATGGTCAAGATCCCCAACGGTCCGGGCCTTGGCATTGAAATCAACGAGGAATACGTCAAGGAACGCGCCGCCATCGGCCACCGCTGGCGCAACCCGATCTGGCGTCATGCCGATGGCAGCTTTGCCGAGTGGTGATCTGATCCGGAGCAGGCCCCCTGTTCGTGCCCACGCAGAGCGTGAGGCACGATCCAAGCGATTTGCCAACAACACACATCCTCAATAAATCCAAAAAGAGGAAACATTTTCATGCGCACTCGTACGATGGAGGGCGCGGCATCACTGGTGACGCCGTCCCGCAAACGTTTCTTTATCATGGTGCTGCTGTTCATCACCGTGGTCATCAATTACCTGGACCGCAGCAACCTGTCGATTGCCGCACCGGCGCTGACGTCCGAGCTGGGCATCGATCCGGTTCATGTAGGTCTGATCTTCTCCGCGTTCGGCTGGACCTATGCGGCCATGCAGTTGCCCGGTGGCTGGTTGGTGGATCGCGTGCCGCCGCGCATTCTCTACACCGTGGCTCTGGCGTTGTGGTCGATCGCCACCATCATGCTTGGCTTTGCCGCCAGCTTCATTGCGCTGTTCGTGCTGCGCATGGCCGTCGGTGCGCTGGAAGCTCCCGCCTATCCGATCAACAGTCGCGTAGTGACCACCTGGTTTCCCGAGCGCGAGCGTGCCACGGCGATTGGTTTCTACACCTCCGGGCAGTTCGTCGGTCTGGCGTTTCTGACGCCGGTGCTGGCGTGGCTGCAGGCGCATTACGGCTGGCACATGGTGTTCGTCGCGACCGGCGGCGTCGGTGTGCTCTGGGCAGCGATCTGGTACGCGGTGTACCGCGAGCCCCGTGACTTCAAGGGTGTCAACCAGCAGGAAATCGACCTGATCCGCGAAGGCGGCGGGCTGGTGGACATTCAGAAGGACGTCGAAAAGCAGAAGCAGGGTTTCAGCTGGCTGGACCTGGGCATCGTCCTCAGCAGGCGCAAGCTGTGGGGTATTTACCTCGGCCAGTTCTGCCTGAACTCCACACTGTGGTTTTTCCTGACCTGGTTTCCGACCTATCTGGTGAAATACCGGGGCATGGACTTCATCAAGTCCGGGCTGCTGGCGTCGCTGCCGTTTCTGGCCGCCTTCGTCGGCGTGCTGTGTTCGGGGTTCTTCTCCGACTGGCTGATCCGTCGCGGGCACACCGTGGGCTTCGCTCGCAAGCTGCCGATCATTGCGGGTCTGCTGATTTCCACGTCGATCATCGGCGCCAACTTCGTCGAATCCACGCCGCTGGTGATCGCGTTTCTGGCGCTGGCGTTCTTCGGCAACGGTCTGGCATCGATCACCTGGTCGCTGGTGTCGACACTGGCCCCGGCGCGTCTTCTGGGGCTGACAGGCGGCACCTTCAACTTCATCGGCAATCTGGCGGCCATCGCCACGCCAATCGTGATCGGCTTCCTGGCTTCGGGCGATTCGTTTGCACCCGCCATCACCTACATCTCGGTGCTGGCACTGCTGGGTGCGCTGTCCTACATCCTGCTGGTGGGTAAAGTCGAGCGCATCGAACTCTGATATCGACGTGTCCTGACGCTGGCGACGATAATGCCGCCAGCGTCCCGATCTGATTAAGGCTTGTCATGCACAACGAACCGCTTCCCGCTGAAAATCCTCCAGGCAAAGAGTCGGCACCTGCCGGAACCCAGACCCTGTTGCGCGGCCTGGGTGTGGTTCAGGCCGTGGCCAGTGGTGCCCGGGATCTGAAGGAAATCGCCCGCCTGATCGGCACCACACGCAGCACCACCCATCGTCTGGCCAGTTGTCTGGTGGACGAACGCTACCTTCGGGTGGTTCCTCAGGTGGGTTATCTGTTGGGGCCGAAACTGATCGAGCTGGGCTTTCAAGCGCGAGAGGAAGTGCCGCTGGCGATTCTGGCGCGGCCGTTTCTGGACAGGCTGTCGGCGTTGACCGGAGACACCGTGCATCTGGCGGTGCGTGAAGGCGATGACGTGCTGTACCTGCACAAGAATCCCGGCCGCAATGGTCCGGAGATGCGTTCGCGGGTCGGGCATCGTATGCCGTTGGTGCGCACGGGTATCGGCAAGGCGCTATTGCTGGACAGTCCTGAAGCCGAGTGGCTTCGTCTCTACGAGGTCAGCATGCCAGCGTCAGGCAAGCATCCGTTGTGGCCCAATCACGAGCAACAGACGTGGGAGCAACTGCAGCAGCGCAGGCAGGAATATGTGGCGGGAGGTTACGCGTTCGATCTGGAGGACAACGAACCGTCGATCCGTTGTGTCGCGGCGCCGGTGCGTGATGCCAGCCAGCAGATTGTGGCTGGCATCAGCGTCGCCAGTACGGTTCCGTACATGCCCCTGGAAAAGATGGCCGAACTGGTCCCGCTGATCAGGGAGATCGCGGCGGGACTGTCGGCCGAACTCGGGGCCGCCTGAATCAGGCTTTGAGCGTGGCCATGTCGATGACAAAGCGGTACTTCACGTCACCGGCCAGCATGCGCTCGTAGGCTTCGTTGATGTTGCGGATGTCGAGCATCTCGATGTCGCAGGTGATGTCGTTCTCGGCGCAGAAATCCAGCACTTCCTGAGTCTCGGCGATACCGCCGATCAGCGAGCCAGCCAGTACGCGGCGGCTCATCACCAGGTTGGCGGCGTGGACCGGCGGTTCAACCGGCTCGATCAGACCGACCAGAATGTGCACACCGTCGAAACGCAGGGTCTGCAGGTAGGGGTTCAGGTCGTGCTGCACCGGAATGGTGTCGAGCAGGAAGTCGAAATGACCGGCGGCCGCTTTCATCTGTTCGGCATCGGTGGAGACGATCACGTGATCGGCACCCTGGCGACGCGCTTCCTGAGCTTTCGACGCGGAGCGGGTGAAGAGGGTGACTTCGGCGCCCATCGCCTTGGCGAACTTGATGCCCATGTGGCCCAGACCACCCATGCCCAGAATGCCGACCTTGTCACCGGCCTTCACGCCGTAGTGCTTGAGCGGCGAGTAGGTGGTGATGCCTGCACAGAGAATCGGTGCAGCAGCGGCCGGATCCAGCTTCTCGGGAACGCGCACGACGAAGTGTTCGCTGACCACGATGCTGTTGGAATAACCGCCCATGGTGTTGCTGCCGTCCACGCGGTCTGGCGTGGCGTAGGTCATGGTCGGACCTTCCAGGCAATACTGCTCAAGGTCCGACTTGCAGGCCGAGCACTCACGGCAGGAGTCGACCATGCAGCCGACACCGACCAGATCACCGACCTTGTATTGGGTGGCGTTGGCACCGGTGGCGGTAACGCGACCGACGATCTCGTGGCCCGGCATCAACGGGTAGACGGCAATGCCCCACTCGTTGCGCGCCTGGTGGATGTCGGAGTGGCATACGCCACAGTAGAGGATTTCGATGGCAACGTCGTCGGCACGCGGAGCGCGACGTTCGAAGGTCATCGGGGCGAGGGGAGCGGTGGCTGACTGGGCGGCGTAACCGATGGCTGTGTACATAAATATGACCTCGCGAAATGATACGGAGAAGAGGCGAATCATTGTCCGCGTGATGGGCGTGTGTCGCTAGGGTGATTCCTCCGTGTTTCATGCCTATTCCTCCGGCTGCCGGATCCGGGTACCGCTCAAGCGCGCAAATCTGCGATCATGGAGCTGTCTGATTCTCTGCCGGTACTCCTTAATGTCGCTCTCTCATCCTGTCGATGGCAATGCTGTTCTGGTCTCGTTGATCCAGCCGCTGGCGGTGCGTCCCGGCTTTGTCGACACGCACTTGCCAGAGGTGCGTGTGCTCTCGGCGTTCAGCTATGTGGCGAGCAGCCCGCAGATGTATGAGCCGAGCCTGATGATCGTGGTGCAGGGCAGCAAGATCGCCTGCCTGGGGACGCGCACGTTCGAGTACGGCACCGGTCACTACCTGATTCAGGCACTGTCAGTGCCTTTCAAATGCGAGACCTTTGCCACGCCGGACAAGCCGCTGTATGGCGTGTCGGTGTCGATCGACCGGGTTTTGCTCGGCGAACTGGTGCAGGTGATGGGCTCGCTGTCGTTGCAGGACTGCCAGCCGCAGACGCCTGAGTCCATGACCTCGGTACTGATCGATGCCGGGATGCGTGACAGTGTCGAGCGCCTGCTGCGCTGCCTGCACGACCCGCTGGAGTGTCAGGCCATGGGTCAGGCCCGGATTCGTGATGTGCTGTACAGCGCGCTGCGCGGGCCGCAGGCGGGCGTGCTGCGGGCGCTGGTCGAACAGCAAGGGCAATTTGCACGGATCGCATCTGCGGTGACCTACTTGCATGAGCATTACGCCGATGCGCTGAATGTCGATACGCTGGCACGTTGCGCGAACATGAGCACCTCGACCTTTCATGAGCACTTCAAGCGCAGCACCCTGTTGTCACCGGTGCAGTACCTCAAGCGCCTGCGGCTGCTCAAGGCTCAGCAGTTGCTGGTGGCTGAAGGGCTGGGCGTCGCGCAGGTGGCGTTGCGGGTCGGCTATCAGAGTGCGTCGCAATTCAGTCGCGAGTACAAACGCTATTTCGAGCGCAGTCCGGGCGAAGAGGGCGCGTATCCGGGCGTTCCCGCCTGACCTGCTGCTGAAAAAGATAAAGGCTCCCGAGGGAGCCTTTATTGTTGTCGCGACCGGAACACTTACATGTTCGGGTAGGTCGGACCGCCAGCGCCTTCCGGTGCCACCCAGGTGATGTTCTGGGAGGGATCCTTGATGTCGCAGGTCTTGCAGTGCACGCAGTTCTGGGCGTTGATCTGGAAGCGTTTCTCGCCGTCTTCTTTGGTGATCACTTCATACACGCCCGCCGGGCAGTAGCGCTGCGCCGGTTCGTCGTACAGCGGCAGGTTCTTGCTGATCGGAATGCTCGGGTCGGTCAGCTTCAAGTGGCAAGGCTGTTCCTCTTCATGGTTGGTGCTGGAGAGGAATACCGAGCTGAGCTTGTCGAAGCTGAGCTTGCCGTCGGGTTTCGGGTAGTCGATCTTCTTCGAGTCGGCGGCCAGCTTGAGGCAGGCGTAGTCCGGCTTGGTGTCGTGCAGCGTGAACGGCAGTTTGCCGCCAAAGATGTTCTGGTCGATGAAGTTGAATGCACCGCCCTTGATCGCGCCGTACTTGTGAATGGCCACGCCGAAGTTGCGGCTGGTGAACAGTTCATCATGCAGCCAGCTGGCCTTGAATGCATCGACGTAGGAAGTCAGTGTGTCGCCGCCTTCCTTGCCTGCCAGCAACGCTTCGGCAACCGAATCGGCAGCCAGCATGCCGGACTTCATGGCCGTGTGGCTGCCCTTGATCTTGGCGAAGTTCAGGGTGCCCAGGTCGCAGCCGATCAGTGCGCCGCCAGGGAAGACCATCTTCGGCAGCGAGTTCAGGCCGCCCTTGGCGATGGCGCGGGCGCCGTAGCTGATGCGCTTGCCGCCTTCCAGGTATTGCTTGATGACCGGGTGATGCTTGTAACGCTGGAATTCGTCGAACGGCGACAGGTACGGGTTGGAGTAGGAAAGATCAACGATCAGACCGACCACTACCTGATTGTTTTCCAGGTGATAAAGGAAGGAGCCGCCCGGATTGGCGTCGTCCAGCGGCCAGCCGGCGGTGTGGACCACCAGACCCTGCTCGTGTTTCGCCGGGTCGACTTCCCAGATTTCCTTGAGGCCGATGGCGTAATGCTGCACGTCGGCTTCATTGTCCAGATCGAAACGCTTGATCAGTTGCTTGCCGATGTGGCCACGGCAGCCTTCTGCAAACAGCGTGTACTTGGCGCGCAATTCCATGCCCGGCGTGTACAGGCCTTCTTTCGGGTTGCCTTCGCGGTCGACACCCAGGTCGCCGGTGACGATGCCGCGCACGACGCCGTTTTCGTCGAACAGCGCTTCCTGAGCTGCGAAGCCGGGGTAAATCTCAACGCCCAGGTTCTCGGCCTGCTGAGCCATCCAGCGACACAGATTGCCCAGCGAGATGATGTAGTTGCCTTCGTTGTGCATGGTCCTGGGCACGAAGAAGTTCGGCACCTTGCGGGCTTTCTCGGCGTCATTCAGAACATAAATGTCGTCACGCTTGACCGGCGTGTTGAGCGGCGCGCCCAGCGCCTGCCAGTCAGGGAACAGTTCGTTCAGGGCGCGGGGTTCGAACACCGCACCGGACAGGATGTGTGCACCGACTTCGGAGCCTTTTTCCACCACGCAGACGCTGATTTCCTGCCCGGCTTCGGCAGCCTTCTGCTTGAGGCGGCAAGCGGCTGAAAGCCCGGACGGGCCGGCTCCGACGATGACGACGTCGAATTCCATGTATTCGCGTTCCACAGGCTATCTCCTACTCTCAAGGCTCACGGTATTTTTTTATGGGTCACGGTGGACCGACATACGGACTTGGACCGCATATCTTTTTAAGGCGTGCAGTATATCTACACCACTGCGCCGGTCCAATACAAACGTTTGTTTGAATCGGCCGCAGGCCAGATAAATCAAAGACGCACGACTCATGACTGGCCGATTTGGCGTATTGACCGGAAAAGGCGTTGCGGTCAAGATACGGGCGGTTTTGCGTTTGCCGTAGGCTGAAACGGGCTTCCACGGACATCCCTTGCGGATATCTGCAGCGGACCCGGAAAAAGGCATCAGGCGAATGCAGTGCAGGCAGTCACGTAAACGGCCAGTGTCGCCCTGCGCATTTTACACACCCTGCCGGTGCATGACGGGTGACGCCCTGTTTTTATCGGGCTTTTGGCGGGATTTGCATCAAGGCATGTTCGCCTGCACGAATACGATTGCTTGTTGAGGACACATATCGATCGCCTGGTATTGCCGGGCGACTTCTTTTCACCGGAGAGTGAGGAATCCATGAAGGTTCTTGTAGCTGTCAAACGAGTGGTCGACTACAACGTCAAGGTTCGCGTCAAGGCGGACAACTCCGGCGTCGATCTTGCCAACGTCAAAATGTCCATGAACCCTTTCTGCGAAATTGCCGTGGAAGAGGCTGTACGCCTGAAAGAGAAGGGCGTCGCGACTGAAATCGTGGTTGTGACCATCGGCCCGACCACTGCTCAAGAGCAACTGCGTACTGCGTTGGCACTGGGTGCCGACCGCGCCGTGCTGGTCGAGTCCGCCGAAGAACTGACGTCCCTGGCTGTTGCCAAGCTGCTCAAGGCCGTTGTCGACAAGGAGCAGCCGCAACTGGTCATCCTTGGCAAGCAGGCCATCGACAGCGACAACAATCAGACTGGCCAGATGCTGGCTGCGCTGAGCGGCTATCCGCAGGGCACCTTCGCGTCCAAGGTCGAAGTGTCGGGCGACAAGGTTGCCGTGACCCGCGAGATCGATGGCGGTCTGCAAACCGTTTCCCTGAGCCTGCCGGCCATCGTGACCACAGACCTGCGTCTGAACGAGCCACGTTACGCCTCGCTGCCCAACATCATGAAAGCGAAGAAGAAGCCGCTTGAAGTGCTGACACCCGACGCACTGGGCGTTTCCACGGCCTCGACCAACAAGACCCTCAAGGTCGAAGCACCGGCTGCGCGCAGCGCGGGCATCAAGGTCAAATCGGTGGCCGAACTGGTCGAGAAACTGAAAACCGAAGCGAAGGTAATCTAAATGACGATCCTGGTTATCGCTGAGCACGACAATGCAACCGTAGCCCCGGCTACGCTCAACACCCTCGCTGCGGCCCAGAAGATCGGTGGCGACATCCACCTGCTGGTGGCCGGTTCCGGCGTAAGCGCCGTGGCCGAAGCCGCTGCGAAAATCGCTGGCGTGGCAAAAGTGCTGGTGGCCGACAACGCCGCCTACGCGCATCAATTGCCGGAAAACGTCGCGCCGCTGGTCGTTGAACTGGCCGCCGGTCACAGCCACGTGCTGGCTGCCGCCACGTCCAATGGCAAGAACATCCTGCCACGCGTCGCTGCGCAGCTGGATGTGGACCAGATCTCGGAAATCATCTCGGTCGAATCGGCTGACACCTTCACCCGTCCGATCTACGCCGGTAACGCCATTGCCACCGTGCAGTCCACTGCTTCGGTCAAGGTCATCACCGTGCGTGCCACCGGCTTCGATCCGGTTGCTGCAGAAGGCGGTTCGGCGTCGGTCGAAGCGGTTTCGGCTGCTCACGACGTCGGCAAGTCGAGCTTCGTCGGCGAAGAGCTGGCCAAGTCCGACCGTCCAGAGCTGACGGCTGCCAAAATCGTCGTTTCCGGCGGTCGCGGCATGCAGAACGGTGACAACTTCAAGCACCTCTACGCGCTGGCGGACAAGCTGGGCGCTGCGGTTGGTGCTTCGCGCGCTGCCGTCGATGCCGGTTTCGTGCCCAACGACATGCAGGTCGGTCAGACCGGCAAGATCGTTGCGCCACAGCTGTACATCGCGGTCGGTATCTCCGGCGCGATCCAGCATCTGGCGGGCATGAAGGACTCCAAGGTGATCGTTGCGATCAACAAGGACGAAGAAGCGCCGATCTTCCAGGTGGCCGATTACGGTTTGGTAGCGGATCTGTTCGAAGCAATCCCGGAGCTGGAGAAGCTGGTCTGATCCAGCCTCTTCCACTATAAAGAGAACCCGTTCCATTCGGCTTCATTCACTGTCAGGCTTGTCTGCGGTGTTTGAAGTCTGATGAACGGGTTTTTTATCGACTTGTGAAAAGGGCTGTCCATGCAACGCCATTCCGTTCCCCATTCCAGACTGCTGCGCTCGCTTCTGCTGGGGCTGCTTGTGTCGCCAGCGCTGGGTTTTGCGGCGGGTAAATGTGAGCGGCTGATCGTGACCGGCAGCCCTGACGCGCCGCCGTACCTGTGGCGCGATCCTCAGGATCCCAGGCACCTGATGGGCGCCAACGCTGATCTGTTGAAACAGGCGGCCGGAGAGCTGGGTATCAAGGTCGAGTTTCTGTACGCAGGCAAGCGCAGCCAGGCCCTCGAAGAGGTACGCACCGGACGCATGGACCTGCTGGCCGATGCGCCCATGAATGCCGCACAACTGGATGCCCTTGACTACATCCATCCAGCCATCGCGCAGAACGATATCGTGATCTGGACGCGTCATGATCATGCTGTTCCGCTGACGACGCTCAGCGAGCTTCATGGTCACAGCGGCGCCATCTCTGACAAAACGCGGCTGACGCCTGACTTCGACGAGGCCACCCGACAGCATTTGAAGCTGGAGCGCGTTTCCGGTCTGACCCCGGCATTCCAGAAACTGGCGCTGGGCGAGGTTGATTACGTGCTGGCCGGTCGCTATGCGGGGATGGTCATGGTGCAGACATTGGGCTTGTCGGCTGACGTAGTTGCCCAGCCTTTACCTCTCGACAGGCCCGGTTTCTACCTGGCGCTGTCGTTCAATTCGGCCTGCAACGATCCATGGTTGCGCGGACAGCTGGCGAAAAAGATGACAGAATCGGCCGCCTCCGGCCTTGCAGGTGAAGTGATCCGACACAATCTGGATCTCTGGAAAACCCAGCTGTTGCAGCCTGCCAGTGCCAGCGCCTCAACCAAGTAGGGATGTTTTTTGTGAGTATTCGTTTTTCAATCGCCGCCCTGGCAGCCGCCATGCTGGTCGGTTGCGCCAGTGATCCGGTTCCGACCGAGCAATTCAAGCTGACCGAGCAGGCGCTTGAGCAGGCCAAGGCTGTCGGTGCTGACGAGCAACCCGAGCTGGAAACGGCCGAGGCCAAGTTCGCCGATGCCCGTACCGACATGGCTGACAAGTCCTACAAGGACGCGCGCATGAAAGCCGAGCAGGCCGAGCTGGATGCCCGTCTGGCAGAGGCGCGCGTCCTGACGCTGAAAAGCCAGGAGCAGATCACGCAGTTGAACACCCGCCTTAATCGTTTGCGCAAGCAACTGGGAGACGCCCAATGAACCGCATTCCACGTGCGCTGAGCGTTTGCCTGTTGCTGGGCTCTGCGGGTCTTTACGGTTGCGCCGGCCACCAGAACAGTGATCAGGCCCTGCAGCAGGCCAGTGCGGACTTCCAGAAGGTCAAGGAAGACACCGATGTGCTGCGCAGTGCGCCGAAAGACGTGATTCGTGCCGGTGAGTCACTGGCTCGTGCCGAGCGACTCTCCAGTTACCTGGGCAGCGGCGCCGACGTGAATCATTACGCCTATTTGAGCAGCCGCTACAGCGAAATCGCCCGTGAGCACAGCAATCTCATGCTGAGCCAGGAGCGTCTGGCGAAAATGGAAATGGAACGTCAGCGCCTGCAGTTGGGTTTGCGCGAAGCCAAGCTGGCCAGCGCCCAGCAGCAGGGCAGGTGGCTTGAAGACCAGATCCTCAGCCTCGCCACAACCCAGACCGATCGTGGGCTGGTCATGACCCTGGGCGATGTGCTGTTTGATGCGGGCCATGCCGAGCTGAAGAATTCTGCGAGTCGCACCGTGCTCAAGGTCGTGCAGTTCCTGCAGATCAACCCGCGCCGGATCGTCAGGATCGAGGGCTATACCGACAGCACCGGTGATCGTCAGGAAAACCTCAAGCTGTCCCGTGATCGGGCACAGGCCGTTGCTGACGTGCTGATGGACCTTGGGATCGATGAAAAGCGAATCAAGGTCGAGGGTTATGGTCAGGAATTCCCGGTCAACGTGAACGCAACCGAACGTGGGCGCGCTCAGAATCGTCGCGTTGAAATCGTCTTTTCCGACGAGAAGGGTCAGCTTGGCGCGGCTCGTTAAGGCTGGGTTCTGGCTTTGCTCCGTCAAAGTTGCCTAGGGGGAAGGATGACCTGAGTCGTGCGCTCGGCTTACGGAATCCGCAGTCTGTGCCATTTGTGACGCGGAGCGTCACGGGCGACATGCCTACGCTCCTGAGTGGTAACGCCGCTCAGGACGCTCCGCGTCCGCTCTCGAGCGTGGCTGGCTTGAGCGTGCGCTCATTAATTTTTCGCACCCCACGCATTCGCTGGCCCGTGCTCAAACTGTTCCAGTACACTTCATGACAATGGTCGGCCACCACCAATCTGTTTTATAAAAAAATGGCCGACCCTCATGAGGCTGTGGTCATGACCAATCTTTTGCTTTATCAGCGCATCGCTCAGCAACTGGCTGAAGACATTCGTCGTGGTGTTTATCAGCCCGGCGAGCGTGTGCCGTCGGTGCGCAAGATGAGTTCGCAGCTCAACGTCAGTCATGCCACGGTCTTGCAGGCTTACGCGAACCTTGAAGATCAAGGGTTGATCCGGGCCAGGCCGCAGTCCGGCTATTACGTGCATCAGACGCCTGCGTTGACGGCCTCCACGCCTGACATCGCCCGCGTCGAGCGTCCGGGTCTGGTCACGCGTAGCAGCATCATTCAACAAGTGCTTGAGGAGTCGCGCCGAGAAGGGGTCTTCGCGCTGGGTGCAGCGGTGCCTCATGTGGACTATCTGCCTGTTCGCGCGCTGCATCAGCAGCTCGCCAAGGTCACGCGTTTTCACAGTCCGCGGGCATTCAGTTACATGTTCAGCCCGGGTTTCGAGCCGTTGCGCAGGCAGGTGGCTATTCGAATGCGTGATGCGGGCGTGGTGGTCGATCCGTCTGAAGTGGTGATCACACACGGTTGTGTCGATGCGCTGCAGATGGCATTACGCGTCCTGACTCGTCCCGGCGATCTGATTGCCGCCGAGTCGCCAGCCTACTACGGCCTGCTTCAACTGGCTGACCTGCTCGGCCTGAAAGTCATCGAGATTCCAAGCGATCCGGCCACCGGCATCAGTCTTGAGGCCTTGCAGCTTGCCGCCAATCAGTGGTCGATCAAGGCGCTGGTGCTGACCTCCCGGCTGAGTAATCCGCTGGGTGGCACCATGCCTGAGGAGCGGCAGAAGAATCTTCTGCGACTGGCTTCGGATTTCGACATTCAGGTCGTCGAAGATGATGTCTATGGCGAGTTGATGTTCGAGGTGGGGCGCACCAAGGCGCTCAAGGCTTTTGATCGGCTGGGGCGGGTGATTTATTGCTCGAGTTTCTCCAAGACGCTGTCACCGGGCGTGCGCGTCGGCTGGATGATCGCCGGCAAGTACCAGGCCGAAATCCAGCGCCTGCAAACCTTCAGCACCCATTCGGCCTGCAGTGTGACGCAGATGGCGGTTGCCGCGTACCTGGAGAATGGCGGCTACGACCGGCACCTCAGGTTTATACGGCTGGAATACCGCAAGAATCTGAGTGCCTACCAACTTGCGGTTCAGCAATCGTTTCCCGAAGGCACGCAGATGAGCAGGCCGGCGGGCGGTTTTATTCTTTGGGTCAGCCTGCCTGGACGGGTCAATACTCAGGAACTTCATGTCCGGGCGTTGGAGCAGGGCATCAGTATTGCGCCGGGGCTTATTTTCAGTAACACCGAGCAATTCAACCACTGTATTCGACTCAATTGCGGAATGCCCTGGAACAGGGAGGCGGAGCGTGCATTGATGACATTGGGAATGTTGGCCAGACAGTTGTGTCAGGAAGTTTCGCCAGCCTACTGAATGCCAGCCGATTTTCGTCAAATGTTCGGAACTCTTGGCTTGTCATGCATGCCTCAAAAGCACAGCATGTAGCTCTTTCGGCTTTGCCACTGTCTTGTCTGATTTTTGCCTATGAATATGTTTCGCTGTCTGGGGCTTTGCGTGATCGTTTTACTGAGCGCGTGTGACGCTCGGGAAACGCCGGTGCCCAAACCAAAGACCGAAAGTAGCGCGCCTGCGGCGGCGCAGGCTCCAGTCGCTGCCGAGGCGCGTTCCACGGTCGATTCGCCACGCGAGTCTGTGGTCACCGATTCGGCATCCGAGAAGTCGCCCGTGACGATGCACGAGTTGATGCCCAATATTCCGGTGAAGCCGGTGGTGGCTGGCAAGGAGTCGTCTCAGCCCGTGGCACCCCGTCCTATCCTCGAGGCAGTTGAAAAACCCCGGCCGACTGTGAAAGCGGCGGCGACAAAGTCGACAGCCGTGAAGCGTGAGGTGGCTGCCAAGACTGGCAAAGAGGTCAAGGCCAGGGACGTGCGTCTCAATCCGCCGAAGCTGGACCTCAGCCTGCCTCCCGAGATGGTCAAGGCGCTCGATCCACCTGCCAATGTCATCACGGCCAAACGAAAGCCGATATTGCCGCAGATGTTCGGCGGCAAGGATTCGCCTTCGGACTCAGGGGCCTTCGAGTTGAATGGCCGACTGCTGTCCAATGAAATGCAGCTGCAGATGCGTAATGACAACCGTCGCGACGTCGAAGGTGCAGCGCTGGACTTCAAATTTCACCAGTAAGGCATCATCATCGTCCGGAACGCAGTTTTCAAACGGGCGTATTGATGAGTACTATCCTGCTTCTTTCAATCATTCAGCAAGGGTTCGGGTCATGGACTGCCGCTCTGGTTGCGGTGCCTGCTGCATCGCGCCTTCCATCACGTCTCCCATACCGGGCATGCCGAACGGCAAGCCGGCAGGGGAGCGCTGTCTGCATCTTTCCATCGAGCTTCTTTGCGGGTTGTTCGGTAATCCCGAACGGCCAGCGGTCTGCAGTCAGTTCAAGGCGGCGGAGGATGTGTGTGGCGTCGATCAGGCTGATGCGATCCGTCTGATCGGATGGTGGGAAAAAATGACCGCAGTTGCCTGAACAAGCTGTTCTACATGATGGTTTCGTCGGCATCTCAACAATAAGGAATAAGACAATGGGTCCGCTGTATCGCATGGCTGTCGCTTGTGGCTTGACTGTAATGCTGGTGGGGGCTGTTCAGGCTGAAGACTGGCAGGTCGCCAAGGACGAAGACGGCATCAAGGTTTCGCTCAGTGATGTGCCGGGCTCCAAGTACAAGGCGTATCGCGGGGTGGCGATCATCAATGCCAGCGTGAGCAAGTTGCGCGCGCTGCAGGAAGACGTGGCGGGTGCCTGTGCCTGGATCCATGAGTGCCAGTCACAGAAGGTGCTCAAGCATGAAGGCAACAAGGCCTGGACTTATACGCGTTTCAATACGCCCTGGCCTGTTACGCCGCGTGATTCGGTGCTGCTGATTACCACGCAAGAGGGGGCTGACGGCAGTCTTACCCGAAATATTCAGGAACAGCCTGACTACATCCCCGAAGAGAAAGGTTATGTACGTGTGGCGGAGGTCGAAGGTTTCTGGAAGCTGGTGCCCAAAGGGCCCAACCAGACTGAGGTAACGTATCAGGTGCACACCGAGCCCGGCGGCAGCGTGCCGTCCATGCTGGCCAACAAGTTCGTGGTCGACGCGCCTTTCAACACTCTGAAGGCGTTGCGGGAGAGGGCAGCGCAATAACGTCACGGTCTTGATGCGATAACTGAAAAGGGCTGCCATTGGCAGCCCTTTTTCGTTTTGCAGTACGGCTTACTTGCGGTCTTTGAGCTCGACAATGTCGCGCTGCACGTTGCCGGTGTACAGCTGGCGTGGGCGGCCGATCTTGTAAGGGCTCGAGAGCATTTCCTTCCAGTGCGAGATCCAGCCGACGGTCCGCGCCAGGGCGAAGATCACGGTGAACATGCTGGTCGGAATGCCGATGGCTTTCAGGATGATGCCCGAGTAGAAATCGACGTTCGGGTACAGCGAGCGCTCGATGAAGTACGGATCGGTCAGGGCGATCTCTTCAAGGCGCATGGCCAGTTCGAGCTGAGGATCGTTGGTGATGCCCAGTTCTTTCAGCACTTCGTCGCAGGTCTGCTTCATCACGGTGGCGCGTGGGTCACGGTTCTTGTAGACGCGGTGACCGAAGCCCATGAGCTTGAACGGATCGTTCTTGTCCTTGGCCTTGGCGATGAAGGTGTCGATGTTCGAAACATCGCCGATTTCATCGAGCATGGTCAGTACAGCCTCGTTGGCGCCGCCGTGAGCGGGGCCCCAGAGCGCTGCAATGCCTGCGGCAATACAGGCGAACGGGTTGGCACCCGAAGAGCCCGCCATACGCACTGTGGACGTCGAGGCGTTCTGTTCGTGGTCGGCGTGGAGGATGAAGATCTTGTCCATCGCCTTGGCCAGCACCGGGCTGATCGGCTTGATCTCGCACGGGGTGTTGAACATCATGTGGAGGAAGTTTTCGGCGTAGCTGAGGTCATTGCGCGGGTACATCATGGGCTGGCCCATGGAGTACTTGTAAACCATGGCGGCCAGGGTCGGCATCTTGGCGACCAGGCGCACGGCGGAAATCTCGCGGTGCTGCGGATTATTGATGTCCAGCGAGTCGTGGTAAAACGCTGAAAGCGCGCCGACCACGCCGCACATGACGGCCATCGGGTGGGCGTCGCGACGGAAGCCGTTGAAAAAGGTCTTGAGCTGTTCGTGGACCATCGTGTGGTTCTTGACCACGGCGACGAACTGGGCTTTCTGCTCGGCGGTCGGCAATTCGCCGTTGAGCAGCAGGTAGCAGGTCTCCAGGTAGTCGGAGTGCTGGGCCAGTTGTTCGATAGGGTAGCCGCGGTGCAGCAGGATTCCGTTGTCACCATCGATGTAGGTGATCTTCGACTCGCAAGAGGCGGTCGACATGAAGCCAGGGTCGAATGTGAAGCGGCCGGTGGCGGTGAGACCGCGTACGTCGATCACGTCCGGACCCACTGTACCGGTCAGAATTGGCAGCTCGACGGGGGCAGCGCCCTCGATGATCAACTGCGCTTTTTTGTCAGCCATGTGGCCTCCTATTTATGCTTCAAATCATCAGACAGGCCCCCCACGCAGGGCCCGCATCACTATAGTGAGATAAATTCTAAAGTCAATTTGGCTAAAGTCGCGCTCCAGAAGGCCTTCCTGCATATTTTTCAAGGCCCGTTTCCTGCCGTTTACGCCTTTTACGTGACGAGCGCAATCCGCTATTGGCGGTAAGTCTGTGCGTTGTCATTAGTAACCTAACTGTCTATACTCGGCGTCCGACCGCCGGGGGCTTTTGGGCCTGTTCGAAGGGGGTCGTCACTTCCTGGGTGGTGGGTACCTGACCAGTGCACTTCCCAACAACTTGCCCTGATTGTTAGGGGCTCTTCAGTGTGAAAAAAGCCGTGAATAGCCAACGACCTGTAAATCTAGACCTAAGGACCATCAAGCTCCCAGTCACTGCTTACACGTCCATCCTTCACCGTATCTCCGGTGTCATCCTCTTTGTCGGTATTGCAATCATGCTGTACGCAATGGACAAGTCGCTGGCATCCGAAGAGGGCTTCGGTGAAGTAAAGGCGTGTCTGACCAGCCCGCTGGCCAAGCTTGTCATCTGGGGGCTGCTGTCTGCCCTGCTGTATCACCTGGTGGCCGGTATCCGTCACCTGATCATGGACACGGGAGTGGGCGAGACGCTGGAAGGCGGCAAGCTGGGCTCCAAAATCGTTATCGCGGTTTCCGTGGTACTGATTCTTCTGGCAGGAGTATGGATATGGTAACCAACGTCACCAACCTTTCACGTTCGGGCCTCTATGACTGGATGGCGCAGCGTGTTTCTGCGGTCGTGCTCGCGGCTTATTTCATATTCCTGATCGGATACATGGTCTTTCACCCGGGTCTGAGCTACGCCCAATGGCATGATCTGTTCGCGAACAACTGGATGCGCATCTTCAGTCTGCTGGCCCTCGTTGCCCTCGGCGCTCACGCCTGGGTCGGCATGTGGACCATCGCGACCGACTACCTGACGCCGATGGCGCTGGGCAAGTCCGCGACTGCAGTCCGTTTCCTGTTCCAGGCGGTATGCGGCGTTCTGATGTTCGCCTACTTCGTCTGGGGCGTGCAGATTCTTTGGGGTATCTGATCCATGGCTAACACAAATACGCTTTCTTTCGACGCCATCATCATTGGTGGTGGCGGTGCAGGCATGCGCGCTGCGCTGCAGCTCGCTCAGGGTGGTCACAAGACCGCCGTGGTCACCAAGGTCTTCCCGACCCGCTCGCACACTGTATCCGCACAGGGTGGCATCACCTGCGCAATCGCTTCGGCCGACCCGAACGATGACTGGCGCTGGCACATGTACGATACCGTCAAGGGTTCCGACTACATCGGCGACCAGGACGCTATCGAGTACATGTGTTCCGTAGGTCCGGAAGCGGTCTTCGAGCTCGAACACATGGGCCTGCCGTTTTCCCGTACCGAACAGGGTCGTATCTATCAGCGTCCGTTTGGTGGCCAGTCCAAGGACTTCGGCAAGGGTGGTCAGGCTGCACGTACCTGCGCCGCGGCCGACCGTACCGGTCACGCACTGTTGCACACCCTGTATCAGGCCAACCTGAAGGCCGGCACCGTATTCCTGAACGAATACTACGCAGTGGATCTGGTGAAGAACCAGGACGGCGCGTTCGTCGGCATCATCGCCATCTGCATCGAAACCGGTGAGACCTCTTACATTCGCGCCAACGCAACTGTACTGGCGACCGGTGGTGCAGGCCGTATCTACTCTTCGACCACCAACGCCCTGATCAACACTGGCGACGGTATCGGCATGGCGCTGCGCGCCGGTGTGCCGGTTCAGGACATCGAGATGTGGCAGTTCCACCCGACCGGCATTGCTGGCGCAGGTGTACTGGTTACCGAAGGCTGCCGCGGTGAAGGCGGCTACCTGATCAACAAGCACGGCGAGCGTTTCATGGAGCGTTATGCTCCGAACGCGAAAGACCTTGCCGGTCGTGACGTCGTTGCGCGTTCCATGGTCAAGGAAATCATTGCCGGTAACGGCTGTGGTCCTGACGGTGACCACGTGATGCTCAAGCTCGATCACCTCGGTGAGGAAGTGCTGCACAGCCGCCTGCCAGGCATCATGGAACTGTCCAAGACCTTCGCACACGTTGACCCGGCTTCCGCGCCGATCCCTGTGGTACCGACCTGCCACTATATGATGGGCGGCGTTGCCACCAATATTCACGGTCAGGCAATCACTCAGGACGCGGCTGGAACGGATCAGATCATTCCGGGTCTGTTCGCTGTAGGTGAAGTGGCTTGCGTATCGGTTCACGGTGCCAACCGTCTGGGCGGCAACTCGTTGCTCGATCTGGTGGTGTTCGGTCGTGCTGCGGGTATCCACCTGGAGCAGGCCCTGCGTGAAGGTGTTGATTACGCCCGTGCTTCCCAGTCCGACATCGACGCCGCTCTGGCGCGTCTTGCCGGCCTGAACGAGCGCACCGAAGGCGAAGACGTTGCCTCGCTGCGTAAAGAGTTGCAAAGCTGCATGCAGAACTACTTCGGTGTATTCCGTACCGGCGAATACATGCAGAAGGGTATTGCCCAGTTGGCAGACCTGCGTGGTCGTATCGCCAACGTCAAGATCAACGACAAGAGCCAGGCGTTCAACACTGCCCGTATCGAAGCGCTTGAACTGCAAAACCTGCTGGAAGTCGCAGAAGCTACCGCGATTGCCGCAGAGCATCGTAAAGAGTCCCGCGGCGCTCACGCCCGTGAAGACTTTGAAGATCGCGACGACGAGAACTGGTTGTGCCACACCCTGTACTTCCCGGGTGACAAGCGCGTAACCAAGCGTGCCGTGAACTTCTCGCCGAAAACTGTTCCGACTTTTGAACCTAAGATTCGGACTTATTAAGGGGTGGCCGATATGTTGCAAGTCAGTGTTTATCGTTACAACCCTGAGCAGGACGCTGCGCCGTTCATGCAGGAGTTTCAGGTCGATACCGGTGGTAAGGACCTGATGGTGCTGGACGTGCTGGCCCTGGTCAAAGAACAGGATCAAGGTTTTTCGTATCGCCGCTCGTGCCGTGAAGGCGTCTGCGGTTCCGACGGTATGAACATGAACGGCAAGAACGGCCTGGCCTGCATCACGCCAGTGTCTGCTGTGGTTGCCAAGGGCAAGCTGATCGTACGTCCGCTGCCGGGCCTGCCGGTCATTCGTGACCTGGTTGTCGATATGAGCATCTTCTACAAGCAGTACGAGAAGGTGAAGCCATTCCTGCAGAACGACACGCCGGCTCCGGCCATCGAACGTCTGCAGACTCCGGAAGAGCGCGAAAAGCTCGATGGCCTGTACGAGTGCATTCTGTGCGCCTGCTGCTCGACATCGTGCCCGTCCTTCTGGTGGAACCCCGACAAGTTCCTGGGTCCGGCTGCACTGCTGCAAGCCTACCGTTTCCTGGCTGACAGCCGTGACACCCGGACCAGTGAGCGTCTGGCTTCACTGGACGATCCGTTCAGCGTCTTCCGCTGCCGTGGGATCATGAACTGCGTCAACGTTTGTCCGAAAGGCCTTAACCCAACCAAGGCTATCGGTCACGTACGCAACATGCTTCTGCAGAACGGCGTCTGATTCAACGCTTTACCTGTAACACCGTTGCACTGAAATGGCCGCGGCGCAGGCTTCAACCGGCGCCGTGGTTTTAACCTGAGCAGTAGCTCGCAAGGCTGCGGCTCTTATTTTGAAGAAATGAGACCAGCAGGGGCATCCGGGCTGGTACCCGGACTATCTGCGTGATTCCCTGGTGACTTGATACAGTCGCTGCACACGACTATTTCAGGATTGCTCTGGTGTCTTCGCCGGTGGTGTCCCCTTACCGAGGGTGACCAAGCATGCAAGAAAGCGTGATGCAGCGCATGTGGAACAGTGCCCACCTATCCGGTGGTAACGCTGCCTATGTGGAAGAGCTCTATGAGCTTTACCTGCACGACCCTAACGCTGTGCCAGAAGAATGGCGCACCTACTTTCAGAAGTTGCCAGCTGATGGCAGCTCTGCCACTGATGTATCGCATTCGACCATTCGCGATCATTTCGTGTTGCTGGCCAAAAACCAGCGCCGCGCTCAACCGGTGTCCGCCGGCAGTGTGAGCAGCGAGCACGAGAAGAAGCAGGTTGAAGTACTGCGACTGATCCAGGCTTATCGTATGCGTGGCCACCAGGCCGCCCAGCTCGATCCGCTGGGTCTGTGGCAGCGTCCTGCACCCGCCGATCTGTCGATCAATCACTACGGCTTGACCAATGCCGATCTGGATACGACTTTCCGCGCCGGCGACTTGTTCATCGGCAAAGAGGAAGCGAGCCTACGCGAAATCCACGAAGCGTTGCAGCAGACATATTGTCGCACCATCGGCTCCGAGTTCACGCACATCGTGGATTCCGAGCAGCGCAACTGGTTCATGCAGCGTCTGGAAAGCGTACGCGGTCGTCCCGTCTTTTCGGCTGACATCCAGAGCCATCTGCTCGAGCGCGTAACCGCTGCCGAAGGCCTCGAAAAATACCTGGGTACCAAATACCCGGGCACCAAGCGTTTCGGCCTGGAAGGCGGCGAAAGCCTGATTCCGATGCTCGACGAGCTGATCCAGCGTTCCGGCTCCTACGGCACCAAGGAAGTCGTGATCGGCATGGCCCACCGTGGCCGTCTGAACGTACTGGTCAACACCTTCGGCAAGAACCCGCGCGACTTGTTCGACGAGTTCGAAGGCAAGAAGAAAGTGGAACTGGGTTCCGGTGACGTCAAGTATCACCAGGGCTTCTCTTCCAACGTCATGACCGCAGGCGGCGAAGTTCACCTCGCCATGGCATTCAACCCGTCCCACCTTGAGATCGTATCTCCGGTGGTCGAGGGGTCGGTGCGCGCGCGTCAGGATCGTCGCAACGATCCGAACGGTGACAAGGTTCTGCCGATCTCCCTTCACGGCGACGCTGCCTTCGCAGGCCAGGGCGTTGTGATGGAAACCTTCCAGATGTCGCAGACCCGCGGCTTCAAGACGGGCGGCACGATCCACATTGTCATCAACAACCAGGTAGGCTTCACCATCAGCAACCCGCTGGACTCGCGTTCCACCGAGTACGCCACCGACGTTGCGAAGATGATTCAGGCACCGATTCTCCATGTGAATGGCGATGATCCTGAAGCCGTGATGTTCGTGACCCAGCTGGCGATCGACTACCGCATGCAGTTCAAGCGTGACATCGTCATCGACCTGGTCTGCTACCGTCGTCGCGGTCACAACGAAGCTGACGAGCCGAGCGGCACCCAGCCTCTGATGTACCAGCAGATCACCAAGCAGCGCACCACCCGCGAGTTGTATGCCGAGCGTCTGATCAAGACCGGCGTTCTCGACGAGGCCCGTGTTCAGGCCAAGGTCGACGACTATCGCAGCGCGCTGGACAATGGTCTGCACGTGGTGAAAAGCCTGGTCAAGGAGCCGAACAAGGAATTGTTCGTCGACTGGCGTCCGTATCTGGGCCACGCCTGGACTGCGCGTCACGACACGCGTTTCGATCTCAAGACCCTGCAGGAACTGTCCGCCAAACTGATGGAGCTGCCGGAAGGCTTCGTCGTGCAGCGTCAGGTCCAGAAGATCTACGAGGATCGCCAGAAGATGCAGGCCGGTGGCTTGCCGATCAACTGGGGCTATGCCGAAACCATGGCGTATGCCACGCTGGCGTTCGAAGGTCACCCGATCCGCATGACGGGTCAGGACATCGGTCGCGGTACGTTCTCGCACCGTCACGCCGTGTTGCACAACCAGAAGGATGCAGGCACCTACATTCCGCTGCAGAACCTGTACGCCGGTCAGCCTCGCTTTGACCTGTATGACTCGTTCCTGTCGGAAGAAGCGGTGCTGGCATTCGAGTACGGCTATTCGACCACCCAGCCCAACGCGCTGGTCATCTGGGAAGCCCAGTTCGGCGACTTCGCCAACGGTGCCCAGGTGGTTGTCGACCAGTTCATCACCAGCGGCGAGCACAAGTGGGGCCGTCTGTGCGGTCTGACCATGCTGTTGCCTCACGGTTATGAAGGGCAGGGCCCGGAGCACTCCTCCGCACGCCTTGAGCGCTACCTGCAATTGTGTGCCGAGCACAACATTCAGGTATGTGTGCCGACCACGCCGGCCCAGATCTACCACTTGCTGCGCCGTCAGGTGATCCGCCCGCTGCGCAAGCCACTGATTGTGCTGACGCCCAAGTCGCTGTTGCGTCACAAGCTTGCGGTTTCGACGCTCGAAGAACTGGCCGAAGGCTCGTTCCAGACCGTGATCCCGGAAATCGATACCCTCGACCCGGCCAAGGTCACACGTCTGGTGCTGTGCAGCGGCAAGGTCTACTACGACCTGCTGGAAAAACGCCGTGCCGAAGGTCGTGAAGATATCGCCATCGTTCGTATCGAGCAGCTGTATCCGTTCCCGGAAGATGACCTGATGGAAACGATCGCGCCTTATACCAACCTGCAGCATGCAGTCTGGTGTCAGGAAGAGCCGATGAACCAGGGTGCCTGGTACAGCAGTCAGCATCATCTGCGTCGCAGTGTGGGTAACCACAAGCGCGAACTCGTTCTCGAGTATGCAGGTCGTGATGCTTCTGCCGCTCCAGCCTGTGGCTACGCTTCGATGCACGCCGAGCAGCAGGAAAAACTCCTGCAAGATGCCTTCACTGTTTAACGCCTTCGAGCATTAGAAACCGAATTAAGGAATTACAGATAATGGCTATCGAGATCAAAGCCCCCTCTTTCCCGGAATCCGTTGCCGACGGCACCATTTCCAAATGGCACAAGCAACCGGGCGAAGCGGTAAAACGTGACGAGCTGCTGGTCGACATCGAGACTGACAAGGTTGTCCTCGAAGTTCTGGCCGAAGCTGACGGCGTGCTGGCATCGATCGTTAAAGGCGAGGGCGACACTGTCCTGTCCAATGAACTGATTGCAACCCTGGATGCCGGTGCAACTGCATCGGCTGCTCCAGCTGCTGCTGCCGCTGCTCCTGCTGCATCGACGCCTGCTGCACCCGCCGCTGACGATGAAGACCCGATTGCTGCGCCTGCCGCACGCCAGCTGGCTGCAGAAAACGGTATCAACCTGGCCAGCGTCAAGGGCACCGGTAAAGACGGCCGTATCACCAAGGAAGACCTGGTTGCTGCGATTGAAGCGAAGAAATCCGCTCCAGCCGCCGCGCCTGCTGCCAAGCCTGCTGCCGCCGCTCCTGTGGTCGCCGCTGGCGACCGCACCGAGAAGCGCGTGCCGATGACCCGTGTGCGTGCAACCGTGGCCAAGCGTCTGGTTGAAGCCCAGTCGAACATGGCCATGCTGACCACGTTCAACGAAGTGGACATGACTGAAGTCATGGCGCTGCGCTCGAAGTACAAGGACCTGTTCGAGAAGTCGCATAACGGCGTACGTCTGGGCTTCATGTCGTTCTTCGTCAAGGCGGCTACCGAAGCACTGAAGCGCTTCCCGGCTGTGAACGCGTCGATCGACGGTTCCGACATCGTTTACCACGGCTACGCTGACGTGGGTGTTGCGGTTTCCAGCGACCGTGGTCTGGTTGTACCGGTTCTGCGTAACGCCGAGCACATGAGCCTGGCTGAAATCGAAGGCGGCATCGCCACCTTCGGCAAGAAGGCGCGCGACGGCAAGCTGTCCATCGACGAGATGACTGGCGGCACGTTCACCATCACCAACGGTGGTACTTTCGGTTCGATGATGTCGACGCCGATCGTCAACCCGCCGCAGGCAGCCATCCTGGGCATGCACAACATTCTGCAGCGTCCCATGGCAGTCAACGGTCAGGTCGTGATCCGTCCAATGATGTATCTGGCACTGTCGTACGATCACCGTTTGATCGACGGTAAAGAAGCTGTAACCTTCCTCGTTACCATCAAGAACCTGCTGGAAGATCCAGCGCGTCTTCTGCTGGATATCTGATGAAGCGGCCACAGGTTGCACGTGTCGGGCTTGAGCGATCAGGTCGATGTGCAGCCTGAGGCTGGTGTGTTGCATCTTATGAATTGGTCGCAAGCCAGCGACGCCGCAAGGCAGAGCGGCTTGCAGCTTGCAGCTTGAAGCTCGCAGCTAAAAAGGAATCTTTTTATGTCCCAGAAATTCGACGTGGTAGTGATTGGCGCAGGCCCTGGCGGTTATGTTGCCGCCATCAAGGCTGCGCAACTTGGTCTCAAGACTGCCTGCATCGAGAAATACCAGGACAAGGAGGGCAAACTGGCCCTCGGCGGTACCTGCCTGAACGTGGGTTGCATTCCGTCCAAGGCGCTGCTGGACAGCTCCTGGAAGTTCTACGAAGCCAAGAACGGCTTTGCGGTCCACGGTATTTCGACCTCCGAAGTGAGCATCGACGTACCGGCCATGATCGGTCGCAAGTCCACCATCGTCAAAGGCCTGACCGGCGGCGTTGCCAGCCTGTTCAAGGCCAATGGCGTGACCACTCTGCAAGGCCACGGCAAGCTGCTGGCCGGCAAGAAGGTCGAGCTGACCGGTGCTGATGGCACAGTCGAAATCATCGAAGCAGATCACGTGATCCTGGCTTCCGGTTCGCGTCCGATCGATATTCCGCCGGCTCCGGTCGACCAGAAAGTCATCGTCGACTCGACAGGTGCTCTGGAATTCCAACAGGTGCCAAAACGCCTGGGCGTGATCGGCGCAGGCGTGATCGGTCTGGAACTGGGTTCCGTATGGGCGCGTCTTGGTGCTCAGGTGACCGTTCTGGAAGCACTGGAAAAATTCATTCCAGCAGCTGACGAAGCGGTTTCCAAGGAAGCGCTGAAGACCTTCACCAAGCAGGGTCTGGACATCAAGCTGGGTGCTCGCGTGACCGGCTCGAAAGTCAACGGCGAAGAAGTTGAAGTCACCTACACCGACGCTTCCGGCGAACAGAAGATCGTTTTCGACCGCCTGATCGTTGCCGTAGGCCGTCGTCCTGTGACGACTGATCTGCTGGCAGCCGACAGCGGCGTCGACATCGACGAGCGCGGCTTCATCTTCGTCGATGACCATTGCACCACCAGCGTTCCGGGCGTCTACGCGATCGGCGACGTGGTTCGTGGTCTGATGCTGGCGCACAAGGCGTCGGAAGAGGGCATCATGGTTGTCGAGCGCATCAAGGGTCACAAGGCCCAGATGAACTACGATCTGGTTCCTTCGGTCATTTACACCCACCCGGAAATTGCATGGGTAGGCAAGACCGAGCAGACCCTGAAGGCCGAAGGCGTTGAAGTCAACGTCGGTTCCTTCCCGTTCGCAGCCAGCGGCCGTGCCATGGCAGCCAACGATACTGGCGGTTTCGTCAAGATCATCGCCGATGCCAAGACCGACCGCGTTCTGGGTGTTCACGTGATTGGCCCGAGCGCTGCCGAACTGGTACAGCAGGGTGCTATTGCAATGGAGTTCGGCACCAGCGCCGAAGACATCGGCATGATGGTCTTCTCGCACCCGACTCTGTCCGAAGCGCTGCACGAAGCGGCCCTGGCAGTGAATGGCGGCGCCATCCACATCCAGAACCGCAAGAAACGCTGAGACAACAAGAAACCACGACGCAGTGCCCGTCGTGAATCCTGCCAGCAGGAATCACCGCGGAATCTGCGTCGGACTCGACCTCTCAGGCGGCTTCAGGAAGGCCCGACGGCCTTTCTGGAGTCCACCCGGAGTAGCGGTCACAGGTGGTGCGGCACGCTGACGTGCAGCACCGAATGCGCAGTACCTAAACGAAGACGGTAATAAGCATGAATCTTCACGAGTATCAGGGTAAGCAGCTGTTCGCTGAATACGGCCTGCCAGTATCCAAAGGCTACGCAGTAGACACCCCCGAAGCAGCAGCAGAAGCCTGCGACAAGATCGGCGGAACCGAGTGGGTCGTCAAAGCCCAGGTTCACGCAGGTGGTCGCGGTAAAGCGGGCGGCGTAAAGCTGGTTCGCAGCAAGGAAGACGCTGCAGCGTTCGCACAGCAGTGGCTGGGCAAGCGTCTGGTGACTTACCAGACTGACGCCAATGGTCAGCCAGTGACCAAGATCCTGGTCGAGTCGTGCACCGATATCGCCAAAGAGCTGTACCTGGGCGCTGTTGTAGACCGTTCCAGCCGTCGTATCGTGTTCATGGCTTCCACCGAAGGTGGCGTGGACATCGAGAAGATCGCTCACGACACTCCTGAAAAGATTCTCAAGGCCACGATCGATCCACTGGTTGGCGCTCAGCCGTTCCAGGGTCGCGATCTGGCATTCCAGCTGGGTCTGGAAGGCAAGCAGGTCACTCAGTTTGCCAAGATCTTCACCGGTCTGGCCAAACTGTTCCAGGACCACGATCTGGCCCTGCTGGAAGTGAACCCGCTGGTGATCAAGGCTGACGGCGACCTGCATTGCCTCGACGCCAAGATCAACATCGACGCCAACGCCATGTACCGTCAGCCAAAGCTGAAGGCTTTCCACGATCCGTCGCAAGATGACCCGCGCGAAGCCCACGCTGCCAAGTTCGAACTGAACTACGTGGCACTGGAAGGCAACATCGGCTGCATGGTCAACGGTGCCGGCCTGGCCATGGGTACCATGGACATCGTCAACCTGCATGGCGGCAAGCCTGCAAACTTCCTTGACGTTGGCGGTGGCGCTACCAAGGAACGCGTTACCGAAGCGTTCAAGATCATCCTGTCCGACACCAACGTCGCTGCAGTACTGGTCAACATCTTCGGCGGCATCGTTCGTTGCGACATGATTGCCGAAGGCATCATCGGTGCAGTGAAAGAAGTCGGCGTGAAAATCCCGGTTGTTGTTCGTCTTGAAGGCAACAACGCTGAACTGGGCGCTAAAGTACTGGCAGAAAGCGGTTTGAACATCATCGCGGCTACCAGCCTGACCGACGCTGCTCAACAAGTCGTCAAAGCTGCGGAGGGCAAATAATGAGCGTCCTGATCAATAAAGACACCAAGGTTATCTGCCAGGGCTTCACTGGCTCGCAGGGTACCTTCCACTCCGAACAAGCCATTGCCTACGGCACCAAAATGGTTGGCGGCGTGACACCAGGCAAGGGTGGCACCACTCACCTGAACCTGCCGGTGTTCAACACTGTTGCAGAAGCGGTTGCTACCACTGGCGCCGATGCTTCGGTTATCTACGTTCCGGCTCCTTTCTGCAAGGATTCGATCCTGGAAGCTGCATTCGCCGGCATCAAGCTGATCGTCTGCATCACCGAAGGCATCCCGACCATCGACATGCTGGAAGCCAAGGTCAAGTGTGACGAACTGGGCGTGGTCCTGATCGGCCCTAACTGCCCAGGCGTCATTACTCCGGGCGAGTGCAAGATCGGCATCATGCCAGGTCACATTCACTTGCCAGGCAAGGTCGGTATCGTGTCGCGTTCCGGCACCCTGACCTACGAAGCTGTGAAGCAGACCACTGACGCCGGTTTCGGTCAGTCCACCTGCGTCGGTATCGGTGGTGACCCGATCCCGGGCTCCAACTTCATCGACATCCTGAAACTGTTCCAGGAAGACCCGAAGACCGAAGCGATCGTCATGATCGGTGAGATCGGCGGTTCGGCTGAAGAAGAAGCGGCTGCCTACATCAAGGCACACGTGACCAAGCCGGTTGTTTCCTACATCGCTGGTGTGACTGCTCCTCCGGGCAAGCGCATGGGCCATGCGGGCGCAATCATCTCCGGCGGTAAAGGTACTGCAGACGAGAAATTCGCTGCACTGCAGGACGCGGGCGTCAAAACCGTTCGTTCCCTGGCAGACATCGGCAAGGCCTTGGCCGAGCTGACCGGTTGGCCGGTGAAGTAAGCCTCGCTTACTTTTTCGAGCAATCAGCAAAGGCCACCTTCGGGTGGCCTTTGTGCATTCTGGGGTTGGGAAATCAATCGCGGCCACGCCACTCGCAAGCTACTAAAGAAACAGGATTTTTTTGTGACAGACCCGTCACGTCGAAGGCGTGGTGGCGCCTCCCACAATCGAGTGTTTGTGGCTATAAATTCCTGCGCTTATAAAGTGCGTATATCGGAAGCTCGCCCTTCAATAGTGCATTTATTGGCCGGATTCGCTACCCTGTCGACCGTTTTTGCGTCGCCCTCACAAGGGGCACGTCGCAAGGTACTGCCACGTCTTACGCTGACGGGCTGCGTTCACCTCATTCACGGGTGACGTCATTTCCCTTATCTCGATTTTGTGTGGTCCTTCGCAATGAAAGTGTTGAAAGGCCAGGACATCCTGGCACTTGGTTTCATGACGTTCGCCCTGTTCGTCGGGGCGGGCAATATCATCTTCCCGCCTATCGTGGGCCTGCAGGCCGGTCCCCATGTATGGATCGCCGCGCTGGGCTTTCTGGTTACGGCAGTGGGCTTGCCAGTGGTCACGGTAATTGCCCTGGCCAGGGTCGGTGGCGCGATGGATGCGTTGAGCAGCCCGATCGGCAAGGTCGCGGGCGGTATTCTCGCTGCAGTGTGTTACCTCGCCGTCGGCCCTTTGTTCGCCACGCCGCGCACGGCCACGGTTTCCTTCGAGGTCGGGCTTGCGCCGTTGACCGGTGACGGTCCGATGGCGCTGGCCCTGTATAGCCTCGTGTATTTCCTGGTGGTGTTCTGGGTGTCGCTGTATCCGGGGCGACTGCTCGACACGGTAGGGCGCTTTCTCGCGCCGCTCAAGATACTCGCACTGGCGATTCTGGGTATCGCAGCCTTTGCTCTGCCAGCAGGCGACATTGGTACCGCAGAGCCTGCTTATACGGCAGCGCCATTCTCGCAGGGCTTCATCAATGGCTATCTGACCATGGACACCCTGGGGGCTCTGGTCTTCGGCATTGTCATCGTCAATGCCATTCGCTCGCGGGGCGTCGAATCGCCGCGGCTGATCACGCGTTACGCGATCATCGCCGGACTGATTGCAGGGGTAGGGCTGGCGCTGGTGTACATCAGTCTGTTTCGCCTGGGCTCCGGCAGTCACTCGGTGGCTGCGGGTGCAACCAATGGCGCGGTGGTGCTGCACGCTTACGTGCAACACACCTTCGGTTCGCTGGGCAGCGGCTTTCTGGCGGTGCTGATTTCCCTGGCGTGTCTGGTGACAGCGGTAGGTCTGACCTGCGCCTGTGCCGAATACTTTGCCAAGATCCTGCCGCTGTCCTACAGGACGCTGGTGGTGATGCTGGCTGTCTTCTCGCTGCTGGTGTCGAATCTGGGCCTGACCAAGCTGATCCTGTTCTCGATCCCGGTACTGACCGCGATCTATCCGCCCTGCATCGTTCTGGTTGCGTTGAGCTTCTGCAAGGGATTCTGGCAACGTCAGGGTCGAGTGGTGGCACCGGTCATGCTGGTGTCGCTGATCTTCGGGCTGATCGATGCGATAAAAGGCGCAGGCTTCACCGACTCTTTGCCAAAGGCGTTGGCTAACTTGCCATTGAGTGAGCAGGGTCTGGCCTGGTTGATTCCGTCGGTTATAACATTGGCGGGTGCAATCATTGTCGACAGAATAAAAGGCAAACGCAGCGAAGCGTTGGCATGAAGTCGATCATATAACTAAACGCGCAATAATAAAGCCCGCATAAGCGGGCTTTATTATGTGTAGTTCTGCAAGCCGATGGCTTTACTTGGTTGCAGGTGCTGCTTCAGTCGCCGGGGCCGGAGCCTGGTTGGCGTTCTCGGTCGCGCGCTGTTGAGCGGCTTCAGCGTTTTTCTGAGCAGCTTCCTGGCTTTCCTTGGCCGCGTCGTTCACTTTTTCCTGAGCCTTCTCCATCGACTCCTGGGACTGTTGAGCAGCTTTGTTGGCATCTTGCTGAGTGTTTTCGGATTTTTTGTCGCAGGCAGCAAGACCCAGAGTGGCAGAAAGCATCAAGGCATAGGCTAAAGATTTACGCATGGGGTATTTCTCCTTATTGAGTATCCACGTGCCTAAGAGCATGCCCGTGTAAATTAAGTTCCAGACAGTTCGGTATATTATTTAACCTCGCTGTTTTATTCATGTTTCTTCTGGCTGAAACAGCTTGCAAGCAGCGGCCGATGCTATTACGCATACGCGGTGCCGATCCGCGACGACAAAGAAGTTCACAGCCCGGTCGACAGTCGGAACGCATCGATTGATTCCTGTGCTCTTGAAATCCCTCGCCCAGCCCCCACTTTGATGACTACGCGCTGCTACACAGGCTCATGCCTCGCTGTGGCGGCTTATGCCATCCAGATCGGAGTTTGATGACCATGAGTGTGGAAACTCAAAAGGAAACCCTGGGCTTCCAGACCGAGGTAAAGCAGTTGCTTCACCTCATGATCCATTCGCTGTATTCCAACAAGGAAATCTTCCTTCGCGAATTGATCTCGAACGCGTCTGACGCGGTCGACAAATTGCGTTTCGAGGCGCTGTCCAGGCCTGAGCTGCTGGAAGGCGGCGCAGAGCTGAAGATTCGCGTGAGCTTCGACAAGGACGCGAAGACCGTTACGCTCGAAGACAACGGCATTGGTATGAGCCGTGACGATGTGATCACCCATCTGGGGACCATCGCCAAATCCGGTACCGCTGATTTCATGAAAAACCTGTCGGGCGACCAGAAGAAGGACTCGCACCTGATCGGTCAGTTCGGCGTCGGTTTCTATTCGGCGTTCATCGTCGCCGATCAGGTTGAAGTGTTCAGCCGTCGTGCGGGCCTGCCGGCCAGCGAAGGTGTGCACTGGTCCTCCAAGGGTGAAGGCGAGTTCGAAGTCGCGACCCTGGACAAGGCCGAGCGCGGCACCCGCATCGTCCTGCGCCTGAAGGACGGCGAAGATGAGTTTGCCGACGGCTACCGTCTGCGCAACATCATCAAGAAGTACTCCGACCATATCGCTCTGCCTATCGAGCTGCCGAAAGAGCAGGCTCCAGCGGCAGAAGGCGAAGAGGCACCGGCGCTTGAGTGGGAAACCGTCAACCGCGCCAGCGCGCTGTGGACCCGTTCCCGTTCCGAAGTGAAGGACGAGGAGTATCAGGAGTTCTACAAGCATGTCGCCCACGACTACGAGAACCCGCTGAGCTGGAGCCACAACAAGGTCGAAGGCAAGCTGGAGTACACCTCGCTGCTTTACGTACCGGCCCGCGCACCGTTCGACCTGTATCAGCGCGAAGCACCACGTGGCCTGAAGCTGTACGTGCAGCGCGTATTTGTCATGGATCAGGCCGAGTCGTTCCTGCCGCTGTACATGCGCTTCATCAAAGGCGTGGTCGATTCCAATGACCTGTCGTTGAACGTGTCCCGCGAGATCCTGCAGAAAGACCCGATCATCGACTCGATGAAGTCGGCGCTGACCAAGCGCGTCCTCGACATGCTGGAAAAGCTGGCGAAGAACGAGCCCGAGCAATACAAGGGTTTCTGGAAGAATTTCGGTCAGGTCCTCAAGGAAGGCCCGGCAGAAGACTTCGCCAACAAGGAGAAGATCGCCGGCCTGCTGCGTTTCGCGTCTACCTCCGACGAGAGCGGCGAGCAGAGCGTTTCCCTGGCCGGGTACCTGGCTCGCGCCAAGGAGGGTCAGGACAAGATCTACTACCTGACCGGCGAATCCTACGCTCAGGTTAAGAACAGCCCGCACCTTGAAGTCTTCCGCAAGAAAGGCATCGAAGTGCTGCTGCTGACCGACCGTATCGACGAGTGGCTGATGAGCTACCTGAGCGACTTCGACGGCAAGGGTTTCGTCGATGTGGCACGTGGTGATCTGGATCTGGGCAAGCTCGACTCCGAAGAGGACAAGAAGGCTCAGGAAGAGATTGCCAAGGACAAGGAAGGCTTGATCGAGCGTATCAAGACAGCCCTGGGCGAGTCTGTCAGTGAGGTGCGTGTGTCGCATCGTCTGACCGATTCACCTGCGATTCTGGCCATCGGCGAGCAGGACATGGGTCTGCAGATGCGTCAGATTCTGGAAGCCAGCGGTCAGAAGGTTCCGGACTCCAGGCCGATCTTCGAATTCAACCCGGCTCACCCTTTGATCGGGAAGCTGGACGCCGAGCAGAGCGAAGAACGCTTTGGCGAACTGTCGCACATCCTGTTCGATCAGGCTGCGCTGGCTGCCGGTGACAGCCTCAGGGATCCGGCCGCTTATGTGCGTCGTCTGAACAAGCTGTTGGTAGAGCTGTCGGTTTGATGACCGAGTAACAGAAAACCCGCTTCGGCGGGTTTTTTGTTTGTGCTTGCGCACCGTATTTTTTACAACCTCAAATGATCAGGAGTCAGCAATGAGCAGCAAGATTACTGTCCGTTCCGTAGTACACCAGATTGATGGTCAGCCCTACGAAAGTCGTCTCGTGTACGACGCCAGCGCGACCTCGTCCCGTCCTGGCCTGTTGATGGCTCCCAACTGGATGGGCGTCAGCGAAGGCGCCGAGGACATCGCCAAGGCCGTGGCTGAGCAGGGTTATGTAGTACTGCTGGCCGACCTGTATGGTCAGAAAATTCGCCCAGCCAATGGCGATGAAGCCGGCGCGGCGATGATGCCCCTTAAAGATGACCGTGCTCTGCTGCGCAAGCGCATGCAGGCCGGTCTCGATCTGCTGCTGAGTCAGGCGGGTGTGTCACTGGACGCCAAGCGCATTGCGACGTTCGGCTTCTGCTTCGGCGGCTGCTGCTCGCTGGAGCTGGCGCGCAGCGGTGCTGATGTGAAGGCGGCGATATCCTTCCACGGCACACTGGACACGCCAAACCCTGGTGATGCCAGCCACATCAAGGGTTCTGTTCTGGTCCTGAACGGCGCATCGGACCCTATGGTCCCGAAAGAGCAGCAGTTGGCGTTCGAAGATGAAATGAACGCGGCGAATGTCGACTGGCAGTTGCACAACTATGGCGGCGCGTTCCATTCGTTCACCGACCCGCACGCCAATGTTCCGGGCAAGATGATGTACGACGCCAAGGTCGCCACCCGCGCCTTCAAGTCGATGCACGATCTGTTGAGCGAAGTGTTCAACCAAAAGTAAGTCAGTCTAACGGCCGGATCTTCAAGGCAACTCGATCCGGCCCGTTTCTCCCGGAACTGTCGGCCAGTCGCCTTCTGCCCATCGACGCCGTGCATCTTCGATCAGTGCGGCCTCGCTGGCGACGAAATTCCAGTTCATGCGTCGGGGGCCGTCCAGGGCTGCGCCGCCTATCAATACTGCATGGCATTCGCTTTCCGCGCACAGGTTGACGGTAGTTCCCGGTTCCAACACGACCAGCGTGCAGGGCAGGACCGGTGTGCCGTCCAGTGCGGCTTCACCTTCGAGCACATACAGCGCGCGCTCCTGATGTTCCGGTTCAATTGTCAGGGTCGTGGCGGTCTGCAGGCGTATTTCAGCGTACAGCGTGTCTGAGAGCACCGGTACGGGTGATTGCAGGCCAAAGCCGTTACCCGCCAGCATGCGTATGAAAATTCCCATGCTGTCGCTTTGCGGCAGGCTGTGTGCCGGGTGATGGCTGTAATGACCTTCACCCTGTTCGTGGTCGCGGGGCGATGCCAGCCAGACCTGCAGGCCATGCAGGCGCGATCCGCTCACCCGCAACGGCTCCGGCGTGCGCTCGATGTGGGCGATGGCTGCGCCTGACGTCATCCAGCTCACATCTCCCGCCTTGACGCACTGATCGCTGCCCAGGCTGTCCTTGTGCTGCAGTTCGCCTTCCAGCAGGTACGTCAGCGTCGACAGGCCGATGTGCGGATGCTGGCGGATATCCATGCCGGTGCCAGGCGGGTAATCCGTCGCGAGCATATGGTCGAAGAACACGAATGGCCCCACGCTGCGACAGCGTGCGGAGGGCAGGGGGCGCAGGATCGGCTGGCCTTCCACCGTTTCAGCGCGTGGTGTGAGGGTGAGCATGATTCGAGTCTCGATGATGAGGCAGGGAATGGCAGGAATCATAACGCGGGCTGGGTGAGGGGCGAATGTCATCGCAGGCAAGCCGCCTCCAGCGAACCGTATCATCCAGCGTGCCGCGTGCGGCATCCTGAAAACAGAAAAGGCGCCTCGAAAGGCGCCTTTTCAGTCTTGCACGGTCTTGCTTATGCGTTGTAGCGCTGCAGAACCAGAGTTGCGTTGGTGCCACCGAAGCCGAAGCTGTTGCTCATGATGCGATCGAGCTTTGCGTTTTCCCGGGTTTCCAGCAGGATCGGCATGTCAGCGACTTTCGGGTCCAGCTCGTCGATGTTGGCGGAGCCGGCGATGAAGTTGTTCTCCATCATCAACAGGCAGTAGATCGCCTCGTGAACGCCAGCGGCACCCAGCGAGTGGCCCGACAGGCTCTTGGTGGAGCTGATTGCCGGAGCATTGTCGCCGAAGACTGCACGTACGCCGTTCATCTCCATTTCATCACCGACCGGGGTCGATGTGCCATGGGTGTTCAGGTAGTCGATCGGGCCTTCAACGGTCGACAGGGCCATCTGCATGCAGCGGATGGCACCTTCGCCGCTCGGTGCGACCATGTCGTAGCCATCGGATGTCGCGCCGTAGCCGACGATTTCCGCGTAGATCTTCGCGCCACGTGCCAGAGCGTGTTCCAGCTCCTCGACCACGACCATACCGCCACCGCCTGCGATGACGAAACCGTCACGCTTGGCGTCGTAGGCGCGGGAAGCCTTTTCTGGCGTCTCGTTGTACTGGGTCGACAGTGCGCCCATGGCGTCGAACAGGAACGACTGGCTCCAGTGTTCTTCTTCACCACCGCCTGCAAAGACGATGTCCTGCTTGCCCAGCTGGATCTGCTCGACAGCGTTGCCGATGCAGTGGGCGCTGGTGGCGCAGGCGGAAGAGATGGAGTAGTTCACGCCCTTGATCTTGAACGGCGTGGCCAGACAGGCGGAAACGGTGCTGCCCATAGTCCGCGTGACGCGGTAAGGGCCAACGCGCTTGACGCCTTTCTCACGCAGGATGTCCAGCGCTTCCATCTGGTTCAGTGTCGATGCGCCGCCGCTGCCGGCGATCAGGCCGGTACGCACGTTGGACACCTGCTCGTCGGTCAGGCCGGCGTCAGCGATGGCGTCTTTCATGGCCAGATAGGCATAGGCTGCCGCATGGCCGACGAAGCGGTAGATCTTGCGATCGATCAGTTCTTCAAGGTTGAGGTCGATGGAGCCGGCAACCTGGCTACGCAGACCCATTTCGGCATATTCCGGCTGGAATTTGATGCCAGGGCGGTTGGCACGCAGGTTAGCGGTGACGGTGTCTTTGTCATTGCCCAAGCAGGAAACAATACCCAGACCAGTGATAACGACGCGGCGCATGCGATTACCCTTAGAAATTTTCAGTGGAAGTGAACAGACCGACACGCAGACCTTCGGCGCTGTAGATTTCGCGACCATCAACGCTCACGGTACCGTCGGCGATTGCCAGGACCAGTTTGCCGCGCATGGTGCGTTTGATATGGATGTTATAGGTGACTTTTTTGGCAGTCGGGAGGACCTGGCCGAAAAACTTCACTTCACCCGAACCCAGGGCGCGGCCGCGGCCGGGGTTGCCTTGCCAGCCCAGATAGAAGCCGACCAGCTGCCACATGGCGTCAAGGCCCAGGCAGCCCGGCATCACCGGGTCACCTTCGAAGTGACAGGCAAAGAACCACAGGTCAGGATTGATATCGAGTTCGGCGACCAACTCACCCTTGCCGAACTTGCCGCCTTCTTCGCTGATGTGCGTAATGCGGTCAACCATCAGCATATTGGGGGCGGGCAGTTGCGCATTACCTGGGCCGAACAGCTCGCCACGACTGCAGCGCAGCAGGTCTTCCCGGGTAAAGGCGTGTTGTTTGGTCATGCGAGCTCCTCAATGATCTTGTGCGGCAGGTTGGGGCGCCACTGGCCCAAACGCCAGTCCTGGCGGACTAAATTGCCAGGACTATGTCCGGCAGCCTACTCATAGACTGTTGCGTTGTAATGAAAGTCACAGGACAGGAGAAATCAAAGTACACCTGTGCACTGAATTTTGTCACTCGACCGCCGTTCAGGGTCGATCAGGCTGTCAAGACTGCCGCAATTTAACATTTATCGCCAGTCACAGGTGTCCGAAAGAATAGCCAGCGGCGCAAAACATGCTGTAAATCAGCGTGTTTGAAGGGCTTTGCGAGATAGTCGTCCATCCCCGCCTGTAAACAGGCGTCACGATCACCCTGCAGTGCGTTGGCCGTCAACGCGATAATGGGCAACTGTTCGAGGCCTTCCAGTTGCCTGATACGGCGCGTGGCCTCATAGCCGTCCATGACCGGCAGTCGGCAATCCATCAGAATAAGGCCGTATTCGCCTGCGGCGGCCATGTTAACAGCCTCGGCACCATCGACGGCGACGTCCACCCGGCACCCCAGGTTGTGCAGCATGGCCTGAACCACGGTGCGGTTCACCGGATTGTCTTCGACCAGCAGAACACTGCGCTCCTTGCCGGAAGCGTCCAGTGCCGAGAGCGGCTGGCGAATATCGACGGGCAATTGCCGCGATATCGACAGTGGTATCTGCAGGGTGAACAGCGACCCCGCGCCTTCTTCGCTTTGCGCGCGCAACGTGCCACCCATGCGCTCGGCCAGGGTGCGCGCAATCGGCAAGCCAAGCCCGGTTCCGCCATAGCGTCTGGAGATGGAGCTGTCAGCCTGCTGGAAGGCGTCGAACATCGATTCCAGCATGTCGGCATGAATGCCGATGCCGCTGTCCTGAACCGTGCAGGTGAACTGAAGCCGGTCTTCTTCGATCAGGCTCCAGCCCGCCTTGATGCAGACGCTGCCTTGCTCGGTGAACTTCAGCGCGTTGCCGATCAGGTTGACCAGTATCTGCCGGATACGTGTCGGATCGCCGATGACGGTCAGCGATTCCAGGCCTGGCTGGACGTGCAGATTCAACTGCAGGTTGCGCTGCTGTGCGTTGTGGTTGAAGGCATGGGTGGATGCGTTGACCAGTTCGGCCAGATTGAACGCAATTCCCTCCATCTGCAGGGCATCGCGTTCGATACGCGAGAAATCGAGAATGTCGTTGATGACGCGTAACAGATGCTCGGTGGACTCGGTGGCGAGCGTGGCGTATTCGCTCTGCTCGTCGGTCATGCGGGTCGTTTCCAGCAATTGCAGCATGCCCAGCACGCCGTTCATGGGCGTGCGCAACTCGTGGCTCATCATCGCCAGAAAGTCGGATTTGGCACGGTTGGCCTGTTCCGCTTCCTCGCGGGTCTGGATGAGCTGCGCCATGGAGCGTTGCTGCTCCAGGCTGGCCTTGTCCAGATTCGCTGCCAGATTATTGATGTGCCGCGCCAGCGCCCCGAGTTCGGCATCGTCACTGATCGGCAGCGGCGTTCTGTAGTCTCCCTGCTGAATGGCCTTGAGGGCTTCACCCATGCGGCTGATCGGGCGCGACAGGCTGAGGGCAAGGCGTCTGGCCAGGAGAAACGTGAACAATAAGGCGCACAGCGCCAGGATGCCGGCCTTGAGCAGGATTTCCTGCTGGCGTCGGTTGAAGGCTTCGCTGGACATGCCGACCAGTACCCGGCCCAGATAACGCTTGGAGCCTGCCGTCGATAACGGCTCTCCCGCTGCAGGTGCCTTGTGTACGACCAGATGCTGGGCGCGTACCGGTGCCTGGAAAATTTCCATCTGGCGCGTCTGGTGTTCGTTTTCCCTTGGTTGGTCGATGTAAACCAGAACGGTGTTGGAGCTGTCCTGAATCTCGACATAGCGAACGCTGGGCATGGACAGCGTGGCGCGCATCAGGCCTTTAAGGCTTTCGGTATCGCCGACCAGCAATCCGGGCTCGGCGGCAGGTGCCAGCTGGTTGGCGATGAGTTGGCCGGTGTGGTTGAGTTCCTGACGCAGATCCTGAATCCGCACGAACGTGAAGAACCCGATCAGCAGGACGGTCAGCAGCAGGGCCGGGCCGAGACTGATCATTTGCGTGCGGGTGTTAATGTCCCAGTGACGAAACGTCATCGCCAGCCCCGTTCGGCGGCGGCCTGTTCCTGAAATTCGACTGATGCGTCCATGCCGGTGCGCTCGCGGGTTCGTATCAATGCATCGATGGCATCGTTCCGGATGCTCAGGAAAGCCGATGTTCACGATGATGCATGCAGTGTGCGCATATGTTAACCGAGATGACTGCAGTTCCAGACACCTTATTGCTTGCTGACAGGCTCTGGCGCGTTTGACGCTGGCCGATGACGCAACGCTCCGTATAATGCCGACATTGCCAGTCAATGGCCCAGGATGGATTGATTTATGACCACGCAGCAGCCTGTAGCGGTTCTTGGTGGCGGCAGCTTTGGCACCGCCATCGCAAATCTTCTGGCCGAAAACGGCCATCAGGTTCGCCAGTGGATGCGTGATCCCGAGCAGGCGGAGGCCATTCGCGTCAATCGTGAAAACCCGCGCTACCTCAAGGGCATCAAGGTCCGGCCTGAAGTCGAACCGGTGACCGATCTGGCCGCAACGCTTGAAGGCAGCGAGCTGATCTTCGTCGCGTTGCCCTCCAGCGCACTGCGCGGTGTGCTGTCGCCTCATGTCGAATGCCTGAGCGGCAAGATGCTGGTGAGCCTGACCAAGGGTATCGAAGCGCAGACCTTCAAGCTGATGAGTCAGATTCTCGAGGAGATCGTGCCGCAGGCGCGTATCGGCGTGTTGTCCGGACCGAATCTGGCGCGGGAAATCGCCGAGCATGCGTTGACCGCCACCGTGGTCGCCAGCGAAGACGAGGCGCTGTGTCAGCAGGTGCAGGCCGTTCTGCATGGTCGTACCTTTCGGGTTTACGCCAGCGCTGATCGGTTCGGTGTCGAACTGGGCGGGGCGCTGAAGAACGTGTACGCGATCATCGCTGGTATGGCCGTGGCGCTGGACATGGGTGAGAACACCAAGAGCATGCTGATCACACGCGCCCTGGCCGAGATGACCCGTTTTGCCGTGGCTCAGGGTGCCAACCCAATGACGTTTCTGGGGCTGGCCGGCGTCGGCGACCTGATCGTCACCTGTTCGTCGCCGAAAAGCCGTAATTATCAGGTCGGTTTCGCGCTGGGTCAGGGGCTGACTCTCGACGAGGCGGTCACGCGTCTGGGCGAGGTCGCAGAAGGGGTGAACACCCTCAAGGTGCTCAAGGTCAAAGCCCAGGAAGTCCAGGTTTATATGCCACTGGTCGCGGGCCTGCATGCCATCCTTTTCGAAGGTCGTACGCTCAACCAGGTCATCGAAGCGCTGATGCGCGCCGAGCCCAAGACGGACGTCGATTTCATTTCAATCACGGGCTTCAATTGAAACCACTTCAGCCGGGAGAAGGATCTTGAACGAGTCGAATACCCAGAAGAACGAATCCATCGCGCTGCGCATCCTCTGGATGCTGCTATTTGTCATCGTTTGGCAGGTTGCAGAAGTGGTGCTGGCAGGCGTGGTCATTGTGCAACTGGGCTATCGCCTGATCTATGGCGCACCCAGCGGCAGCCTGATGAATTTTGGCGACAGCCTCAGCCAGTTTCTGGCTCAGATCGGCCGTTTCGGCACCTTCCATTCGGATCAGAAACCCTGGCCGTTCGCTGACTGGCCTACGCCACGTTTGCCGGAGGGCGAAGCTGCGCATTTCGTTGCCCCTGCGCCGCATCCGGTGCGTGACGAGGAGCCGAAGCTATGAAGGTCTGGGTGTTGCGCCACGGCGAAGCCCAGTCCCGGGCGCGCAGCGATGCCGAGCGGGAGCTGACCGATCATGGTCGAGAAGAAGTGCTCAAGAGCGCCGTTCACCTGAGTGACAAGCCGTTGCAGAAAATACTTGCCAGCCCTTATGTCCGCGCGCAGCAGACAGCCGGGCTGGTGCACAGGTCGCTGGGCTTCGATGACGCGGTCGTGACCGTGCCATGGCTGACACCGGACAGCGATCCGCGTGAGGTTCTGGATCAACTCGCGGCGCTGACTGTCGACGAAGTCCTGCTGGTCAGCCACCAGCCTTTGGTCGGTGCCCTGATCGGGCTGCTGGCCCACGGCAGTTATCAGCATGCCGAACCGATGAGCACGGCCAGCCTTGCCGAGCTTGAAGGCGATCATGTGCTCGCAGGTGGCATGAACCTCAACAGTATTCGCCACGTGTGAGCGGACCGAAAAGTCGGTCGCTCGCCGTGTGAAAAACCAGCGTCACCCCACCATAAAAAGGACTGAACATGAGTGTATGGCGTGTCACCCCGGATATCGATGCCCTGATGAAGGCGCAGAAGAACACCATCGGCGAAGTGCTTGATATCCGCTTCGAAGCCTTCACGGACGACTCCCTGACCGCCAGCATGGTGGTCGATCAGCGTACCCATCAACCCTTCGGCCTGCTGCACGGTGGCGCGTCGGTGGTGCTTGCCGAATCACTGGGTTCGATGGCCAGCTACCTGGTTGTGGATCCGGACAAGTTTTTCTGCGTTGGGCTTGAGGTCAACGCCAACCACCTGCGTGGCGTGCGTTCCGGACGCGTCACAGGCGTGGTAAAGCCGGTGCACCTGGGCCGTACGACCCATGTCTGGGACATTCGAATCACCACTGAAGAGGGCAAGCTGAGCTGTATTTCGCGGCTGACCGTCGCGGTGGTGCCACACGGGCAGGAACCGCCAGCTCGTTGACTAGCCTCGGGCTTCCGACACTTCGGCCTGTAAATGGCCGGAGTGACACCTTCGATGGCAGTTCCAATCGTTGTCGTAGTTTTGGCCCGGTGCGCACAATCAATACTCGTCCGGCCCTTGAGTCTATCGGCATGCCCCAGCCCGTGTTCTTCGCCCACGCCAATGGCTTTCCCTCGGCCACCTACGGCAAGTTGTTCGCTGCGCTGGGGCCTGAATATGCAGTGGCACATCTGGAACAGCATGCCCATGATCCGCGTTTTCCCGTGGACGACAACTGGCTGAATCTGGTCGATGAACTGATCCATCATTTGCGAGAGCAGGCCGAGCCGGTGTGGGGCGTGGGGCATTCGCTGGGCGGGTTGTTGCACCTGCATGCCGCCCTGCGTTGTCCCGAGCTTTACCGAGGGGTGGTGATGCTCGATTCGCCGGTACTGGGGCTGGCTGACCAGTTGTTCATCCGCGCTGCCAAGCGTCTTGGGTTCATTGACCGGATCACACCTGCGGGGCGAACGCTGGGGCGTCGGGAGGCCTTTGCCGATCTGGAATCTGCGCGGGCCTATTTTTCCAGCAAGACGCTGTTTCGCAGATTCGATCCGGAATGCCTGGATGCCTATCTGCAGCATGGCCTGCAACGGGATGGCGAGCAGTTGCGCCTGCGCTTCGATCCGGCCACTGAAATCAGTATCTACCGCAGCATTCCCCACACCAGCCCCGTTCCATCACGGCAGCTCAAGGTGCCGCTGGCAATGGTGCGTGGCAAGCACAGCCGTGTGATCATGCCGCACCATGGCTATCTGGCCAGACGCATGCGTGAAGGCGAATACCTGTCGATGCCGGGAGGGCACATGTTTCCACTGGAAAGGCCGGATGAAACGGCGCAGTTGCTCAAATCACTGTTCGCGCGCTGGGACGAACGCAATGCACGTCGTCACGCACAGAAAACTCCTGCATGAGGTGTGCTGTCGAGGAAGTGCGCCTGAGCCTCGGGCATGTCGAGCTTGCTGCGCATCTGTTCGGCCCCGAAGAAGGCACGCCGGTCATCGCGTTGCATGGCTGGCTCGACAACGCCAACAGCTTTGCCAGACTTGCCCCGAAGCTTGACGGCCTGCGTATCGTGGCACTGGATCTGGCCGGGCACGGTCACTCCGATCACCGACCGGCAGGTGCCGGCTATGCGTTGGCCGATTATGTGTTCGACGTCCTTCAGGTCGCCGAGCAGTTGGGCTGGTCGCGCTTCGCGCTGCTCGGGCATTCGTTGGGGGCAATCATTTCGGTCATGCTGGCTGGCGCGCTGCCCGAGCGAATTAGCCATCTTGCTTTGATCGACGGCCTGATCCCGCTGACAGGCGAGGCTGACTCTTCTGCCGAAAGGATGGGCGCTGCGCTGCAGGCGCAACTGGCATTGCCCGGCAAGAAAAAACCGGTTTATCAGGATCAGGACCGGGCCATTCAGGCGCGCATGAAGGGCGTGGTGGCAGTCAGCCGAGAGGCTGCCGAGTTGCTCGCGCAGCGCGGACTGATGCCGGTGCCGGGTGGATACACCTGGCGCAGCGACAGCCGCCTGACCCTGCCTTCTGCAACGCGCCTGACTCACGAACAGGCCATGGCGTTCATCAACAATGTGAAATGTCCGACGCAACTGGTCATCGCTCGCGAGGGCATGCTGGCAAAAAAGCACGACGTCATCGAGCGTCTGCCTTTCGGAATCGAAACCTTGCCGGGCGGCCATCACCTGCATCTGGATGACGAGGAGGGCGCGTGCGCTGTTGCACGCTGTTTCAATCGCTTCTTCGCTGCTTCTTGACTTGCGGTCGGCAACTGCCGACGCTGAGCAGGTTGAAACAGGAGCCAACCACGATGGATCAATCCTCCACTCTGCAAGATTGCCTTGTTGGCAATGCCCTTAACGTTTTCCTTTTGTCTGCCTGCCAATGAGAGCACTCATGCGTGTATCAAGTGTTCCATTCGTCGCACTCCTTGCGTCGGTCTTCAGTGCCATGGTGGGTGCTGCCGATCTGCCGGGCAGTCAGGATTTGCAGATTCTGCCGCGGCTGGCCGACTCTGAAATCGTCGACTATCGCCCCCGCGCCGAACTCGAACGTGTCTACCCGATGGGCTCGATCCGCAAGATCAGCGGCCAGTTGCGGTTCGATGGTCAGGTCAGTGCGCGAGGCAATCTGACGTCGGTTACCTATCAGCTGCCTGCCGAGCATTCTTCTGACGACGCATTCACCGCAGCGCGCGAAGCCTTGCAACAACAGGGTGCCGAGTTGCTGTTCTGGTGCCAGGCCCGCGACTGTGGCGAAAGCAGCCTGTGGGCCAACGAGGTATTCGGCAACTCCAAATTGTACGGCGCCGATGACCGGCAAGCGTATCTGCTGTTGCGCCTTGCTGAACCCGATACGGATACGCTGGTTGCGCTCTACAGCATTACCCGTGGCAATCGCCGTGCCTATCTGCATGTCGAGCAGTTCGAATCCGCCGCGCCGCTGGGCGATCTGTTGCCGACCTCGGCTACCTTGCTGCGTCAGCTCAAGAGCACCGGCAGGCTCGATCTGCCAAGGTTGAGTGGCGACCCTCAGGAGACCTGGGTGACGTTGATATCGCGCGGGCTCAACCTCGACAGCACATTGCGTGTCACCGTTTCCGGGGCCAGCGCGGCTGCATGGCGCGATGCGTTGATCGCCAAGGGTGTCCGTGCTGCACGACTGGAGACCGGCGGTGCCGATAAAAAGGGCGTGTCCATCGAAGTGATTCGCTAGCGTTCCATGTTCTGCTCGCGACGAATACGGCTGACGCGAGCCGTGTTCGTCTTTATGCTCGCCACTTCCGATTCCTTCTCGCAGGCCCTTCATGTTCAACAACGATCGTCTACTGGTTCAGATCCTGCTGCTGGCCCTGTTCGGCGCTTGCCTGTGGGTGATGGCGCCGTTCTGGTCGGCACTGGTCTGGGGCGCGGTGCTGGCGTTTGCCAGTTGGCCGTTGATGCGCCTGCTGACGCGCTGGTTCAAGGGGCGGGAATCGCTGGCCGCATTGGTCATGAGTCTATGCTGGCTGCTATTGGTGGCCGCGCCGCTGGTATGGTTGGGTTTCAATCTGGCTGACCACGTGCGTGATGCCACGGCGTTTGTCAAAGATGTTCAGGTCGATGGTCTGCCGGATCCGCCCACCTGGCTGGCAGGCATTCCGATCGTGGGTGAGCGGCTGGTGGGTTTCTGGACCACCATCGATCAGCAGGGCGCAGCCTTCATGACGACGGTCAAACCCTATTTGGGCGAAGTCGGTAACTGGTTGCTGGCGCGCAGTGCGCAAATCGGTGGCGGTATTCTCGAGCTGACCCTGAGCATCGTCTTTGCGTTTTTCTTCTACCGCGACGGCCCGCGTCTGGCGGCCTTCGTGCTCAGCCTGCTCGAGCGTCTGATCGGCGATCGAGCCCAGTATTATCTGGATCTGGTCGCTGGTACGGTTCAGCGCGTGGTCAACGGTGTGATCGGTACCGCTGCTGCCCAGGCGGTGCTGGCGCTGATCGGTTTCCTGATTGCAGGCATTCCCGGCGCGCTGGTGCTGGGTATTCTGACCTTCCTGTTCAGCCTTATCCCCATGGGCCCGCCGCTGGTCTGGCTGCCGGCCACCGCCTGGCTGGTGTGGCAGGGTGAGTACGGCATGGCCGTGTTCCTAGGCATCTGGGGCATGTTCGTCATCAGTGGCGTGGACAACGTGCTCAAGCCGTACCTGATCAGCCGGGGCGGCAACCTGCCGTTGGTGATTGTATTGTTGGGTGTTTTTGGCGGGCTGCTGGCGTTCGGTTTTATCGGTCTGTTCATCGGGCCGACTTTACTGGCGGTAGCTTATAGTCTGTTGACGGATTGGGTGGGCAGCGAGAGGGCGCGCACGCCGCGTTGAATTGACGTTCGCGCAGGCCAGCGACGTCGCAGGGCTAATACCTGTGGCGTCCGGGGCTCAATGACGCGGCAAATACAGCACTGCCGTCAGTCCTCCACCCGGTGTCTGTTCCAGCGACAATTCCCCCCCGATCCGTCGCGCTGCTTCACGGGCGATGGTCATGCCCATGCCGACGCCACCGGAGTTGCGATTGCGTGAACCTTCCAGTCGATAAAAGGGCTCGAACACGCTCTCATGCAGTTCAGGCGCAATGCCGGGGCCATGATCGACGACCGAAATCCTGACCCGATCAGCGCCGTCCTCAATCACGATCTTCGCGCTGCCTGCGTAGCGCAGGGCGTTATCGACAAGGTTCTGCAGGCATGAGCGCAGCGCCATGGGCTGGGTTTTCAGCGGCTTGCACTGGCCTTCGTATTGAACATCGTCGCCATTGTCCTGCGCGTTTTCAGCATGTGATTCGATCAGCGCCTGCAAATCCAGCTGTTGCAGGACTTCGGTTCTGCGGTGTTCGTTGAGGTACGCCAGGGTCGCGTCAAGCATGTTGATCATGTCGTTGAGGTCCTGGGTCATCTGCCCGTGCAGCCTGGGATCCTCGATCTGTTCGACACGCAGCTTGAGCCGCGACAGGGGCGTGCGGAGGTCATGAGAGACCGCTGCCAGCATGCGCCCGCGTTGCTGCATCTGCTCACGGAGCTTGTGCTGCATCAGGTTGAAGGTCTGCGCCGCCTGACGTGCTTCGCGCGGGCCGGAGATTTCCAGCGGCGGGCTGTCGAGGTTTTCACTCAGGCGTTCGGCGGCTTCGCTCAATCGCTGCACAGGACGACTCAGGGCCTTGGCGCCATACCACGCTGCGATGATCAGCGTAATGAACTGAAAGATCAGTGGCACGACAGGACCGCCCAGTAGTGGTGGTCTGGGCGGTCTGCGTCGCTCGTCCGGATAATCCGGCCTGCTCTGATCGTGCTGGACAGAAAGTTCACCCCCTGGCGGAGGCTGCATCGGGTGCATGCCGTAATTCATGAACCAAATGAACGCCAGCAGGTGAGCGAGCAGAATGGCCAATAGCGCGCCACCGAAGAGGCGGGCGAAGAGCGTATCGAACCTGCGGATCAACCCAGGTCCCTGGCATCGAACAGATAGCCTTCGCCGCGTACGGTCTTGATCAGTTGCGGGTTCTTCGGGTCGTCAGCCAGCTTTTGGCGCAGGCGCGAGACCAGCAGGTCGATGCTGCGATCAAATGCCTCGATGGAGCGGCCTCGGGCGGCATCCAACAATTGCTCGCGGCTCAGTACGCGATGCGGACGTTCTATGAACACCCGAAGCAGGCGAAACTCGGCGTTCGACAGTGGCACCACAAGGCCGTCAGGCGCGATCAACTGGCGCAGGACACTATTCAAGCGCCAAGTGTTGAAGCGAATCGTGCTGCGCTGATCGCTGCGTTCATCGCGGACCCGGCGCAGGACTGTCTGAATGCGTGCTACCAGTTCGCGGGGCTCGAACGGCTTGGCCATGTAGTCGTCTGCACCCAGTTCCAGGCCGATGATTCGGTCGGTGGGTTCGCAACGGGCGGTCAGCATCAGGATGGGGATGTCCGAGGTGCTGCGTAGCCAGCGGCACAGCGACAGGCCGTCTTCGCCGGGCAACATCAGGTCCAGCACGACTACGTCGAAGCTTTCTTCGCTAAGGGCAAGACGCATCTGGGCACCGTCAGTCACGCCGCGTGCCTGAATATTGAAGCGCGTCAGGTAATCGCACAGCAGTTCACGGATCGCCACGTCGTCATCGACGATCAGGGCGCGCACTGCCCAGCGCTGCTCGGGGGCGGTAGTGTCGGATGAATTCTCGGTGAATGCCTGCATAGTGCCTGTGCTGCCTGTTGATGCTGCCATGGTTGGCCGCTGTTGATGATTCAGGCTCCCGTCATACCGATTCGCCGGGAGGCGCGGCAAGAGGGTGGCGCTTCTGATTGTCATCGGCATGTCGGGAATGTATCAGAGTTGATACACCTCAGAATTTTTACCTCATTTCTGTGCCTGCACCTAGCGTTTCCAACAGTATCGACAACGCCGCTGTCCACGTTAAATGGCGTCTGTACGGTCGCGCAGACGCAGTGTTACTGCGTGCCGGCAGGTCGCCTTCTCGGTCATGAAAAGTCCGTTCAGGCCCATGTGTCATTGCCCGTCGGTCCGGCGGGTCTTCGTCAGGGAGACGCATTGATGACTGTATCAAAACCTCAACCCGAACTGACCGCCGCTGAGCAGGCGCGGCAGTCCTATCGAAAAAAACGTTCCGAGGGTTCACAGAAAAAGGTGGACCTGGATCAGCCCGACGTCGATGGCGTGCTCGGGTTTATTGATGGAGATGAAAGGTACCTCTGGCCCAGAACTCAGTGGGGAAACGACTGGACGATCAGGATTCCGAACTCTGTACAACTGAACCCTTATGAACAACTGCATTTCTTCATGAATGGAGATCGACTGGATGTTATCAACCTGCCTGATCCAGTGACCCCTGCCATTCGCGAATATGTGATACCCGCAGATAAATTCGAATCCGAAGGCGTCTATAAGATTGAATATCTGCACGCAAATAGTGATGGCAACACAATTGGTTCGGCTTCCCGGTCAGTGACTGTCGACCACACGGCGCCCAACGGAAACATTCCCGGGCAGACTCCCGGCTTGCCGCAAGACGTCATCGGTAACGGCCTTACACTGGCGTACTTCGATGCTCATGCGACGCTTGATATCAGTATTCCTCGTACCAGCGATATCATTGCCGGGGATGATATTCGATTGTATTGGGGGGCGGTCGGTCCAAAAAGCATGGCCGATCCGATAGACCACATCGAATCCATTACCGTCTCAAAGGATCAAGCCTTGCCAGGAGATGGTGACCCGGTCATAAGCCTTGACGCTGATCTCGTCAAAACGCTTCAGGATGGCTCGATCGCAGTGCTTTATCGCTATGTCGATCGAACCGGCAACCTGGGTCAGCCCTCAAGGTGGCAGGAGATCTACGTTGATCTTGATCCGTCGCCGGAAAGTCTTGTGGCGCCGCTGGTACCGCTGGCAGATGATGGTTTGATCGATCGTGCCGACGCGCGTCTGGGCGTGTACGTGGAAATTCCCGCGCCGGGTTACGGCAACCCGCAACCAGGCAAGGACATGATTGAGGTCAATTGGGAAAACACCACGGTTCCAGCGGTGCCTCTGTCAACCTTTCCGATGTCGATTTTCATTGACTGGCCTACGTTGTCGGCAGAAGGAGCGCTGGACGCGCGCAGCTTCAAAGTGAGTTATAGCGTGGTCCGGGGCGCTGCCAAGACAAAATCTCAGGAAATTGACATCTCTGTGGATTTCACCGTGGCAGGTGTCAATCCAGATCCGGATCCGGATCCCGAAGGGCCTGATCCGATAAATGACAAGCTGCCACCGGTGGTCATCAAGAGCCGCGGGCCTGTAGATAACGAGCTAAGCGAGGAGGACAAGGGGCAGGATGCCAAGGCGCTGGTGACGCCAAATCCTGTGATCGCCGGACAGAGCCTGCGTCTGTTCTGGGGGGCGCTGATACCTCATGTCGATGAGGTGGTTATTACCGACCCGCCCGCCGATCCCGTTGAGTTCACAGTGCCTTGGGACAAAATCCAGCAAGGTGGCTACAACGAACAATTACCGGTCTATTACAGCACCTGGAATGGCGTCAACGAGCAACAATCCCCGCGTACCCTGGTAAAGGTGACTATCGTCGAGTCGGAAGAACTCGCCGATGTAGAGTTTCCAGACCGGTATTCCGGAGGAAATCCGGCCATTCCGGTGATCAACTGCTGCTCGAAACCCTGGGACGGAATCAAAGCCAGGATCCCGGGGGATCGGGTGAGTTTCGAAGTGGGTAACACGGTTGATGTCAGCTGGCAGGCATACGATGACTCGCAAGGTAACTCGCCTATTCCTGGAACGGCCTATTCGGCGCCCACTGTAACGCTGGATGACGACGCAGTGAGAAACGGTTTTACCATCACGGTGCCTTATACCGATTACATCGAGCCCATCGTGACGCGTGGCAGTGGCCGCGTCACCTATGTGTTGAAGAAATCGCCAACCCAGATAAGTGTCAAATCGACCCTGGTCGTTGTAACGCGCGTACTGCCAGGCGAGTTAAACCTGTGCACACGGGAAGAACCGGGAGTTTGCGATATCCCCGATCTCGCTGAATGACGGCCTGCGACGCGGCGTGACGATTGAACTGTAGTGAATACGGCAATACCTGAGGATTGTAGGGGGGTGGGTATTGCCGATTTTGATTCAAAGGGTCGCGAAATCGAGGCGTCCATCCTTTCTGTTGCGGGCCACCCGATTTAACTAAGCCGATGAATTTATAGTTCAAAACGTTCTGTTGCGTTGAATTCCAGGCTTTAAACTTAGAGGCTGACGGCATTATTACGTAGGACGAGTCCTACAATAGCATCAGATTGGTCTTGCATAAGTTTGAGGTGCAAGCATGTAGTCTGCGCGGCCGCTCACTTATGAAGGGCCCGGCTGGCATTACCCGATGCGTATCAGCCGCCCATGGCCTCAAGGATATTATGTATGTCGATCGCCGATTTGTTCATTCGTCGCCCCTTGCCGGCTGCGATCAACCTGACGTCGCTCTTGCCGGTTTTTCTCTTCAGCCATACGGCGCTGGGTGCCACTATTCCAGTCAAGGGCGTTCTGGACATTGATCGACTCAGCAATAGTAATAACTACATCGTGACCGAGGGGGGAACGCTGAATGTCAAAGGTGGAACCCAGCACGGCTCGGTCATTGTGCGGAACTCCACCTTGACGATGACCGCCGGATCCTCGATCGAGTACGCCGATTTGTCGTTCGGCTCATCGTTTACGATGACAGGCTCGACGGTCAGAAGCGGAACGACGTTGAACGAAAGCCAGGGAACGATCGTCGACAGTACATTGCTCAACAGCACGGGTAGCGGCCTTTCCCTTATAAGGCAGTCAAGCAATACCTTCGGCTCGACCGTGACCCTGACCAACAGCACCAGCACTGGCGTGACTGCCGGGGCTTCGGTGACGCACTTCAGCCTGCTCAATTTGCAGAACTCGACGTTGACCGGCAACGGTACCAGCGGTTTGGGCCTGCGACTGATTGCAGGCGCGGCCGAGGCGAGCGGCAGTAGCATTACCGGTACTAAGCAGGGTGTGCTGGTCGTCGCAGAACAGGGTTACAGGGAGGGTTCGTTGAGCCTCGATGCCAGCCAGGTGACCGGGCAGACCGGTGCTGCAATCAGGGTCGCACAATCGAACCCGACAAGCGCTCTACCCATCGCCGTCATCAATGTGAATAACGGTTCCACCTTGACGGGCGGCAACGGAAATATCCTCGAAACCGCGGACGGGTCGCACGCTACCCTGAACGTCAACGACAGCCGCCTGAACGGTAATGTCCAGGTTGATGCCAGCAGTACGGCCACCGTCAATCTGAACCAGAGTAGCCTCACGGGCGATATCGTTGCCGAGTCCGGCGGTACGGCCAATGTGCGACTGGACAACGGCTCTCTACTGACCGGTCGTCTTGAAAACACTCGCAGTGTAGCTGTCGGCAACGGGTCGCAGTGGACGATGGTCGACAACGGCAACGTCGAAAACCTCGTGATGAACGGCGGTGCCGTCCAGCTCGGCGAGGCTGCCGCGTTTTACACCCTTTCGGTCGCCAATCTGTCTGGCAGCGGCACCTTCAGGATGGATGTGGACTTCGGCGGGGCGCAAACCGATTTTATCGACATCACTGGCAGCGCGACGGGCAGCCACCAGTTGCTGGTCGGCAGTACTGGCAGCGATCCGACTACCGACACCAGTCTGCATGTGGTACATGCTCAAGCGGGTGATGCCAGTTTCGCGCTGGTCGGCGGACGCGTGGACCTGGGCACCTGGTCTTATGACCTGATCAAGCAGGGCGACAACGACTGGTATCTGGACGCTACTACCCGCACGATCGGTCCTGCACCGCAGACAGTTCTGGCCCTGTTCAACGCCGCACCTACCGTGTGGTACGGCGAGTTGAGCAGTCTGCGCACACGTATGGGTGAGCTGCGCGCCAATGGTGGGCGCTCAGGCGTCTGGATGAGGTCTTACGGCAATAAATTCAATGTGGCCAATGCATCCGGCTTCGGCTACAAACAGGTGCAGCACGGAACTGCTTTGGGAGCGGACGGCAGCATACCGACCTCTAACGGGCAATGGCTGGCAGGGGTGATGGCTGGGCAAAGCACGTCCGACCTGGATCTGGATCTGGGAGCCAACGGCAAGGTTGACAGTTATTACGTGGGCGCCTACAGCACCTGGCTGGACAGCCAGAGCGGCTATTATCTGGACGGCGTGATCAAGCTCAACCGCTTCAATAACAAGGCGCGAGTGAATCTCAGTGATGGTACGCGCACCAAGGGGGACTACAGCAATTCCGGCGTTGGTGCGTCCGTTGAGTTTGGGCGTCACATCAAACTGGACGGCAGCTATTACGTCGAGCCCTATACCCAACTGATCGGGGCATTCATCGAAGGCAAGGATTACGAGCTGGATAACGGTCTGCGTGCCGAGGGTGATTCGACCCGCTCGCTGTTGGGCAAGGTGGGTGTCACGACAGGGCGCAACTTCGATATGGGGCAGGGCCGGATCGTTCAGCCATATCTGCGCGTCGCGCTGGCACATGAGTTCGTCAAAAGCAACGAAGTGAAAGTGAACGAAAACCGGTTCGACAATGACATTTCCGGTTCACGCGGTGAGCTGGGAGCTGGCGTCGCCGTTGCGTTTTCCGAGCGGCTGGAGGCGCACATGGACTTCGAATACAGCAATGGCAGCAGCATTGAGCAGCCTTGGGGTGCCAACGTCGGACTCAGGTACAACTGGTAATCGCCAGAAATTTCTACCGCATCCAAAGGGAAGGCCAGCAGGTCTTCCCTTTTTTCGTATGTCTCTCATCGACGACCTAGCAGATCTGCCAGTGTTTACGACACGGGTCAGCGTGTTAAATCTGGATCTTGAAGAATTGATGCCGATTTCATGACGCTATGAAACGGATGGTGAGGGTGCACATGACCGACTCCACTCCAAAGCAAGAACTCGCGTTGCCCGTTGTCGCCGATTTGATGGCTGACGATTCCCGATGGGACGAAACGGGTCTGCTGCCCGCCAGCATGGCGACCTCGCCCTTGCGGATCGAAGTGCCTGCCTGGGGATACACCCCCAAGCCCAATGAGCGTTTTTATCTCAACATATTATGGGATGAAAAGCTGCTTGACAGACGGGAGCTGGATGGCGAGGTGCCTACCTTGCCTGCGAACGATCTGATCTTCGACATACCTGTTGCGCAATTGACCCAAGGGGCGCATGAGCTTCATTACGTTGTGGTCAATTCAGATGGCAACTCGAACGATTCGTTGAGACAGATCGTTACGGTGGATGTGATCGCTCCTGTACTGAACGCCGCCTCCGGCCAGTTGGAGTTCGACACTGCGACTATCACAGAACAGTATCTGCACGACCACGACAATAAGGTCATTGGCATTGTGCCTGCTTACAGTGGCGGCAAGGCAGGTGATGTGGTGACTTGGTACTGGAGTGAAAATGCCTTCAATTTCAGTGACGCTGACGTGGTTTCAACCAGGATCCTCGAGCGAGAAGAAGTGGGCAAGCCGGTCGCGCTCGAGTTTGGTGGTGACATGATTCTGTCGCGCCAGGACGGAACGCGTTACGCGTTCTACAGACTCCGCGATCGGGCGGGCAATCTCAGCCCGTATTCCCACCCCTTTGAACTTGAGGTCAAGGCCCAGCCTGCACCTCGCGTACTGCCTCCCCCGAGAGTCACACAAGCGACTGGCTCGGCAGCAACCAGCACGCTCGACCCGATAAATGCCATCCACGGCGCCACGGTAACAATACCTGACGACGCTGTGATCCGTGCCGGAGAAACAGTCTCGGTGCAGTGGGCGGAGCCAAAGAGCGTGGGTTCCTATCTCACGCCAAAGAAGGATGCGAGGGAGTTCACCATCCCGTCCACCTGCATCGCGCAGCACTTCGGAAAATCAATTCCGGTCTATTACGAGGTGCACGAAAGCGGTGTCGCGGATCCTCACATTTCGAACACTCACACCTTGAGGGTGTCGACGATCAGCGGCTTTCCCGTGGTGCAGTGCGACAAGGTTTCGGGCGGGCGGTTGAGTCTGAGCAGCATTGCAGATGGCGGAAGGGCCCTTTTTACGCTGGGTAGCTGGCCGTTCATGGACACCAGCCAATTCATCAACATTCAGGTTGTCGGCCTGAGTGTCGGGGGACAGAACCTGACCATTGATGTCTTGAAAGAGTCTCCGGTCCCCCATGTCGCCGATACCATCGATGTCGGGCACATCACCAAAACCGACCTGCAACGTTTCAAGACAGGTGGTCTGCTGGAAGTGCGCACGAAGGTGAGTTTCGATGAGAAAGTCAGCTGGCTGCCATTCGGGTCGCTGAGGCCGACGCTGTCCAACTGATCCGGAAAGTCGGCTATCGAGCGCTCACCACTACCGGTAGGTCATCGTGAAACTGAGCGCTCCTTTTGCCAGCCCCGGACGAATCTCGCTTCTGGTATGGGTCTGGTAGAAACGGACATTGAAATTGAGCGTGGTGCTGCCCGGCATAATCGTGACCAGAGGCACTTCTGCCTGCAGCTCCATCGGCGTAACACCATCTGCCTTGAGGATCTGAATCCCCATGCCCTCTGCTCCCGAATCGCTCGTCAGGCTGAAAATGCCGTTGCTGGCCGGCCCAATAGGTGTTGAGCCATTGACGCCGTCCAACTCGATGTGTGCGGTGCTCACGAACGCGCCGCTGGCATCGGTCTCGCAATTGCTCAGGGCAATGCTGAAAGGAACCGGGGGAGTGGTAAAGCCTGGTCCTGTAAAGTCCGAGCTGTCCCATTCACCCAGTTGTACCGGATCTGCACTGACCGGGTTGCTGCCTACAGTGCACTGAGCCTGGATGATGGTGCCGACCAGTCCATATCTCATGATCCTGCCCAGCGTCGTGACGCTGCCGGACCAGAGTTCGCCACCGTCCAGTTGATGCGGGCCAGGCGGGATCGGTCCGGTCTTCACCAGTGTGATCACATTAGTCAGGTACGTCATGCTGAGCGAAGTCAGCATCTGCTGGTGGTCGTTGATCCCGAGGTAGGGCACCGTCGGATTTCCCCCCACCGGTAAGAAGCAATTGGCGCAAGGGCCAAACGGGGTAGTGAACGGATAACCCAGTTTGATCCTGACACCGACGCCTGGAATATTGGTTTGCACTATTTTGCCGGTTACATCTTCACCATTGATCGGGTCGATTACGCCCGGAAAGATCGGTGCAGTTGCGACCGCGTTGAATTCGAGAAGCACCGTGCCGTTGTTGCCACAGGCGGCGTGCAGGTTGGCAAGATCAGTGCTTCTCGCGCTCATGTCCACCGTACCGATAACGCTGCCGATGCGTGCATCCCGGGGGATATACAGCGTGCCGATGTCGCGACGGAAGTCTTTGATTCCAGGGGTAGAAACCCAGTAACAATCGTTGTTGGGGTTTTGCTTTTGCGGTTGTGCCTGGACGCTGGCACCGTAGAGGACACCAAGGGCGATCAGGCCCCGTGTCAGGCGCTTCATTGGGTCGTTCATCAAGTATTCCTTGGCGGCGGGCGGTTTGACGGTGTCGGTTGCGTGGCGATCAGGTGCAGGTCAGCTCTTGCAAGCGATAGCCATCGGTCTGCGGCATGCTTGCTGGATCAATGTGCAGTTGGCATTGCGGCTCGCCTTGTTCGCCCCAGCGCACGTCAAGGGTCTGCGGTCGGGCGTCAGTGGCGATCAGGACCTGTCCACCCTGGCCGGCAATTCCCAGCGGCTTTCCGGTTGCATCGCTGATCCGGGCTCCGAATGGCAAAGGCTGACCCCCGGCGGTCCGGGCGGTAATGATCAGTCGCGTGACCGTACGGGCAGCGAAGGTGGTCTTGATCACGGCCCCTCGTGTGGGAACCACTTGAGCGCTGCCGTTTTCGATTTCGACTTCCGGGCCGAGCTGATCGGTCTGCAGAGCAATCTGGTTGTACCTGTAGGGGCGCAGATAGGGGACCAACGCGTAGCCCTGGCGGTTTGTTTCGACCCCTGTGGCGTTGAGAATGCCGACACCTGGCGTGCCAGGCACTTGCACCAGCGCAATGGTGTCGCCCAGATTGGGTCCCAGCTCGATGCCGTCGGCGTGGAGCAGAACGGCGCCATTGGCGTTGATCGATGTGCTGCGATAACCGGTACCTTGAGTGACGCCTGCACCAACGCTGCCGAAAGCGGCCTGGTAGCCTGCCGAAAGCCCGACGCTGCGTTGGTGCCCGTCGTCACTGCTCAGGCTGGTTCGGTAGCTGAGGCGGTTATCGTCAAGGCTGCCACTCAGGCTCGCTCTTTGACTGTGACGGCTGCCGCTGCTTTGCATATCGAACGTGACATTGCTGGAATGACCAATGTCCAGAGGCATTGACAGACTGAGACCGATTTGCCGATCGCTGTTGCGATTGCGCCCCTCGCTCAGCGATTGCGAGGCATACAGGTTATAGGTGATGCCGGCATATCGAGTGTTGAAGTTGAATTGATACTGGCGTTGCTCACTCCGGGTACCCCAGTAGTCCTGTTGTGACAGCGTCATGCCGAGGCTGCTGCGTGACCCGATCCGTTGATGAATGGACGCTTCCAGACGGCTGCGTCTGCTGCCGCTGAACGTGTTGCTCTGGTCGCGTTGGCGCACAGCTTCGTCGAAGTCCCGATACCCTTCGGTGGAGTAGCGATAACCCGCGAAACGCAGGCTTGTGTCGGTCGCGAATGCCTTGCCGTATTTGATCGCATAACTCATGCCTTGCACGCTGTTCTCATCAAGCCGGTCTGTATCGGCACGCGAATGGGTGAGGTCGAAGGCCAGGGCACCCAGCTGTCCCATGTCCCTTGATATTCCGAGCGCTCCGGCGTGATAGATATCACTGGTCATCAAGCCACCATAAAGCGTCGAGTTCCAGCCGATACCCATGGCCAAAGTGCCTTGCCACAGCCAGGGCTGTTCGCTGTCCCGAGCGCCGTTGTAACGTCCGAGCGCAGCGCTGTACCTCCATACGCCTTCGCGCAGCAGATTGCTGATCGTGGCGTAGGGCTGGATAAAGCGCCGGACCTGCCCATCGGCCTCGGTCAGCACGACTTCCAGTTCGCCGCTGCCTGCTGTGGTCAGATCTTCAATCACATAGGGGCCCGCACTGACGTAGGTTGAATAGATCGGATAGCCGTTTTGAAGCACTTCCAGTTTGGCGCGGCTTTGTGCAACACCACGGATCACCGGTGCGTAGCCTTGAAGCGCATCCGGCAGCATTTCCTGATCGGTCCTGATGAGCGCCCCTTCTATCGGCACGCTTGCGAAGACGTCACCTGCGGTATAGGTCTCGCCCAGGGTCAGGTTCGCATGAGTACCGGGCAGATCCCGCTGTGCATAGGCGTAGGCCCGTTTCCATTGGCGGCCTCCTTCTTCATCGTGGCGTATGCTTTGATTGCTGCGCAGTCGCCAGGCACCCAGATTGATCCCGCTATTGAGGTAGAGGTCAGCGCTGTTGCGCCTTCCGGTATGGGTTGCGGTGCTTTGCTGGGCTGACGCCTGATAGCTGAAAAACGCAGCGTTGATACCATGATCCCAGAGGGCTGGATCGACCTGGCCGATCATGTCGCGGCGCATGGCAACCTGCGGGACGGAGAGTGACAACTGGAGCCTGCCGCCGTCGAATTCGATTTGTGATCCCGGGACCAGCCGCAGCAGGTCGACGCACTGCTCTTGCAACAAGGCAGGTTCAGCAAGGCTTTCAACCCGAAGCCCCATCTGTTCCAGCATTGGGCTGGAGAAACATGGCAAAAGACCTTCGTCCGTCGGCCGTTGGATAAAACGGATTTGTCTCTGGCCGAAATAGCGCGTGTTCACGTAGATCTCTATCCAGTAGTTTCCCGGGACCAGATCCTGAGTGTCGGTGAGCGAATCGAGCGCCTGTACGCCCGCATCGCTGGAATAACCGGGGCCCTGACGCAGGAAGCCTGACTGGAACTGGAGCGTAGCCGCATCACTGGAGCTCGGCTTCAGGATCAGGGCACCGCTTCCGCATACCAATAACAGGCGCATGAAACGCAGGCGCACCGGTATGAGCCCGGATTCGGGTAATAGCGTCATTTTCTATGTCCTGGAGGTGAATCCAAAAAAGGCCGACTCAGGGTGTCAGCGAGGCAGGGGCGGTCTGTGGCGTGCTGTAACCGCCGTAATCGTTGATAGCTGAAAACACCACTTGCACGCCTGGTGTCGCGTAGGTCTCATCCAGCAGGTAACGTTGGGTCGAAAAGGGGGCGAGCATGGTGGCCTGCCTGAGCTTTTCAGTCTTGCCGCTGCCATTGACTTCCAGACGGATGAACGACACGTGAAAAGGCGTCGGATTGGCGGCAGTCAGGTAGGTTTTTCCCTCCAGACTGCTGATCGACCATTGCAGATCCTTGAGCCGCGAGATGGGGTTGTCCTTGAGCTGCGCAGGCCGATAGAACAGTTTCAGGCGTGTGCGCAGTGCGATATTCAGTACGTTGCCTTGTGACGCGTCGGCCTGTGGGATTTCCTGGACGTTGAAGAAAAACAGCGATTCGCGATCACGGGGCAGATCATTGGGCAGGCCGTTTATCTGCACCTGCTGTTCCTTGCCGGGGTTGAGGCGAAACAGCGAAGGTGAGGGGGCAAACGGCACGAGTGAGGTGGCGTCGTCCGCCTGGGTGTTGACCCACGTCTGAACGGCGAAAGGTCGATTGCTCGGGTTGGAAATGATGACCGAAGTGCTGCGCTTGTCGCTGGCAAATACCACGCGAGTTGCATTGACGGTCAATGCCGCACGAGCTTCGTGCATGAAAGCGGTGAGCATGAGCAAAGCCACGCAAAGCGCGCGTGCACGGCCTGGAAAAACCTGCTGACGGGTTACGCCGATCATTGGATTTACCTTGTGCATCCAGACCTCAGGAGGTCTGGATGCATTGACGATGTTTCAGGTGGATGGTGCGTGGACGACCATGTCGGAAGCCAGCGGGCAGATCAGTTGATTGCAACGACGAACTGCACGTCTGCCGAGGCCGTACCCGCAGTGACTGTGGCAGCGGTCGAGCGGTAGTAGGCATCGAATACCATGTCTGTGATGCCGTCCTTGATCAGCGGGTACTCGGCAGATTCCGCGCCGGGGGCAACAGCCGCGCCGGTGTGGTCCTTGATCACGATGGCCACGCCGGTCGCTCCATCCGAGGTAGGGGTAACACCGAAATAGCTGCCAGAGGTGTCAGCAGTACCGTTGAATGTCACCTTGGCGACGTCATCGACGCCGGTCAGACCGCAGCTGCCTTTATCGTCGATGCGCAGGGCAAATCGCTTGCCGCTGTATTCCTGGCCCACGCCGGTAAAACGGCTGGCGTCGACCGAACCCATTTTCACCAGATTGCCCACTGCGCCGTCGCCGGGATTGACGACTTCAATCGGGCAGGTACTGCTGGTGATCTTGCCTTCGAAGTTGATGGTGCCGGTATTGGCCGATGCCGACGCTGCGTAAAGTGCGGCGGCCACGGTCAGGCCCAGTGCGGATACTGTTTTTTTCACGGTAAGAACCTTATGGCGAGGTGAAGTGTCGAAAGTTTTTTGCGTTATATGTATCTGTTTATATCAAACGGTATGGCGTTTTTATTGCGTGTCATGACGGGGCGGGATTCTAGTGCGGGAAATTTGATTGATAAAGGGGCGAGTCTTACTTGGTTGATGACTGTGCCTGTAAGAACTTTCCTGATGATTTTTTAAAGGGAAATAAATGGCATGTGACGGGGTTTTCTATTTCTTTTTGTATGTGGATATTTCTCGTTTAAAAACAAGGCGGCCTGGAAGTTGTGGGTCGTTGCAGTGATGGGGGTGTAACTGCAGTTTTTGTAATGGTGGCAGGGCAACATCGATTATTAGAAGTTGTTTCAAGAGTAATCTGTAGTGAGGTTTTAAGCAGGCGGAAGTGCTCGCTCAGAGCACTCCGGCCATTCCACCTTTTATGTGATCATGCCCTCACTGGGTAGGCTTCATGTCACAGCAAGCCCGTAGCGTTGCGTCACATCAGTTGTATCCAATCATTCTGATCCCATAGTTCAGTTTGCCGTTCGCCGGAAACTGCTCTGCGATGACGAATGTCGGCTGGATATTCTGACCTGTGACTGCCATGGCTGGCACGTTGTTCAGTACCGGTTGAGCGGCTCGATTGGCGCTGGCTGCGGTCCGCGCACCGCTGACACCGGGGTTACTGCCTGACACTTTTATCGGCAGCGTGTGCAGCCTTGAAGCGCTCATGTCTACGTTAATCGCCATGAACTGAGGTTTAAGGGCAGCTCTTGGTAGAGTGATGAAATCGTCGAGAGCGCTTCTCAGGCCGTTCGAGGTTCTCGACGCAGCGCCTCCCGCGTTCGACTCACTCGCTGCTATAACTGCGACGCTTGACGATAAGCTGCTTCTAGCTGCCGTCTGCGCGGCTGCCGCAGGCCCAAGAGCCGCTTTGACGGTACTTTTCACTGTGGAGGCGATTGCACCGCCGCCGAATGAGAGAGGTATCGATGCCAGACCCGCGTACAGGCCTGCTGCGCGCCAGGTATTGTTGTTGGTAGCAGCGCCATATGCGCTGGCCGCAGTTGACGCAGCCTGCACCACCGTACCCAGAGCGAGCATCCCGGTGGCTATTGTCGAGGCTGATGCGGCACTCATCGAGATCCCCATTACCGAGACAGGAACCGTTACCGGCGCGGTTGCTCCGAAGCTGGCAACTGTCGCGTAGGCACCCGCTATGGTGAATACGACGCCCACACCCAGCATCACCCAGTCCACCACTCCAAAACCACCACCAGCGGAACTTCCCGGCACCACATTTTCATCCGGTCGACGCAACCGGCCACTCTGGTTGGCTGCGTCGTGGCCGGTGGGGTCACGCAGGGCGATGGGGTTGCCCAGGCAGTAGGCATAAGGATTGACCCCGGCCTCGCTGAATGGACTCATGAAGTCCGGACTGTGAAAACGCATCAGGGCAGGGTTGTACGCCCTGTAGCCGTTACCCAGCAGGTACCAGCCGGTGGATGCCTCTCGCGATTCGCCGTTGAACCCATGAAGTGCGAGAAGCGGTTGGTCCGACGGCTGCTCCCCGTAGGCGCTGTAGACCGCCGTTCTCAACGTGTCTTGCTGAAATTCACCAAGCACACTCCGGTTGGCGTCGGTGAGCAACAGCAGTGTTTTTTGCGGGTCGTCCGTCGTCTGCTGGCCCAGTGGTTGCTCGTCGAGATAAAGGTGCTGGGTGCGGTGACCGTCCTGGACACGGCTGCTTTCCTGATGTCCCTGATAGAAGTGCAGCGTTTCACTGGCGCTGCCGTGTCTGGAGGTTACGAGGTGATCATGACCGTCATACGCATAGGCGCTGACTGGCTCGCCCTCGGAGCCATGAACACCCACCAGACGATTCTGGCTATCGTACTCAAGCTTCTGGCCTCGCTCGTCATTGAGTTGGTTGCCGTTCAGGTCGTAGGTGAACGACGGATTCGGTGTTGCCCTTGCAGGCATGTACGCAATACCTGTCAGCTGGCAGGGGTTATGAGTGTCATACGAGAACATGGCGAGTTCGAGCTTGCCATCGGCAAATTCGGCTTTGCTCAGCGTGATGTTGTCCAGAGCATCGAAGCTGAACTGTTGTTTCGTGATCTCGCGACCCATGACATCTTTGGGGAGCGTGGCGCCTGAACAACGGTAATCGTCAAGACGTCCCCTGGCGTCGTACCTGAACTCTTCAAGCAGCAGACTGGTTCCGTCGTTCAGGTGAAGATGTCGGCTCTTGAGCAGATTGTCCGCTTGCCATTCCTGACGAATGTAGCGCGCGGGCTGGTCGGGAAAACACTGCGTTCTGAGGGTTTCCCTTCCTTGATCATCGTATTCAAGTGCCGTGCTTAACACGGTCGATGCGTTGATGTCGGTCGTCAATATCAGCTGAACGCGACCCAAGTCGTCGTAGCCGAACTCTGCAACAAGATTGCCCTGCTCCAGCGTTGCGATTCGACCGAGCGTGTCATAGTCATACGTTGTGTCGATAGACAGGGTCGTGCCGGGAATCTGCTCGCTACGTTTTATAGGGCGTCCCTTTGATGACGACTCGTGAAAGGTTGTCCAGTCGTTGCCCTGCTTATCGGTCCATGCCTCACGCTGCAGGCGGCCGAGCGCGTCATAGAGGTAGGTGCGTTTACCCTGTTCGTTCTCTGCAAGCAGCAGGCGGGCGCTCTTGTCGTGGTATTCGAAGCGGGCCCTTTCATCCGGCGCAGTGCTGGTCAGGGCCTGATGCGTCAGTGTCGGGTCGTAAGTGAACTGTATCGTGTCGGTTTTGCCGGTTGTTCTTGCCTTGATCTGTGATCGGCTATCCTCGTAAGTGAAGGTCTCGGTCCGGTTGCCAATCCGGGTCTGCGTCAGACGCTGCAGCCCGTCGAATACCTGCTCACCTGCCAGCGTCCGGGTCGTGCCGTCGGCGTGAATGACTTCAATTTTTTCCGGCAACTCGGCAGAACTGTGTACGGCGTAACTGCGTTCGACCACGCTGGTGTCGGGCAACGTTGTCGTGATCATGCGCGACCATGCATCGTAGCGGTACAACGTTTCCTGCTGCAGTTGATCGATCTGCTTCGTACAGCGTCCCAGGCCATCGTATAAAAAGGTCTGAGTGCTGGCTGTCTCTCCATCGCCGTTCTGGCTGATGATGCGGTCCGGTTTGCCGAACAGGTTCAGCCAGGTTTCCTGGCGACCGGTAATGAGCGGTTCCGGCTCGGCGCTTTGAACCCAGCTGCGCAGAATCGGGCTGGCGGATTCTGCGCTGCCGGCGGGATCGAACAACTGATGGGTCTGCACACCATCGCTGCCGATAACGCAGCGTTGTTGGTTCCAGTCGTCATACAGGTAACGGTTGGTGAGAACGAGCGGTTGATCATTGTCGCGATGGTCGTACACGGTCTCTGTGAGCATGTTGCTCCAGGCGTCGTAGCAGGCCGAATATATTTGCTTCAGGGCCTGGGGGTTATTGCTGTCGAGGTTGTCCCGAGCCTCGAAGATGATCCGGCCCATTCCGTCCACTCGGGTACAGGTCTTTACACCCAGTGCATCGGTCATGACCTGTTCGGCCTGATCTTCAGGTCCCGCGCACAAGGTGTACTGGTAAGAACGGCTGGCCTCGAAGAGTGGCGTGCCTGGCGCAGTCGTTTCAAGAATCACTCTTCTCAGAACGTCGTACTTGTAGTGAATCTTCACACCATCGGCAAGGCTCATTTGCTCAAGTGCCGTCTGCAGTGACTGCTGGCGCAGGCTCGTCTTGCTGGCTTCATCGAAATCGTTGCTCAGGCACTGTTTGGTCTGCAAGGCTTGCAGGCCCGTCTGTTCACTCGTGATTTTTTTGTAATCGTAGGTGATAGAGGTCGATTTTTTATTCAAGGTTTGAGTCTGACGCTGGGTGCGACCATGCGAAAATGGTTCCTCCAGAGCGTGAAAATACTCTTTGCGGGTCCGCTGCAGCTCCAGCTCATTACCGTTGCCGTCAGCGTTCAGGTGCACCATCGTCTCGGTGACCGGCACGATCCATTCAGGCATGTTGCTGCCCTCCAGCGCAGGCAGCGCTGTATAGGTGTAACGCGTACTCAACGTCGGAGCGCCATCCTGACTGGACTTCGCGGGTGTAATAGTCTTTTCCTTCAACTGACTGACAAAACCTTTGGGGTTGGCAGGGCAGAGCTCGCTGCCGTCCGGGCTTCTCTCGCCTTGCGCTGGATACCACGTCAGGTGTTCGACGACTCCGTCCGCACGTGTCTTGGTCTGCAGGTTGCCGTCAGGGTAGTAGGTGTGGGTGACTGTCTCCTTGCGTATCGCCGACTCACCCGACACGGTCCACTCTGTAGTGATCTCGCGGGGCATCTGGCAATCGATGGGTTGCTGGTCAAAAGGCAGGCCCGGTCTGATGTTGTAGTCCGTACGTAACGTCTGGGTATGGTTGTTCTGGGAGGTGACTTCCAGCGTCTGCAGATGAAACCGGTTGAAGGTGCGCTGAACAGTGCGTGCGGGTTTGTCATCGATACACAGGCTTTCAGTGCAGACGTAGTCGTAGTCCTGGAGGGTTTTGAACAGGTTGTCCAGGCCGTCGTTTTCCCAGGCTATGGTAAGACCGGCACCCAGGAAGTTCCTGTCGCTGTAGATGTATTCCACATCGACCGCAGATTGACCAAACCCCGGCTCAGTCCGGTGATGGGTAACTCTGGGCAGAGCGGTACGGTGGGCACTGGCAGGAAATGTGTGCCCAGCGTCATGGTAGCTCAGGAATTCCCTTCCACCCGTCGGCGTGCGTACAGACACGATGCACAGCTGTTCGTGGCTGTAATCATATTCGAACTCCCAGCTCGCCTCATTATCGGTAGGCAAAACAACGCGTTTCACGCGGTTATCGCTGTAACCGAGGATCAGCTTGTAATCGGTCAGTTGGCCATCCGTGCCTGAGTCAGGGTAGAGATCAATGCTCACCATGTTATCGCTGCGCGACACGGCAAGCAGTCTTTCACCGGCGTCATCCGTGATCTCTTTCAACCTGAACTGACTGTTGCCCGCAGCGGAATAACTGAGGTGCACGCTGTGCCCGGAGGGCGCAATGATCCGGGTGACGAGGGCAACCTGGAGGTCGCCGGCGCTGTGCACGGTCAGCAGTTCCGTGAGTCCGGATTTATGTGCCACACGAAAGCTTTTTTGATCGATCCTGCAGAAGTGAAACGTATCCAGTTTTTTCTCCGTCGCCAGCAGCTCGGCGCCGTCGGTGTTGTCGATGCGGTACGTTTCACCGGTACTTAGAGACAGAATATGCCGACTGATATCGTAGTGCGAAAGTTCGAGGGTCCAGCCGTAGCCATAGCCACTGTCCAGGGTATTCAAGGGGCTGTAAGACAGCGTGGGTTTGATGTCCGGACCGCGCAAGTCATTGCATTTCAACTCGGGCAGATCGATCGATACGTTGTAAAGCCCGGTGCGCGGATCGACACCGCTTTTCAGGTTGCTCATGAAACTGAGCGCTTTGGAATGCACGGAACTGGTGGCTGCAGGCATGGAGGCGGACCTCTTTGATCGGCGAAGAGACGAGTGCGCGGACGCCTGACAATCTCTGATCCGTGCGCCTGGGCATTATTGAGCCTGCAGTGCTGAAGCCAGGCTCGTATTAACCCTAACAATCCTCCGCAGGCAGGCAACCTAGCAATTGTGCGAGTAGGCGGGGCCGTGGGCGCGGGGTAGAAATGCTCCACCCGCTGTCGTGAGCCTGATGCCCGCAGCGTTTCGTTCTTGAGTCGAGTACGAATGCGACAGGAGCCATCCGATATGACCCGCAATCTGCCTGCGCCAAAGGTGCCTGACCTGCAACAGCCTGGCAATTACATCGATCTGGCCAGGTTGGGCACCGCTGCCCTGACGACGTATGTCAGTTATCCGGGCATCGCTGACGGTGATTTTTTCTACCCTAACTGGCGAGGCTGCGGGGCTGCAGGAGAGGTTGTGGATTTCTTTGCAGATATGCAGCAGGTCATCAATCCAGGGCCCGAAGGCATGCTTCTGGAGATTGATAATGCGTTGCTCAAGGCGCTGGATCAGGGCTGGGTGTTTTATTCCTATCGGCTCCTCGATCCCGCCCAGCCGAACGATCCGGGCGAAGAGTCCGCGCGGCTGTTTTTCTACGTCGGCGAGCGGTCGATGATGTTGCCTGCCCTGGCAGTCGCGCAGTGCAAGGAGTCTCATGACCTGCACCTCGATCCTGCGCTGCTGGAAAAGATCGATACCATTTCGATCGTGACGCCGCCTTATCGCGCCATGCTTGCGGGTGACAAGGTCACGCTCACGCTCGACCTTTACCTGGTTGAGGATTTTTGCCTGATCTCCCTCGTTCAGTCAAAAGAGGTGACCGAGGCGGATGTGGGGCAAACGTTGCTGTGGGTCATCGGTGTGACCGAGCTGTCGATGATCGAAGACGGTTTTTTTTTCATGCACTACAGCGTCGACTATGCGACACCCACGCAACCGACGGTGTCGCTCATTCAGAGGCTGTCTGTCGTCGCTCCTTCGCAACCTATGCTGCCCGCGTTGACGATTGAAGGGTTCAGCGGTGGCTCGCTGGACCCCAACTCCTTTCCCGACGGCCTCACACTGGTCATCGAGCCCTATCCCGGCATGCGTATCGACGACGGCGTGGTGCTGTACGCAAGCGGTGTGCAACAAGAGGCACAGAGCCTGCGTACTGATCGTTCGAATCTCGACAGCGGCGTGCTGCAGTTCGATCTTTCGTATCAATGGTTGTTGCAGAACAACGGCAAGGAAATCGAGTTTACATGGCAGTACGCGCGTGAAGGCCAGGCGGGCAGCGCCATTGCACACAAAGTAATGATCCGCAAACCCCTCGATCTACCGCCGCCGGAGATCGACGATGCCATTATCGACGGCGTGATCGAAAACGGCGTGGCGGGGCATATCTTTGCATCCAGCCTTGTTCGTGGAGCACGTGTCCGTATTCCGGACAGCGCCTTCATCGGTGTCGACGATACCGTGCAAATGCATTGGGACGGGTACGGCAACACCGGCAGCTTCATTGCCATTCCTTTACCAGGTGATCCCCGTTCCTTCGATATCCCTGCCTCTGCCGTGCCTGCCAACATGGGGCGGCATGTCAGTGTCTATTACGAGGTCAAGCCTGTTTCGCAACCCTCGGGAATGTCGAAAATATTCGATCTGGAAGTCAGAGGGATCAAGGAAGGCTGGCCAGTGATCCAGATCAAGCGTCCACCTGCCACTGATGCGCGAATTCCATTGGGCAGCGTGCCTGCGAAGGGCGCCGGGCTTGATCTGGCCTCATGGGTCTATATGGCGCAGGGCCAGCGCGTACAGGTCAAGGCCATAGGCGTATTGCAGGCAGGAGGGGAAGAAAGAATCGACATTCGTACGGGGGCTGCCGAACCCGTTACCCCTACGGAGTATCAGGCGAGAGAGGTATCGGTAATCCTTCCCAAGGATTTTCTGGCGCGCCTGAAGAGAAACAGCGAGACCAACAGGGTTACGGTTGCCGTCAGCTTTGATGACGGGGCGACCTACGTGACCTTCCCCTTTATCGACTTCAGTGTGCTCGACTGATTCAACGCCTGACGTTTGGCTGGGAGAAAATCGCTATGGATGGCAGTTCGCTGGAAGGTCTCGTGTCATGGATGCGCGACAGCAAAAACGACGTGATGCATCGCTGGGGATGCATTGCAGTACTGGCGCGCAAGCAGCTCAATGAGGTGCTGGTGCAGAATCACATTGCCAGCCATACCGCTGATACCGGGTTTCGTATCGATGCAGCGGTTGACACGATTCCGGGCAAGCAGAAAGACATCCTCAGCGGTTTTTTGCTGGATGCGCCCCAGTTATCGTTCGAGAGGGCCGAGCACGATCATGCAAGCCTGAGCTGTCCGGTCACAGCCGGTTCCTGGCTCTTGCTCGTTGCCGAGACTCAGGGCTGGCATATCCAGAAAGTCACGGCGATCAACCCCTTGACCGCCCCCAGAGTACTGCTGAACGTGGACCTGACAACTGCGTCGGGAGACGTGGACGACGACGGTCGCATCCTGCTGGACCTCAGGAACTGTGATGACTTCAGGTTTATGGGAGCCGACACTGAAGAGCAGCAAAAAAGGATCGGGCAGATTTTTCAAAACTGGTTCAAAGGACAGCCGGATGACAAACGTATCCTGGAGCTGGGCAGTATAGGCGGCGAAGGTGGAGGGCTGATGACGCCGGATGGCTTTACGCTGCGTGCGCAGAAAAACCCGGCAGCGGAGCGGGATAATGATGGCGACGGCGCTGTTCTTGTGTGCATCAACATGGCGGGTCAGGACAGGGGAGACGACTTTCCGGCTGATTACCCCTATTTCATTCCTGACGATGTCGGGGAGCAGTATTCGGCCACGGTACTTTTTGACCAGGCCACAACCCCCTTTGCCTTGTTCGCTGCTATCGAGAAAGCATTCGGCGGCCAGGCATTTTCGTTTGCCTACGATGCACAGAGTTCACGCGCAGAAGCGAAGCTGACCTCCGGAGAATTGAGCGTGCCGCCCATGACGATCGAGCAAACCGATCCGGACACGGGTTATGTGGTGGTTTGCGTCATTGAAAAAATGAAGTTCCCTGCCACGGTCGAGCAGCCGCTCGTACTGGGCATCGAGGGCACCAGCATTCATATCACCTGGTCTTCGGCAGCCTCAGCGACAATGCGTATGTCGGCAGAGGATCAGTCCGAGGAGGACAGCATCACCTTTGGTGTGTCCCTAAGGCTCGACGCCACTTATGAACTGCAAGGCCTCACGTTCTCCAGAACGGCTTATACGCTCGATAAAACATACGTTGCCCCCGCTGACCTTGATCTGGCTCGCCGGACGGGCTGGTTCTGGAGTTTTATCGAGCAGGTGATACTCGACCTCGTTCACTACGCATTTCTGGAAACAGTCAGCGAAAGCATCGATCCGATGTTTGAAACCACCTTTTCGGCCGGGACCGGTGCCGAAGCTTTCCTGAAGGACAACATCAAGGTGGGGGCTGACCAGTTCATCGAAAGCCAGAGCCTGCACATCCCTCGTGACGTTGTCATTTTTGGCCGCGTCAACCCGACCCTGACGACGTTCGTCATCAATCCTTTGCAGCCGATAATGGCGGCAGGAGGCAGTCAGCAGTTCAGCACCCAACCCGGTGTCGCAGGTGTGATCTGGTCACTGGAGGACCCGGCAGGCGGCGGTGCAGGCCTGGGCAGCATCAATTCTGCAGGGCTGTACAAGGCACCTGGCGCTGAAACGTCAGGCCCCGCGATCAATCGCATAAGGGTGGTCGCCACGCACAACGGGCACAGCAGCGCTGCGCTTGTCACTGTACTGGAACACAGGTTGAACATCAGTCCCTTGATTCAGGTATGCAACGCCGGCGAAACCGTGGAACTGGCGGGCGGCGCACTGGACGATGCAGCGCTGCAGTGGACGGTGCGCAACCCGGTGGCGGGGGAAAGCGGTACGCTGGAACCCGGTAAGGTGCCTGGCCACGATTGCAGCTACGTCGCGGCGGCAAGAGTGCCGGACAAGACGTATGTGATCGATGAACTGCAGGTCAGCAGCGCAGGCGAGACGCGTTCTGCCTGGGTGCTGGTCAGGCAGATAGTGTCACCGTTGACAGTCAGACCGTTCCCGGACGTCAACCTGTCCGCCGGGCAGATACGTCTGCGAGCCTTCTTCGACAGCGACGAGGCCATGCCTGTCTCATGGCGTCTGCCGCTGGAAGGTCCGGGCTCTCTCGATGCAGAGGGCATCTATACCGCACCTCAAGGTACCGATGACCGGTTTGTCCTGATATTTGCCTCGTATGACGATGCATTTCTTGGCGACATCGAAGGCCACATCATCCTGCCACTTCCGCTGGAAGACTTCCCTGACGAGCTGGGGTTGCTGAGCGTGGGCATTGAAGAGGAAGAAATGGGTCAGAAATCGCTGCTCAATGATCCTTCCCTCGAGGGGCTCGTGCAATGGATGGCCAAACCCGACAGCAACGTCATGTGGGGGTGGGGCGCCATCTGTGCCATGGCACGGGGCAAGATCAACGATCTGTTATTACAGGAATATACCGCCCGTTTCGACAGCGACACTTACCTGCCGCCCATCAGCGGTGAAGTGTCGACAGTGAACGGGGTGTGGAAGGAAAGCATTCACGATTTCATCCTCGATGCACCACGTCTGGCCTTTACCAATGATGACCTTGGTCGCTCACGCGCGACCTTGAAATGTTCCATTTACAGCGGAACGCAGTTCACGCTTCACAACAACGTCGATGTCTGGCAGGTCGAAAAGGCGGTGTACATCGACCCGCTGCAGGGGCCTGAGTTGACGCTTGACCTGCAACTCGATCAGGTTCCTGGTCTTGTCGAAAGTGACGGTCGGGTGCGACTGGACCTCAAGGACAGTGACAATTTCACGCTGTCGTTTGCAGACACCGAATATGAGCGAAAGCTGGGCGGTGATTTTTTCAGCGAGCTCTTCAACAAGCTGCCCGACTCACAGCGGATCTGGACACTGGGTGTCATTCAGAAGAACAGCAACCCGTTGCTGGCGCCAGCGTCGTTCAAGCTGCGTACGCAGTCCGATCCCATGGCTGCGCGCTATGGGCGTGCGGCGAGCTTTGGTGACGGGGCTCTTCTCGTGTTCATACGGATGGAGGGCAGCTCGGAGGGCGGAGATATTCCGGTCGAGTATGCGTATCTCATCCCAAATGATCAGGGCAAGGACTATTCAGCCACCGTCCTGCTCGAAGCTGAGCGAGCCTTTGACGCCGCGCGTTTCGTTGAAACGGTGGCAGAGGCCATCAAGGCGCGCTTCGAGGCCGCCAAGTTTGACTATAAGCAAAACGCTGACGGCGTCGTGATCAATGCTACTGCAACCAGTGGTTTGCTGAATTTTCCGACCTCCAGTCAGGATCTTCTCCCAAGCAGGGTCGACGGTGTTTTGGTGACTCCCCACATTTACTGGAACGGTGCGCAGGTTGATATTGCGCGATCGCAGCCGATGGTTCTGGAGCTGGCCGGACGTAACCGTGTTCTGCTGAAGTGGAAGGACAGCCTCACGATTGCCAATATGCTTGAGCTGAAAGGCATACAGTTTCCGCCGATTGTGTTCGCGGAAAAAATCTCGATTGACGTGACTGTCCAGTACAGTTTCAACGATGAAACCGGCGAATTGATCCTCAAGCCCGAGCTCAACCTGGACGTAAGCAGTTCAGACCAGGATATCGGCATCGAACCCGGTGCCCCGACCCCTTCTCTCGCGCTTATGACTTTGATTATGGCAGCAGGTTATGCTGCCTCGACCAGCAGCCGGGCGCTGTTCATCACAAGGATTACGGACATCCTGGAAAGTACGTTCAATGCGAGTGTGCAAGTCAGCGGGTTCATCCGTGAAAGCGTCCAGCTCAATTTCAATCGCGCCGTCACCAGCGATGTGTTGCGTGCACCTCGGGATTTCCTATCGGTCGGTCGTGTGGCTGCGGTGGCAGACGATTTTGTCGTGACGCCTCAGGAGCACCTGATGGCGGCTGACAGCTCCATGAAGTTCACGACCGATCCACCCGAGGTGGATGTGCAATGGAGTATCGAAAATCTGTACGGAGAATCCGAAGATTTTGGTGCGATCAGTGGGGTGGGCAAGTATTACGCGCCGGAAGCCAGCTCGCTTGAAAAGTCGTTCACCCGGATCAGGGTCACCGCCACGGATCCGGCCACCGGGCATGCCAGCTCGGCGCTGGTTACCGTGCTGGCCAATGCGCTGACCGTCAATCCGCTTATTCAGGTCTGCGATGCCCTGGCTAGCGTGGAATTGGCTGCCGGTGCCCTTGGCGGCGGTGATCTGGAATGGCGCATTGACAATTTTGTCGAGGGCGAAAGTGGAGAACTGCAATTCAGCGAGCAACCAGGCAGTGATCACAACGGCAATCGCGCCTATCTCGCGGCGCCGGCCGTACGAGGCAAAACCTACGTACTGGATGAGGTTGTCGTGACAGGCGTCGACGGCTGCGTATCGGCCTGGGTGCTGGTGCAACAGAAGCCGCCAGGCCTGGTGATCAAACATGAAGAGGCGGGGCTTACCGCAGACAGCATCCATTTGTTGGCGTTCGCCAATGGCAAACCCTTGCCGCCCGATCAGGTCGTTAACTGGTCAATCGGGGCGCACGGGCCCGGGTCAATCAGCGAAACCGGCACCTACCTCAGTGATCCGCAATCCAGCGAACGATTTGTTCTGATTTTCGCAAGGTGGGAGCACCCGATCCTGGGGGCGTTCGAGGGGCATATCATTCTGCCGTTGCCTTTGCGTGAACGCTAAAGTGGGTCAAGGCTGCCTTCACGATTCGCAATGTATTCAGCAAAGCAATTGACGGTAGTTTGTAAACAAGATGCACACGGATATCACAGGAGGTGATGTCATGGCGGGTTATTCAATGGACAGTCTGTTGGTGTGGTTGAGGGACACGACCCGGTTGAGAGGTTGGGATAATGTGATAGCGCTGGATACTCGACAGGTCAGTGAGGGCCTGAAGGGCATTTACCAGCTCAACCTCGAGAATGGCGTGACGCCAACCGTACCCGACGGAAGCGTCTCCATCCTCGACACCAACATCTCGCACTTTTTCTCGGGATTCGTATCAGGGCCGCCAGGCCTTTCACTCAGGCAGGCCTCGCTTGAACATGCACCACTGGCATGGCGAGTGTCGATGGTCGGTGGCCTGCATACTGTTCTGGCCCGAGAGTATGGTCAGAACGAGGTACTGCGGATATCGGCCTATGAGCCGCTTAACAGTCCGGCGCTTGATATGGATCTGGCGCTGGCCAGCGAATCCAATACCCTTTCTGTGGATCTGGCGCTTGGCGAGGGCCCGGAGCTGACGATTGCCGGCACGAAGACTGAGCAGCGCGAGGCGGGCAAATATTTTCACAGTTGGTTGCAAAGCCTTTCCGAATCTGCGCGCGTGTTTCCGATCGTCGAATTCAGCGCCACGGACAACCCGTTGTTGAAGGTGCGCAGGATCGAGGCAAGAGCCCAGCTCGAGAACGCTCAAGGTGTTTCTCGACAAACCGCAGAGGCGCAGGGCAAGGGAGCGTTGCTGCTGTTTGTCACGCTTGATTATGGCGTGGCGGGTGGGCTGCCGGATGACAGCTCGGATTTCCGTTATCTGATTCCCAATGACGCAGGCGCTGACTATTCGGCGGCGATGGTGTTTTCCTCTCACGCGCTCCACAGGGCCGCGCTTGGCCATGCCGTGATGGAAATGCTCAATAGCCCCGAATTCTTTTTCGAAATGCCTGACAAGGAGCCGCTGAGATCAATGGTCGCCCGGTCGGGCACGTTCGACGTGGCGGGCGACAGTTACCAAAGCGCCGACTTTGTTTTCGAGTCTTCCGCATTCAGTGTGCAGGCCTCTGACACGCACCAGCCACTGACGGTTGATTTCGATTACGGCAACGCTGTTCACAGTTGGGGTTTTCCCTGCACGCTCAACTTTCGGTACCGGGCGCTGAACAGTAGCGAGTGGCAGCCGTATCAGGAGGCAACGTTCAACGTCACCCTCAAGCATGAGTTTCACCTGACGCCTGGCGAATTCGACAAGGATGTGATCGAGGGCCATTTCTATTGCCCTTATAACCATGATGCGCAGGTCACCCCTGTGGCAGGTCATTTGGCAGACATTTCGCCCGCAGAACTGCAACAGATCAATGGCTTCGTTGCCTACACGGCCAAACATGGTCTGCTCAAGGGACTGGCCCCGCATTTTCGTGCCGATGGCAGTGAAACCTACCTGTCGGGTCTGAAACTGTGCGGCGGGCACGGATTGCAAGCTCGGGCAAAGAGGCTGCCTCACGATCTGGCAGTGTTCGGCCGAATGGGGCCTGACTCCTCGACGCTAAGGATTGTCGCGCCTCAGGGCGTGGTTGTGGCTGGCTCAAGCCTGCAGTTGAGGGCTGAGCCCATCTGCGAAGGCTTGCGATGGTCTGTCACTCTGCCTGATGGCAGTCATGGCGCCCCGGGGACGATCAGTGCTCAAGGCCTGTATCAGGCCCCTGATACCGAGGCGATGGGGCAGCGGTTTCATCAGGTGTTGATCAGCGCAGAGAACGCTGTCGGCAACGAGCGCGCTACAACGCTGATTGCCGTGCAGTTTCATGGCGTCAGCCTGAACCCTCTGATCGAAGTCTGCAATCACAGCGAGTCGGTAAGGCTGTCGGCCAGAAGTGTCAGTGGCGCAGATCTTGTCTGGAAGAAAAAGGACGCGGCCAGTGGCGGCAGCCTCGGGCCTGACGAGACTGATCCGGCAGGCGGCCAGATCTACACCGCCGGGCCGAGGGTGGCAGATAAAACCTATGTGCTGGATGAAGTGACGGTCAGCGATGGCAATGACGCCCGTTCGGCCTGGATCCTTGTGAAGCAGATGCCGCCTTCGCTCGCGATCAGGCCTGTCGAGGATGCAACGCTTCCCGAAGGGCAAATTCGCCTGGAGGTCTTGAGCGGCGTCGATACAACGAGCTTGAAAAAGGGAGAACGCATTCCGGCAAAGACTTCCGACGAGGAAGGGCTCGTGTGGTCATTGCCTGCCGGTGGCCCCGGCTCTATTGATCAGAACGGTGTCTACACCAGCGCTTCCAATGCCGGCGACTGTTTCGTCCTGATTTATGCCACCTGGGAAGACGATTTCCTCGGAGAGTTGGCAGGGCACATCATTCTGCCCCTGCCGCTCAAACAGGCTGCGGCCGTAGTCAAGGCGCTTTCGATCAAACCCGATGACCAGGCGCAGCCTGTTGTGCCCGGAGTGTGAATCATGTCAATTTCCCTCAGGTATCTGAAACACCGGTTACAGACTTCCGACAACGGTTCGGTCACTCAAGGCTGGGGCGCTGTTCTGGCCATCAGCTTCTCCGAGCTGAACGAACAATTGCTCGTTCAGTATCTGGAGCGCCATGCGCGGTTGAGTTTTCTTCCATCGTTTTCCGGTGACATCGACTCGACAGACAAGGCCGTGAACATTCATCTGTCTCGCATCGAGTTGGGTGTGCCGGTTCTGTCCATCTCAAGTGCGTCTGCGTACAAACAGTTCGTGCAGGTGACGATTGGGGTGGTGTCCGGTACTTGCCGAATATCGCGCTGCCCGCAAGGCAGCGCCACCACAGTGTCACAGGATGTACGCATCACTGAGGCCATGGGTTTCAGCCTGCAGGCAGTCGCTGAACTGCAGCTTGATGATGACCTTGGCGTGACACTGGATCTGGCAAAAGCATTCGACTTCACCTGCAACGTGGCGGGGGCTGACGAAGTCTCCAGTGCGCTTGTTGCCAAATTTATTGAGCAGAAGTTCAACAATCTTCGTCTGCACCAGAGTTCATTTTTTCTTGTGCAGAAGTTACCTCCACAGGTGCTTTCGGGCAGCAGGCTTTTCATTCAGCCAGCGCCTGGATCGCACGTGCGGGGGGCCAGAAACTTCGGTGCGGGTGCTCTGGTGGTATTCATGCGATTGAGGGGGCGTCCTGAGTCCGGACGTTTCCCACCCACCAGTGATTTTCCATTCCTGATTCCTGACGCCTCCGGCGCGGACAAACGTGCTGGGTTCGGGGTGACGCTGGCACTTTCGCGCGACGCACGAGGCATGACTGCCGAGGGGCTTGCGATGATCGTTGACAGCCTGCGCTTCGCTGGGCGGAGCAGGTTTGTCGAGGTGGAGCGCGATGTGTCGAGCGATCTGGTGCTGTTCGGTACGCTCGCGTCGCCGCAGGCTGCTATCAGCCCATCGACGACCAGATTGTATGCCGGGGAGCAGCGGCGGTTTGTGCTGCAGGATGCTGACGGTATGGAATTGGACGTTGACAGGTGGGAGGTGCGGGGCCTGGAAAGCCATACGCTTGAAAGCCAGGGCAAGATCAATCCACTTGGCGTTTACACGGCAGCCCGCGTGGACCTGCTGGGCCACGAATCCCTCCGTGTCGCGATCATCGCGACTTACGGTGGTGCCAGACCTCGCGTCGCTTCGGCGCTGGTGACGGTCGTGTACGAGAAACTGGAACTCGGGCCACGCCTGGTGCTCGTCGCAGGTGGAACACGCCCTGAATCTGTGACCCTGAAGGCATCTGATTCCGACGGTGCCGTAACGCTCTGGGCGTTACACAGTCCTGAGTACGGCGTACTGAGTGAGGTCGAAGGTGGTGCACTGTTCACCCCCGATGAGCGATCTGTAAACAAGGCACTGATCGCCCAGCAGATCGAGGCAGGGGGGGCGGACGGGAAAGTTGCCACAGTTTTGATAGCCAATGGGCAACCCATGCTGCGAATCGATCCCGTCTTTGTAGCGCGGGCGCGAAAATCGACTCCCGTCAAGCTGACCGACGACGCCACGATGCTTCCGGGCTTTCAGCGCCGCTGGCACGTGATCAGTGGCGCTGGCAGCGTCAATGACCAGGGCGAGTTCAGCCCGCCTCTGGAGAATACCGGGTCAAACAGCGTGGTCAGATGTGAGATCGTCCGCGAGGGTATGGTGCTGGCCTGTGGCTATAGCGTTATCGAGGTGTCGGATCTGATCGATGAGCCGACGTGGAGTGAGCTGAGTGTTTTCAAGGTGGTGGTGCCAAACATATATAACCTTCATGCCGGGAAGTTGCTTCCGAACGGTCGCCAGCAACTCGCGTTCCGGGTCGAGACGCAAACCATGGACGTCAGCGGTGTGAATTATCCGTTGAGCCCGGCAGAAATGGCTTCGATGCGACTGGTCGATAAAGCTACCAGTCAGGAGATAGCATTCCTGCTTGATGGTCAGGAGGCTATCGCTGAAGCGGCCGCACTGCAAGAGCAGCAACTGTGGGCGACCCACAGTCTCGCCAATCGTTTCGATCTCGCTACCTGGACGATGGCCAGTGCGGATGTGCCGGATACGTTCGCCGCGGCCGAGTCGTCACTTATTAGTTCGAGCACCGTCGTCCAGCCCTTTTATCTGCAAAGTCGTGCACCTGCAGGAATGGTCACGGAGTTTTATGCCAGGTTTCAATCTGAAACAAAAGCGTGGTTTGAATCGATCCAGTTTGCCGACGAGTTCAACAGGATAACGATCGAGCCGTTAGCGCTTGTTGTATTTGACACGAAAGACTATTCGTTCGAACCGCATCGGGTCGAGGGCAATGATATTCCTCCTCCCACAGCGGAACCGCCCCCGCCCGCGGCGGATGGCGACGTCACTTCAGACCCCGCATTCAATCTCGTATTTAAGTCTGTTGATTTCTGGGCGTTGAAAGTGTTGGATCCGATGACGCGTCAATGGATGAAGTTTTACACCGTTGAGTTCCTGCCTTCGGTCAACGGGAGCGATGATATCAATTGTTCGGCACTGCTTTGGGAGAGCGAACAAGTGAACGAGTCGTTTGTCAGCTGGACAGGTTATATATTTCAGGCCATCCCGGATGGCCCGAGCGTTGAAAAGATTTCATTCGATCCCGGTGTTTCGGACGTTACAGGCACCGGTGAAAGTCTGGATAAGGGCGTGGTACTGCCGGGGTTTGAAGTGGGGTCGCTGGTCATCAGCCTGCACCGCTCCTGGAAAATACCTTACCGTCCCGCAGGCGATGCGGTGCGCGATCGTTTGTACCGTCCGCTGGCGGTCATGTTGATTGATCAGAAAGGAAACGTTCACCGAAGATACATCGACTTTAGACCCAGCGGTGTCGGAAGACGAAATCGTCTGCTTCATAGTTTGTATACCCCCTTTAAACCTTAGGCTATTGAACGACAGGGAGTCAGGGTCATGAATATAAGGAATGGTTTTTTTGCCTGCCTGCTGGTGGCAGGCTTGACGAGTTTGCAAGGATTCGGCTCTGACAGGCAGCCGGTAGCGCTCGAAGGCGATACATCACGCTCCATAAATTTTGCAGAAAAATATGAAAATCAAAGACCTGAGGGCGATCAGTGCTCGGTCCCCATCAATTCGACTGTGGATTGGAGTTTCGCGGATGATAATCCCTGCAAGAATGATCAGATGAATTATTTTCAGCTGAATAATGTTCGTTCGGCCACGGGCATCGAATTGGAGTCGAGGCACTGTAACGATTCCGGTGGGTGGGTGTTTGCTTTAAAGACGTACGTTGATCCGGTGAGTACGGACTGGATTGACATCCAGGAACTGAAAGGCCAAGAGCCTGGTTATATCGTTCGGGAGGGCGTTTATCTCGAGTGGAAAAAACGTGAAGACGACGATCAGATAAAAGGAAAGCTGTCCTGTGTCAGGGTGAGAACCTCTCGTTGACGGTGAGCGCATGGGTTTCGTTGCAAGGGAACGATGAGGCCTGTCTTCCCTTGCGAAAAAGAATGGGAGAATCACGCAATGACGCTTTCAACTTCCGTACATTCCAACGCTTTCAATTTCATGAGTTTCGTCCAAAGTGGCGTAGACCCCCGTACCGGTCAGTACACCGTTTCCATTACATTGCCGGATATAAAAACCAATGGGCTTCGCGGTCCGGGTTTTCCATTGGCATTGAACTATAACCCGCTCAATACCCAAGACAGTGGTTTTGGCCTGGGCTGGAATCTGGGGTTGTCGCAATACACACCGGGTAGTCAGATACTTGCCTTGAGCACCGGCGAGACGTTCAAGGTGGATGACAGTAGCGGCGATCAGTTACTGATGTCGGAAAAGAAGATCGACAGTTTCCACTTTCACGAACAGGTCGACTCGACGTACCGGGTCGTGCACAAGTCCGGACAGGTAGAGATACTTGAAGTTGTCGGGAGTCGCGAGAATCCCGTTGCGCTGCCCGTGCAACTGTTTGCCCCTGAAGGGCACAGTTTGAAACTGACCTACACGTCTTTCGACAATACCCATCAGTTGCTCAGCGAAGTCATCGATGATGCAGGCCACACCTTGCTGAGCATCTGTCGAGACGATCTGTCTGTCAGTCTCCGGATGAGTGCGGGGGAGGGGCCGGACGTCGAGTTTTTGATGAGACTGGGCGGTTCGGATCATCGTGTCCAGAGGATTGAACTTCCTACCGAGAATGCCGCATCCTGGCGTTTTGATTACGAGGTGTTTCGCGAACACCTCTGTGTCACATCACTCGACACACCTGCCGGAGGTCACGAAGACATTGCCTACCTGGACGGCGGCCATCAGTTTCCGGGGTCAGCGGGACGTCAGCCATTGCCGCGCGTGACCTGTCATCGCACCACGCCCGGTTTTGACCAGCCTGAAGTGGAGGTGCACTACACCTATCAGGACAGCGAAGGCCGTGAGCATAATTTCCTCGGTGCCGGCCTCGAGATTGATTGGGCGGACGACGGCCTCGACAATCTTTACAAATACGGGGGGGCGCAAGCGTATAACTATGTCACGACCGAAACCCTGTGCGTGGACGATCAGGACGCACGCACGATTGAGCGTGTGTTCAATCAGTTCCACCTGCTCACCCTGGAAACCACCCGCCAGAACAACAATGTCAAAGAGGTGCAGACCCTCTACTACGTTGATCCGGACAAGCCCTTCGACCAGCAGCCCAACTATTGTCAGCTTCCCAGGGAGGTCAGGACAGTATGGCGGCAACTGGAAAGTGGGCGTGTACCGCGCATTGAAATCGTCAGCAGCCGCTATGACACGCACGGCAACCTGCTCAGTCAGACCGACGCAAACGGGGTGGTCGAAACCAGTGTGTGGTATGAGGCCGAAGGAGAGGATGGTTGCCCGCCCGATCCGGAAGGGTTTGTTCGTAACATCAAGAGCCGCACTGTCGAGCCTGCGGCTTCGGAGTACGGTCAGGCGCCGACACTTGTTACACGCTACCGTTACACGTCGCTTGATCCGATAGCGGACAGCGAGCTCGACAACTGGCTGGCGGTGCAGAGCGAAACGCAGGTGCAGATTGAGACAGGGACCCTACACAAGCTGCAAGCGAGTCTGGACAAAATGGCTGCGGCTGTAGTTTCAAAACTGGCCCCTATCTTTCAACGCACTGCGCGCAAGCTCATCGAGGCTGTCAGGAAGAAAGTCGCACAAAGCGAGCAGCCGCTGCAGAGTACTTTCTACGACTATATTGACGTGCCCACCGATGCATTTCGGCATGGGCGCATCGGGCGACAGATCTTGACACTGGACGGCCAGGACACCGCAACCGATTTCGCCTACGACACGTTGCAAAGCCCCGTCTTTGGCGAAAGTGTGCAGCGTACGGTTCAGACGGTCACCGGCTTTGATTGCGAACAGAAAGTCACGACGTTTGAGCACTCTCTGCTCATGGGTGAGCCTTTACTCAATCGCGATGACAACGATGTGGAAATCCGCTATGCATACGACTCGCTCAGACGGGTTTTTTCGGAGACCGTTGCGCCCGATACGATGTACGAGGCTTCCCGGTTCTACAGCTATGTCCTTTGCGCCGATGACGGCGATCAGGCCGAGCAAGGGGTGTTCGACGTCAAGGGCGTGAAAACCATCAGTTACATGGACGGCTTGCACCGGGTGATCCGCGAGGAACGTGACGATGCTGACAACCCCAGCCCGTTCGGTACCCGTTTTACACGTCCGACCTATGCGGCCCACTATGATCCATGGGGGCGGCTGGCGTGGGAGTGCGAGTACGACTGGCTTGATGCGCGTGCTCTGGCGTTGACCAGCAGATTCGAGTACGACGACTGGGGAGAACAACGCTGCGTGACGGGCCCGGACGGTGTCAGGAATTTTGAAGAAACCGACCCTATCGGTACCGATGAGTCCAAAGGACCTGTCCGGCGCAGCTGGAGCGAAGGAACCGACGAAAACGGTATCGTTGTAAAAACCGGCGTCACCGAAACCTGGCTCAATCTGTTTGAAAAACCCACCCTTGTCGTCCGGTTTGACCGTGACGGTAAAAAAGTCAGCCAGACGCAGAGCCACTACGATGGCCTGGGACGTACCGTGGAGGAGATCGTCGGCCTCGAGCCACCGTTCAGGGAAACGAAGTTTTCCTATGATGCCTTTGGCCGGGCTGTCAGAACCACCTTGCCGGATAACGCCATCGTGCACCGTACCTTTGCGCGCCACAGCAGCGAAGACCTGCCTGTTTCCATCAGCGTCGAACATGCCGGCAAGACATTTCCACTGGGCGAACAGGTGTTCGATGGCCTTGACCGCATCAGGAAAACCGTCACGGGTGGACGACAGCGCGTATTGAAGTATGAGGCGGGAATGTTGCAACCCCAGTCGGTCACCACGGCCAGCGGAAAAACTGTGGGGTATACCTACGAGCCTCGGCTGGGCTCCGATCCGTTGCAACGGACGCTGGAGGGCGTGACGTCTGATTACACCTATGATCCGAAAAATGCACGTCTGCTTCATTCCCAGGAGCAGGGCGAACGTCTGGAGCGCAATTACTACAGCACCGGAGAATTGAAAAGCGAGCAGCGGCTCTCCGATGGCAATCTTTACTCAATGCAGTATCGCTACAGTCGGCTTGGCCGAATGCTGGGCTATACCGATGTGCTCAAACAGGAGCAAACCTTCCTGTACGACGACTACGGGCGTTTGAGGTACACCTCGCTGGGTACTACATCCACGGATTTCACCTACGATGCCCTGGGTCGCACGAGAAGCATCACAACGACTGACACCGGAAATCAGCAGCGTGTCGCGGTCGGTCTGGAGTACGACGATTTCGGTCGCGAGATCCTGCGCACTTTTGATCTTGCCGGCGTCATGCAGCAAATGGAACAGGAGTACGATCATGTTGATGACATGACCAGGCGTCTGCTGACTGAAGGAAACACCGTCATTCGGGACGAGGCTTACGGTTATGACCTGCGTGGACGTCTGACCCGATACGCCTGTGAAGGCACTCACTGTCCGGTGGATCCCTACGGCAAGACCGTCTCCAGACAACTGTTCAGTTTCGACGGTCTGGACAACCTGAGACTGGTCCAGACCAGCTTCGGTAACGAAAGCAATATTGCCAGCTATCTTTACGAAAATCCCGACCCTGTACAATTGAGCGCCGTCACGAATAAACACGCGGATTACCCGGCCAGAATCGATCTGACTTATGATCCGGACGGCAATCTGATTCGCGATGAATGCAACCGCACGCTTAAATACGACGCCCTTGGCCGTCTGATCGAGGTCGGCAGTCCGGGCGTGACGATTGACAGTCCCCACGACCCTGCCGATCCTCTGGCAGTCGCAAGCTCTGAGGATACGCAAGTCAGGCGTTGAGGCGTTGCTTGTAGAAGGCCGGCCAAGAATGCTTTGTATCCTGGCCGGCTTTTTTATGAGGGATTGAAAAGCATTTCAAGCAGTTGCCTACCTGGAAAGCAACATGCCCTGATTGATGGCGATGACCAGCGCCGCTCTTATCGAGCTGACCCCGAATTTGCGACGAATATTGCTCAGGTGGAAGTTGATCGCCGCTTCGCTGCAATCCTGTATGCGCGAGGTTTCCCACGCGGTCTTGCCGAGCATGGCCCAGTGCAGGGCCTCCTGTTCCTTGGGGGTCAAGCGTACGGGCGCTTCATGGGCGCGATAATAGCGTTCTACAGTGTTCATGGCCGGTTCCTCATCCTTGAAAACCAGCCATTAACTTAGCGCTTCAATGAGCGCTTGAAACCTGACAGAAATGTCATTTATTCACTCCCGGTTCGCCAACCGACCTGATGTTCTTTGCGCGAGCGTTTTTTAGCGCAAAATCCCGAATTTTACAGTTTCTTTATGCGGGTTCTGCCGCCTCGCCCTCGTTCCTTTACGCCTTTGATCCTGACAATGCCATTACGCGGCCATCGCCGTATTCGATGTGGCCTGATCATGGGGAAATTGCAATGAGCGTTATGGATGGTATCTCTCTGTTGATGGGAGTCGGGCTGTTCATCTATCTGTTGGTGGCGCTGTTGCGCGCCGACCAGAACTAGGAGCGGCCATGCACAGTTATGACTATCTGTTGATCCTGGCCTTTCTGGTGCTGCTGCTGTTGCCGGCACCCTGGCTTGGGCGTTTTTACTACCGAGTGATGGAAGGCGAGCGTACCTGGCTGACGCCTGTGCTGGGACCCGTTGAGCGGGCCTGCTACCGGATATCCGGCGTTGATCCACGGGTGGAACAGTCTTGGAAACAGTACGCCTGGGCCTTGCTGGCCTTCAATCTGGCGGGCTTTGTCCTGTTGTTTGCGATCCTGTTGTTGCAGGGCGCGCTACCGCTCAACCCGCAGCAGTTGCCCGGCATGGAGTGGTCACTGGCGTTCAACACCACGATGAGTTTCATTACCAACACCAACTGGCAGGCCTACAGCGGCGAAGCGTCGCTCAGCTACCTGAGCCAGATGGTCGGTCTGACCGTGCAGAATTTCGTCAGCGCCGCCACCGGCCTCGCCGTGCTGGTTGCGTTGTGCCGAGGCATCAGCCGTCGTTCTTCCAACAGCCTGGGTAATTTCTGGGCCGACATGACTCGCGCCACACTGTACGGCCTTCTGCCGATCAGCATCGTGCTGGCCGTGTTTCTGGTCTGGCAGGGCGTGCCGCAAAGCTTCGCCCATTACATCGATGCGCTGACCCTGCAAGGCACCGATCAGAGCCTGCCGATGGGGCCAGCCGCGAGCCAGATTGCAATCAAACAACTGGGCACCAACGGCGGCGGCTTCTTCGGCGTCAACTCGGCGCATCCGTTCGAGAACCCGACGGCCTGGAGCAACCTGTTCGAGCTGGTCTCGATCCTGCTGATCCCGGCGGCACTGGTGTTCACCTTCGGGCATTACGTCAAGGACATGCGCCAGAGCCGCGCGATTCTCGGTTGCATGCTGGCGTTGCTGCTGATTGGCGGTGCAGTGTCACTGTGGGCCGAGTACCAGCCTAACCCGATGCTGAATCTGGCAGGCGTCGAACAGACCGCACCGCTGGAAGGCAAGGAAACCCGTTTCGGCACCACCGGCACCGTGCTCTGGTCGGTGGCCACGACCGCGGCTTCCAACGGTTCGGTCAATGGCATGCATGACAGCCTCAATCCGCTGACGGGCATGGTGGCGCTGGTCAACATGATGGTCGGCGAAGTGATCTTCGGCGGCGTTGGTGTCGGCCTCAACGGCATGCTGCTGAACGTGCTGATCGCCGTGTTTCTGGCAGGCCTGATGATCGGTCGCACGCCAGAGTATCTGGGCAAGAAACTGCAGGCTCAGGAAGTGCGGCTGCTGGTCGCGACGCTGCTGGTGATGCCGGTCGGCGTACTGGTACTGGGCGCCATCGCGGCCAGCCTGCCAGGCCCTGCAGGAGCTATCAGCAACCCCGGTCCGCATGGCTTCAGCCAGTTGCTTTACGCCTACACCTCGGCCACAGCCAACAACGGCTCGGCGTTCGGCGGTTTCAGTGCCAACACCGTCTTCCACAACCTGATGCTCAGTCTGGCGATCTTCATCGGCCGTTTCGGCTACATCCTGCCGGTCCTCGCCCTGGCGGGCAGTCTGGCGATGAAAAAGAGCATACCGCAGGGTCAGGACAGCTTCCCGACCCATGGCCTGCTGTTCGTGACATTGCTGACGGTGACCATTCTGCTGGTCGGCGGGCTGACCTTTTTGCCGACGCTGGCACTGGGTCCGATTGCCGAACACTTGAGCCTGGGTTTCTGAGGAACCGACCATGAATATGCCTATTTCTTCTGCCAGACAGGCCGAATCCCAGGCCGCTCAGACCTCTGCCAAAACCGGTATGTCGGCCCTGTGGCGTCCGGCGCTCGTGCAAGCCTTCGTCAAGCTGGACCCGCGTTTGCTCAAGCGTTCGCCGGTGATGCTGGTGGTGGAACTGACCGCCATTCTGACCACTGTGCTGTGCTTCATTCCCGATCCGCAGGTCTCGACCTCGGTCGCGTTGCAGATTGCGCTGTGGTTGTGGTTCACCGTGCTGTTCGCCAACTTCGCCGAAGCGTTGGCCGAAGGTCGTGGCAAGGCGCGGGCCGACAGCCTCAAGGCGGGCAGCGAAGGGCTGAAAGCCCGTATCCGTGACGAGAACGGCAGCCTGCGCACCATTAATGCCAGCGAACTGCGCAAGGGCGATGTGGTACGCGTCGAAGCCGGGGAGATGATTCCCGGTGACGGCGAGGTCATCGAAGGCATTGCAGCCGTCAACGAGGCGGCGATCACGGGCGAATCGGCCCCCGTGATCCGAGAGTCCGGTGGTGATCGCTCGGCCGTGACCGGCAACACGCGGTTGGTCTCCGACTGGCTGCTGGTGCGCATTAGCGCCAACCCGGGCGAATCGACCCTGGACCGCATGATCGCGCTGGTGGAAGGTGCCAAGCGTCAGAAGACGCCCAACGAAGTGGCGCTGGATATCCTGCTGATCGGCCTGACGCTGATCTTCCTGCTGGTGGTGATCACCCTGCAGCCGTTCGCTCACTTTGCCGGTGGCAGCCTGCCGCTGGTGTTTCTGGTGGCACTGCTGGTGACGCTGATTCCGACCACGATTGGCGGCCTGCTGTCGGCCATCGGTATCGCCGGTATGGACCGGCTGGTGCGCCTCAACGTGATCGCCAAGTCCGGTCGCGCCGTGGAAGCGGCGGGTGACGTGCACGTATTGCTGCTCGACAAGACGGGCACCATCACCTTCGGCAACCGTCGTTGCGCCGCCGTCTACGCAGCCCCCGGTGTGACCCCCAAAGAGTTGGGCGAGGGCGCCTTGCTCGCTTCGCTGGCCGATGAAACCGCCGAAGGCAAATCCATCGTCGAATTCCTGCGCAATCTGCACCCGATGAACGAGCCGACGCTGAGCTCGGTGACCGCCGTGCCGTTCAGCGCCGACACGCGACTGTCTGGTGTGGACTACCAGGGCCATGTGTATCGCAAGGGCGCGGTGGATTCGCTGCTGGCGTTCATCAACCTGCAGCGCAGCGACCTGCCTGCACCGCTGGCACGTGAAGTCGACAAGATCGCCAAGACCGGTGGTACGCCGCTGCTGGTCTGCGCCAATGGCCGTCTGCTGGGCGCTATTCACCTCAAGGACGTGGTGAAACCGGGCATCCGCGAGCGGTTCGAAGAGTTGCGCAAGCTGGGTATCCGCACCGTGATGGTGACCGGCGACAACCCGCTCACTGCGGCGGCAATTGCAGCAGAGGCGGGTGTGGATGACGTGCTGGCCGAAGCCACTCCGGAGAAGAAACTGGAACGGATTCGTCAGGAACAGGGTGAAGGCCGTCTGGTCGCCATGTGCGGCGACGGCGCCAACGACGCCCCGGCACTGGCGCAGGCTGACGTAGGCATGGCCATGAACGACGGTACCCAGGCGGCTCGTGAAGCGGCCAACATGGTCGACCTGGACAGCGACCCTACCAAGCTGCTGGACGTGGTGCACATCGGCAAGCAGTTGCTGGTGACCCGCGGCGCGCTGACCACGTTCTCCATCGCCAACGACGTGGCCAAGTACTTTGCGGTGCTGCCCGCGCTGTTCGCTGCGATCTACCCGCAACTGGGCGTGCTCAACGTCATGCGACTGGCCAGCCCGCAGAGCGCGATTCTGTCGGCGATCATCTTCAACGCGTTGATCATCGTGGTGCTGATTCCGCTGGCCCTGCGTGGCGTACGTGTGCAGGCCGCCAGCGCTGCGCACCTGCTGCGTCGCAACCTGCTGATCTACGGCGTGGGCGGCATCTTCGTTCCGTTCGTGGGGATCAAGCTGATCGACATGCTGCTGGTCGCGTTTGGCCTGGTTTGAGTGGATGACTGAGCTGCGCGCCGGTCGGCGCGCAGCTTCACCTGATTGAGGATGAAGAAATGTCGAATGTAGTGCGTCCGGCCCTGAGCCTGATTGTGTTGATGAGCCTGATCACCGGCGTGGCCTATCCGCTGGTGGTGACGGGTGTGGCGCAAGTGGCGTTCCCGGCGCAGGCCAATGGCAGCCTGCTGTATGACAACGAGGGCAAGGTGCGCGGTTCCGAGCTGATCGCCCAAGCGTTTACTGGTGATGAGTGGTTCCAGCCGCGTCCTTCGGCCGGTGCTTTCGCAACGGTTGCCAGCGGTGCCAGCAACTTTGCACCGAGCAACCCGGCACTGGCGACACGTGTTACCGAAGACGCCGCAAAACTGGCTGTTCCCGGTCAGGGCCCGGTGCCGCTGGCCTTGCTGACTACGTCCGGCAGCGGGCTTGATCCTCACCTGTCGCCTGAAGCGGCGGACTGGCAGGCCGCACGTGTGGCTGCAGCGCGGAAATTGCCGCTGGACAGGGTTCAGGCGCTGATCGAAGCGAACACCCGTCGTCCATCGATCGGCCCGCCAGTGGTCAACGTATTGACCTTGAATATGAGCCTGAATCAGATAACGTCTACACAACGCAACGCGCAGCTGTAACATTCGCTGACAAAGCGCTGGTTCGCGATAACGCCCACAGTCCGGTGTTCGATGCGAGACAACGCTGTTTCAGAAAAGGCGTTCTTCCGGCCGCCATGATGTTCAACGGCGCCCAGGCCACACCGAAAGAGAGTGATACCCAACGTGAGTGATTCCGGTCGAGCAGACGCATTACTGGCTCAATTGCCCCGCGACGGCCGAGGGCGGCTGAAGGTTTTTCTGGGCGCGGCGCCGGGCGTGGGCAAGACCTACGCCATGCTGCAGGCTGCTCACAAACAGCTGCGTCAGGGCGTGAACGTCATGGCGGGTGTCGTGGAAACCCACGGGCGTGCGGAAACCGAAGCCCTGCTCAACGGCCTGCCGCAGCAGCCGCTGTTGCGCAGCGAATACCGTGGCATGACGCTGGAAGAAATGGACCTGGACGCCTTGCTCAAGGCCGCGCCGAGTCTGGTACTGGTCGATGAACTGGCGCACAGCAATGCGCCCGGCAGTCGTCACGCCAAGCGCTGGCAGGATATTCAGGAGTTGCTGGCTGCGGGCATCGACGTTTACACCACGGTCAACGTTCAGCACTTGGAAAGCCTCAACGATCAAGTGCGCGGCATCACCGGCGTGCAGGTCCGCGAAACGCTGCCCGACTGGGTGTTGCAGGAAGCCTTCGATCTTATCCTGATCGACCTGCCGCCCCGCGAACTGCTGGAGCGGTTGCGTGAGGGCAAGGTGTACGTACCGGAGCAGGCACGCGCTGCCATCGACGCCTTCTTCACCCCGACCAACCTGAGTGCTCTGCGCGAACTGGCCATGCAGACCGCGGCGACTCAGGTCGACAACGATCTGGCCCAGGGCTATCGGCAACTGGGGCAGGCTGCTCCGGCAGTGCGCGGTCGTTTGCTGGTGGGGATTGACGGCGATGCGCAGGCCGAGCGCCTTGTGCGTCATGCCAGCCGGGTCGCCCAGCGCCGTCACCTGCCGTGGAGCGCCGTGCATGTAGACGACGGGCAGACGCTGGACGAACAGTCCCGTGCGCGTCTGCAAGGTGCCCAGCAATTGGCCGAACGACTGGGCGGCGAAGTGGTGTCCCTGCGCGCCGGAGAGGTGGCCCGAACCCTGATTCAGCATGCGGTGGAGCGTCGTGCCAATGTGGTGCTGGTCGGCCAGTCGCATCGACACTGGCACCGGCGTATTTTCGGCGGCGGTGTGGCCGCAAGGCTGCTGCGTGAAGGGCACGGGCTGGAAGTCTGTGTGCTCGACGACAGCGAGCAGCAGCCCGATCAGCCGCCACGCGCCCGGCCGCTTCGTGATGTGGTGTGGTTCGACTACGGGCTGGCGCTGATCGCAACGGTGCTGGCCAGTGTGGTGGCATGGGGCGTTTCGGGCGTACTGGCGTTGCCCAACATTTCTCTGATCTTTCTCGCGGCCGTGCTGCTGGTAGCAGTGCGCAGCAGCATGGGGCCGGCGCTGGCCTGTGCCGGACTGTCGTTTCTGGCCTACGACTTTCTGTTCATCCCGCCCAGTTTCTCGCTGAGCATCCAGCGCGACGAAGACGTGTTGACCCTGATGTTCTTTCTGCTGATGTCGGCACTCACCGGCAAGCTGGCGGCACGTCAGCGTCGGCAGTTGCAGGCGTTGCGCGACACTCAGGAACAGACCAGCGAGTTGCTGGACTTGTCACGCAAGATGACCGCCGCCGCCGACAGCAAGGCAGTGTTTCATGCCGCTGAACAGCATTTCAGTGGCTGGAAGGAATTGAAGCTTTGTCTGCTGGATCGCGACAAGCAGGGCGGCTGGACTGTCGAGACCGGCGGGCCGTTGACCTTCACCGAGGCCGAGCGCGCTGCAGCCGACTGGGCCTGGCAACATGAGCAGCCTGCGGGCAGCGGCACCGGCACCTTGCCGTCAGGGCAATGGTGGTGGTGGCCGATCACCGCCGAAGAGGGGCCGTTGGCGCTGCTCGGGGTCACGGCCCGCAAGGGTCAGTCGTTCACGGCGCAGCATCGGCGTCTGCTGGCGGCGCTGACTCAACCCTTGGCACAAGCCCTCGCACGTGCGCAGTTGGCCGAAGAGCTGGAAGCGGCTCGCCTGCACGGTGAAACCGAGCAATTGCGCAGCGCGTTGCTGGCGTCCGTCTCCCATGACCTGCGCACGCCACTGACGTCCATGCGCGGCAGCATCGACAGCCTGCTGGCGCTGGGCGAGGCCATTCCACTGGAGGATCGTCGTGAACTGCTTGAGGGCACGCGCGACGAAGCCGAACGTCTGGATCGATATATCCAGAACCTGCTGGACATGACCCGGCTCGGTCACGGCGCCTTGAAACTGGCCCGCGACTGGGTCTCGCCCGCCGACATCGTCGGCAGTGCGCTCAACCGGTTGCGTGCGGTCATGACGCCGTTACAGGTGAGCACCCAGGTCGCCGAAGCGTTGCCGCTGCTGTACGTGCATGCTGCGCTGATCGAGCAGGCGCTGGTCAACGTACTGGAAAACGCTGCACGATTTTCGCCGCCGGAAGGACGTCTGCAAGTGGCGGCGGGCGTTATCGACAGCGAACTGTTTTTCTCGGTCAGCGATGAGGGGCCGGGCATTCCCGAAGAGGAGCGTGCGAAGATTTTCGACATGTTCTACACCGCTGCACGTGGTGACCGGGGCGGGCAGGGCACGGGGTTGGGGCTTGCGATCTGTCAGGGTATGGTCGGCGCGCATGGCGGTCGTTTGAGCGTCGGCGAAGGCATCGACGGTCTGGGCACGCGCATTACCCTGTTTCTGCCGTTGCAGGCTCAGCCCGATGCTGAAACGGAGGAGCCGGCTTGAGTCGATCCTGGGTTACGCTTGTGTTCACTTCCCGCATTGAAACGGCAGCGCACCGATGAGTCAGACGGCAACCATTCTGGTGATCGACGACGAGCCGCAGATCCGCAAATTCCTGCGCATCAGCCTCGTGTCGCAGGGCTATAAAGTGCTGGAAGCGGCCACCGGCGCGGAGGGTCTGACTCAGGCGGCGCTGAACAAACCTGATCTGCTGGTGCTCGATCTGGGGCTGCCTGACATGGATGGCCAGCAAGTGCTGAGCGAATTTCGGGAATGGTCGGCGGTGCCGGTTCTGGTGCTGTCGGTGCGCGCCAGCGAAGCACAAAAGGTTCAGGCGCTGGACGCCGGGGCCAACGATTACGTGACCAAACCCTTCGGCATTCAAGAGTTTCTGGCCAGGGTCAGGTCACTGTTGCGCCAGTCCTCCGGCATTGAAAAACCCGACGCCGCACTGAGCTTCGGCCCGCTGACGGTGGACCTGGCGTATCGCCGAGTGCTGCTGGATGGCAACGAAGTCGCACTGACCCGCAAGGAGTACGCAGTGCTCGCGCAACTGGCGCGCCACCCCGGACGTGTGATCACTCAGCAGCAACTGCTCAAGGACATCTGGGGCCCGACCCATACGGAAGACAGCCACTACCTGCGCATTGTGGTGGGGCACCTGCGTCAGAAACTGGGCGACGACCCGACAGCGCCCAGGTTCATCCTGACCGAGGCGGGCGTGGGTTACCGGTTGCTGGCCAGGGATTAAGCGCAGTGCCCGCAAACGTGCCGCTCTGCGCCACATCACGGCCGGACGCGGAGCGTCCCGAGAGGCGTTACCACGCTGGAGCGTGGTAACGATCAGAGGTCTCAAGCACACCAATCACGCCCACTCCAGCGCTCATCGTTTTACACAAGTCACCTGGCTATCCAGAGAGGCAGCAGCACTGATGCGCTTTTCTAACGCGATGGTAAGAACACCGCAGAACGCGACGTGGGTGAAGGCTGAGTCCTGGCGCTGATTCGGGGG